>JAAVIF010000001.1 GCA_014799365.1 Oscillospiraceae bacterium
GGTGAAACCTAAGGGGGGAGAGTGTCGGAACAAGCTCCGCAAACACTTGGCCTTTATTTATTTCAAAATTGAAGTTGTTATTTATCACTTTTTCGGAGCTTGTTTCGACTTCGCCCCCCTTTGGTGTCACCTTAAGCCCCGCGCGGGAGCGCAAACTGCACTCGCTTCCGAGAAAAAGAAAAGGCTGCATAAAGCGCAGTTCTAAAAAGCACAAACACAACCTTGTTTCGACCAAGAAAAGCATGTAAAAAAACGCACTTTTAAAAAGGCTTTTCGCCGACTGAGAAAATTTTAGAGAAACTTATAATTTGTAAAGCGTCACATCATTCCGCAAAATTTTTTTAAAAGCACTAAAATAAACACTAAAGTTTTCCATATTCCTGCCGATATAATATACGTATAAATATATTAAATTTTATTTAATTCACAGTGTCCCGACTTTTTGAAGAAAGGAGGAAATTATTATGATGCACTTAACGGGAATTTCTTCCGGCTCCCAATCGGCAAGACACATGACAGGACTTGCAAACAGCAGCTCCAAAACAAACTCGAATGTGTTTACGCTGAACAAGCAAAACAAGGGCGAGGAAGAAGATAACGCCGTAGCAAGACTTCAAAGCCAAATAAACACCCTCAGAGAGCGCGTACAGAGCATTGCGGAAAACGACAGTCTGGACGCGAAAACCAAAGGTGAGCTTACCCAAAGCGTAAGAGAACAAATGGCGGAGCTTACTCAGCAGCTTAACCAACGCCGCCTTGAATTACGGCAGCAGGAGCTGGAGGAGGAAGAAAAGGAGCAATCCGCAGGTAAAACTCCTAACAGCGAGGAAACCTCCAAAAATACCGGCAGAGCCAAGTACGACAGCTTTACAAAGGACGACGGTCTCAGCGGCTTAAGCAACACAATGCTTTCCGCCGCAAAATCCGTAAAGCTTTCCGAGATTCAGCAGGGTGCCGCAAACCGCAAGGAAAACCAAATAGGCATACTTGAAAAGCAGGCGGAACAGGATACAAGACTTGTGCGCAGAACTATACCCTCTGGCTTAACGGAAAAGGAACGCAAGGGCGGTGCAGGCAGTGCCGATATGGAGGAAGCCGCACCCACAGGCGATGATGTTGAGATCGTATTGACCAAGTCCAAGGACGAAGCAAATATACAGGACATCACAAGCAAAGCGGTTAACGAAGCCGATAAAGAGCTTAAAACGCATTTCCCGAGAGACGAAAAGATTTACACCCTTAACTTTGAGACGATATGGGAGGTAAGCCGCGGCGAAGCCGTAGAGGCCAAGGAAGAGGAAGCCGCAAAGCTTAAATCGGATATTCGCGGAATACAGGACGATCAGGCGCAGAACTTAGGCGACGCCAACCGCTCAATAAACGGTGCGGAGGAGAACGAGGAGGAAGAAGCCCAAGGCTTTGCCGATCCCGCGTCTCTCAGAGCGGAAGCACACGTTGTTAAGGGTATATACAGCAATACCGTCAGCAACAAGGTTGCGGCAGCGAGATTGGCCCGCGCAGACGGCGGCAGCACTCTTGACGCATACGCTTAATAAAAAATCACTGCTTATATCAATCCCATTTTGACCTCACCATAAAATCTGAGGTTAAAACGGGATTGCGCCCGAAATGCTGATCCCCATTTTTAGAAGGGATCAGCATTGAACGGCTCGGCGGGACACTGTGAACTGAACAAAATTTACATAAAAATAAAAAACGTCTTCAGTGTACTTATACCGATCACTTTTAAAAAAGGAACGGTATTATACTAATAACCATTTTGACACAGGCTTTAATCAAAGTCAAAATGGTTATTAGTATTATACACCGAAGGCGTTTTTTATTTTATCAGGAAATATCCAATATTCCTCCGTTTTTACNGCAAATAACCGTAAAATTCTTATACGCGGTTTTGGATTCGCCGTCGGAATTAAGGTAATCTGCGCCAACCATCGCCTGAATAATGCTGAATTCGCCCTGACCGAAGAAGATGTCCTCAAATTGGGAGCTTTCCGAAGCGGAAACAAAATACACCCTTTGAGTGGTATTTCCGTCCTCTCTCATATAATCNAATCTGAGTCCGCAGGACTTCATGTAATCTTCGATAGTTTCGCAGCCTACCAGTGACGGAGCACTGTAAAGGTTAGAACGGCCATAATTGCTTTGTACGGCCGAGGAAGACATTTTNGAACAGCCGTCCACTATTCCCTTAAACTGTTTTGCCCCGGCGGGAAGAGCGGACAAACCGCCGAACAGCAACGTTGACAGCACGATAGCTACAATCAGAAGAGCCGCCGCCAGAGCCGCGCAAATAATTGATTTTTTACTCATATAAGCTCCTCCTCTTCCTGCTGATTTTGTTCGCTTCCGTTTGTTTTCGGCATATTATCCGAAGGANTCGCCGCAGAAGTTGTATNTGTATTTGTATTTGCAGTCNCTTCNGCAGTATTATTAGGCGAAGCGGGAACGGCTTGTTCATTGGGNGCGGCCGGTGTCGGGGCAGATACGGGAGCGGGTGCGGCAGCGGAAGCCGCCTGAACAGCCGCCGCTTTTTCCGCTGCCCTTGCCTTGGCGGTCTCCGAAGCACTCTTAAGCTCGGCTATCCATGTTTTAAGATTAAGCAATACCAGCACCGCAAATCCGATAAATGCCGTTGCCGTAAATATCGCGATAATTACTCCNACAAAATTTATCTCTTCGGTAACAAGAGCTAATGANAATGAGCCTGTGAAAACGTGAGCTTCCTCGTCGGCATCAAAGCTTCCTTCGGTAAAACGAACGGTTTTGCCCATAGGCGCGTCAAAGGTAAGCTCAACGGGAGCGTTTCCGCTTATCGCCCTTACGTCCATATATACGCTGTACATTCTCTGCTTTGTAAAGGGAGAACCGTTTGAAGCGGGCAAAGAGGAGAAATTAAGCTCCGCGCTTTTGCCTGTGTAATAAGACACAAAATTTTTGTAGCTTTCCGCGGCGTCTTTGGAATCGAATTTTACTTCATAGCCCTTAAAACCGTCCTCGCTGAAATCCGAAAGCTTCATTCCCTCCGCAACGGAGTTTTCAAGCTTTTCCTTAAGAATACTCTGCGCCGTTTCGTTCATGGTGTCGGAAACGGACATTTTCAGCGAGAGATCAAGAGTATCCCCGGAGAGCCTCATATCGACCGCGTATTTTTCAAACNGGGGCGTCCATGCGAAAACAAGCTCCGACGCTTCGTCCTCCGGGTAATAGGAGAAATAANTATTGCCGTCAGCGTCCATGCGGCGGTTCATATAAACGGGGCTGTCGCTTGACACCTCCGTGCCGTCGGGCATGAAATATGTACACTCCAGATAACCCGACGACCGTTTCAAATACGCGGAAGCGTTTATTTTCTCCGANACGGTTATTTTCATTTCNCCGTTTGAAGCGGGAACGGCCGCGGCGGATATTCCGAAGGAAATGCTGTCGTCCAGAAGTATCTGAGCGGTTTTAGCCGAAATTTCCTCAGGTGAAAGCTCNCCCAATTCGAGCTTGTACGTTACTCTGCCGTAGTCGTCTTCGGTTTCCGTCAAAGCCGCGCCGTCCGTCAAGGACAATAAATAATCATGAAGATTTGTACCCTTTTCCTCCAGCGCGCCGATCGTTTCTTGGCTAAACACAAAGGTAAAGATTCTTTCGGCTTTGCCGCTGGTTTTAAAGCGGGTCTCCACCTTGACCTCNTCGGCGCAGTTGCTTTCCGAATCGGACATGCTTAAGCGGCTGCTTGCGGAGTACTCCTTGCCGCCGATGACAAGCTTGCTGCTGCCGGTTTCGTACCAGCTGTCCGTAGAGCTGTAATCGACGACGCTTTCCTTTTGAAGTCCGTAGGTGAGCCAGCCTAACATATCGATCGAAGTAAAATTCTCGTTAAACGCCAGNGAGGATTTAAAAGGAGAGTCAACGTTTTCAAACTCTATCTTATATTGCACCTTGTTGTCGGGATTTGCGTTAAATACCGCTTCAACCTTGCTGCGGTAATCCTCTATCCCGTTAAAATCGAGGGTAAACTCGTAGACTAAGCTGCCGCCGCTGTTCTTAGAGGTGTAAGAAAGCGCGTCGGGCTTATATTTTTTTACGGTGGATTCGATGGCCGCCGCTCCGCCCTTGATATACTGCTTAAGGTCGGATTCGGAAAGAGTTAAAGTCATGACCCTCTTTCCGCTGAAATCGGAATCGGCGGAAAAGCTTGTGTCCACCGTTGCGCCGCAGCCCGAAAGGACAAGGCACAGAGCCGCCGTTATCATAACGGCTATGTATTTTAATCTTGATCTTAATTTCAAAATAGTACAACTCCTGTTTTTATTTTAGAAAAAACTGCCAAACCCGCCGAAAAGGCTGCTTGAAAGATTCTCGACAACTCCCGAAGCGACCGCTTTGACAACACCCGCGCCAAAAGCGACAACGATCAGCGTAATCAGCCCCATATAAATTACATACGGCCAAAAAGGTGAAACAGTAAATTTATCCAGCTTCTGAATGCCCACATACCCGAGAACGACAAAGGTCACAACCGCCCAAAGAGCAAGCACAAGTCCGTACGGCGCGTAAAACAGNCCAACGATACCNCCCAATGTCATCATCATAGTAAAAGGCAAAAGCGCGGTAGTTACCATATTTGCNACCGCAAAGAAAGGCACCTTCTTTCTCAGGATCACCATAAGCAGCTTTACAGTGGCGATCATGATGATTATACAGATCACCGCGGAAATCAGATTAAGAAAATAGATCTTGAACGCCGAGGCCCCNACTTCTTTTAACATTTTTGAATAATCGCCGTATTTTAATTCAAGACCCATTTCCTTTATAAGNGAAAAAAAGCCTCTTCTTAAAAGCGTAGTCAAAGAAAACGGTATAAGCAGCACTTCAATGATCGCCAAAAACACCCAAAGAATATCTTTTCTTGCCGCGTTGGCGGAAACCTGCTTTACGGGAGAAATTATCACGCCCTTTAGTGTGCCGAAAATCTCGCTGAATATTGGGCTGTTTTTAATGGCGTTTGCGGCTTTTTTAGCACCTTCGGCAATAGCCTGACCGTCGGGAAGCTTTGAACCCGTTTGCTCGGTTTGAGCGGACTGCTGAACGGGCTGCGTTTGCTGAACAGCTTGTGTTTGCTGAACTGACTGCACTTGCTGTACAGGCTCCTGCTGAACAGGCGGCTGAGCCGAACATGTGCATATTCCGTTCTCAGGAAGCTCTTTGCCGCATTTTGTACAAAACATAAGAATACACTCCTTTATTATTGCAGAATACCCTCTCTCGGCACAAAAATACATCGGCAGAGAATGCCGATGTATCGATAAATTTTGTTTCGACATATTTTGAATTTATTCTGCTTTATCATGTTAATTATACAAAATTTGTCAATNATTGTCAAGAAATTCTTAACATTTAATCAATGAAACGCGCCAAAGGTGATCCATTCGGGCAGCAATCCGTTTTGATAAAGAGATATTACAGTATAAACGATACCTCCCACAATGGAAATAACGGTACCCGCCAAGGCCAGTGCCTTAAAACGCTTNCCCTGTACGAATCCGATAATGGAGGTGATAGCTCCCAGAGGATGCAGTATCATGGAGATGCTGAACATACCTACTATTGCGCAAACAAAGCCCAAAATAGTGAGCAGCTCAAAAATTCCCAGAGGCTTTTTAGGTCTGGGCGGCTGTACATAAACNGGCGGAGGCGGCATAGTGGGNCGCGGCATGCCCTGCATATTCATCATGTTGGGATCGGGCATGGGCTGAGGGGCNGGCTTCACGTCATTAAAGCTTTCGCAGCGGCAGTTGAAACAAAACTTGTTTTCATCGTTATTTTCCGCGCCGCAGGTTTTGCAGTACTTCATAATNGATATTCCTTTCTTGATTTAAAATAACTTATTTTGATCCGTATTAAGCGGTAATCAAAGCTTATCCGAAAACAAACAGCGATGACAAAGCGAACCACTCTCTGAACCAATACGNCGTTATCAGCCACCAGGGAGTGTCGGCCGCCACCGAGGTAGTATNCAGCCCCGTTTCTTTAGCCATAAGGCTTGCGCGGTATAAATGAAAGCCGTCGGTAACTATTGCCGCTTCCTTTACTTCAATTTCCATTTCTTCAAGAAGCTTTGCNGAAAATTCGATATTTTCCCGCGTGTTTTCCGATTTATNCTCCACAAAAATACGGCTTTCCTCTATTCCTTTTTCCACAAGGGCAATCTTCATTGCTTCCCCCTCGGAAATAGGTTCATCCTCTCCCTGTCCGCCCGAAACGATACAGATAACAGCTTTGTTTTCCGAAAGATAATTATAAGCGGCGTCAATTCTTCTTCCCAGCATAAGAGAGGGCTTTCCGTTTTTTTGCACCCTGCACCCCAACACTATCACCGCGTCGGGATTGTCGGGGGTATTCATTATTTCCCCCACCATAAGAGAGGACAGCAGGACGGCATATGCGGCAAGCAATCCGAAAACAGAGAAAAACGCTATTGTTACGAGCNTTCCCGCTTTGCTTTTCCACNTTTTTTTCAGTATTTTTAACACGGGCTTGACAAAGGCGGTCACAAGCAGTGCGAAAACCGATATGCACAACCCGAAGATCGCGCCGATATTTCGTATGCCCAAAGGCATTTGCGAAACAAACATCACAGCCGCCGACGTTTCAAATGCAANCAATATTATCCATACCGCTTTTTTTATATATCCGATTATTTTGGGCGGGTTCGGCTTTGACGGCAAATTTGTTTCCGCTTCCGTTTCGGCCNTTGATTCCTCCGAAATATTCAGTTCAATTTCGGTTTCTTTTTCTGCCTCGGATTCCGTTTCCGTTATCGATTCTGTTTCGATGTCGGATTCTGTTTCGGTCTCAGGGCCGACCTCCGTTTCCTCGTTTTCCAAATCGTTTTCTTTTGAAAATTCTTCTTTTTTTATATCCTTTTCCATTACCGATTCTTTCTTTTATCGATCAAACGCTGTTTTTTCACTTTCTGTCCGCAAGCTTGATATAATCNGTTTCTTCGCTTATGCTCATATATGCGGGACGTATGATCTTGCCGGCGTTGATCAGCTCCTCCATTCTGTGCGCGCTCCAGCCGCTTATTCTGGATACCGCAAAAATAGGAGTGTATAACTCAAGCGGCAAGTCCAGCATACTGTAAGCAAAGCCGCTGTAAAAGTCCACGTTGGGGCTTACGCCCTTGTACATCTTTTTATGGCTCGCTATAATTTTGGGTGCAAGCTCCGCGACCTTTGCGTAAAGGTTGTACTCCTCCTCCAAGCCCTTTTCCTTTGAAAGCTGCTCAACATAACCTCTGAACACCTCCGCACGGGGATCGGAAACGGAGTATACCGCATGACCCATACCGTAAATAAGGCCNGCGTTGTCAAATGCCCTTTTATCCAGCAGTGCTTCNAGATATGCGCCTACCTCCTCGTCGTCCNTCCAGTCCNTGACCTCCTGCTTTAAAGCATCAAACATCTTCATAACCTTAAGGTTTGCGCCGCCGTGCTTGGGACCCTTTAANGAACATAAAGCCGCNGCGATAGCGGAATATGTATCCGTTCCCGAGCTGGTAACTACATGAGTGGTGAATGTGGAGTTGTTGCCGCCGCCGTGTTCGGCATGAAGCACCAAAGCTATATCCAGAACGTGAGCTTCAAGCTCGGTGTAGCTGCTGTCGGGGCGAAGCAGGTGCAGGATATTTTCCGCCGTTGACAGGGAGGGATTCGGCTGGTGAATAAACAAGCTTTGCTTTTCTATATAAAAGTTATACGCCTGATAGCCGTAAACCGACAGCATCGGGAATAAAGCGATNAGCTTAAGACACTGTCTTAAAACATTGGGCAGGCTTATATCGTTGGGACTGTCGTCATAGCTGTGCAGGGTCAAAACGCTTCTTGCAAGNCTGTTCATCATATCGTCGCTTGGACCCTTCATGATAACATCGCGGATAAAGTTGGTGGGCAGGGTCATNAGCTCGTTTAAAACTTCCTTGAAGTTTTTTANTTCCGCCGCCGTGGGAAGCGTTCCAAAGATAAGCAGATAGGTCACTTCTTCAAAGCCGAAGCGTTTTTCGTCAATAAAACCCTTTATAATATCCTTTACGTCGATTCCTCTGTAAAACAAACGGCCCTCGGCGGGAACGGAAGCTCCGTCCACTATTTTGGTGGCTCTTATCTCGGAAATATCGGTAAGTCCCGTTAATACNCCCTTTCCGTTAAGATCGCGAAGNCCCCTTTTTACCTCGTACTTTCCGTAAAGCGACGGATCGATCTGGCTGTTATTTACACAAACATCGGTCAGTCGTTCAATTTTNGGCTGTAAATCGTTGTTGTAGGTGTTGTTCATTAAAATACCTGTTCCTTTCAAATCTCGGCTGNAAGAAAANCNTNTGTTTTTTACAGCCNTCTGCTCCATTNCTAATTTTCGTCCTCTGCTATTCACATTTTCGTTTAATTTGTTTTTTTGAAGTGTATAATCCTTCATTATAGCATATTACTTTAATAGTATAACATAAAAAAGCGGATTTGTCAAAAACAAAGAATTTTAAGTTTCCCCAAAATTTTCTCAGTCGGCGAAATNCCTTTTTAAAATTGCGTTTGTTTTATAATATNCNGTTNTTGNTTNCAACAAANNGGNNTTTNTGCTTTGNTTANANCTGCNCTTTATGTAATCTNTTCTTTTNCTCGGAAGCGAGNTGCAGTTTNCGCTNCCGCGNGGGNCTTAAGGTGACACCAAAGGGGGGCGAAGTCGAAACAAGCTCCGAAAAAGTGATGAATAACAGCTGCAATTTTGAAATTAAAGAAAGACAAAGTGTTTGCGGAGCTTATTCCGACACTCTCCCCCCTTAGGTTTCACCTTAAGAATCCTTTCCTTACCCCCCTCTATGCGTAGTGCTGATTTTTTAGTTATTTGCTTAAGATAATATGTGCGTGAAATGTCACTTAAATAAGTTTGTTGATTGGCAAATGCCGGTAATTTGCAACTATGTTGTGCTTTGTTTGTTTTTCATTTTCTGAGGTGTTTTTTTCTTTCTGTTATGCCTCTTTTTCTATTTTTCCCATTGAATTTTAGGGAAACATAAACAAAGAATACGCAGTTACTTTCCGATAAGGTTGGCATTACGGAAAGGTAAGCTGCGTACTCTTTGTGCTTTTTTTGTTTTGCTGAAAGTTTTATTTTATATATAAAACTCCGTTTATTGGAGGAGTGTCTGTTGCTTCACTCTTTGTTATTTTCTCATTTTTTGTCGGTTAAATCAGTTTACTGCCTTATCCAACAAGTCTGTACACCATATCTCCGAACACTATCTCTTTTTCCGCGGGATCATAGCTTACCTTATCGCCGCCTATTTTAAGGAAACAGTAATCCACGTAGGTTATAAGCCCGCTCTGCTCGTCGGTCTCGGGCATATTTTTCCATACGCTCAAGGTATAATCCCTAACGGTGCCGTCTGAAAAGGTAAGACTGCTGTCCGAAACGGAAATGCTTTCCTTTTCCGCGTCGCCGTTTAAGTAATATTCTCCCGTGTACACCTTGTTTTCCACAGGCTCCTGCGACTGCGTCAACGACGAGGTCTCGGAAATATATTCGTCGCTGCTCTGTGCCGATACCGCAAACAGCGTGGTGGCTGCAATAAACATTACTGCGCCGAAAACCATCAGCATTACCCCGAAAATCGTTCTTTTCATTTTCCCCGATCCTTTCTCCTTATGAGTCCCGCCGAAAAACGGCTTATTCTCACGCGGTACCCGACTGTCCGCTTTATCCGCGGCTTGTTTATATTATATGTACAAGCCTTGAAAAATATAAATCAATCGGTAAATTTTTCCTTTCCGTTTTAAGCTTGTTTCAAAGAGCGGAAATTTGTTTTTTATCTCTCGGTTATAACGCTTACCCGAATCCACACTCTTTTTTATTTTTATACTTCCTCTCTGATTAAAATTATACACGAAAACGCGGAAAATACAATTACAAAACGGTTACAATTCGTTTACAATTCGGTAACAAAGGTGTACCAAAAAAGTATAGTTTTTAAAAGCGCATAACGGAGCGGATAAATAGGCTTATGAAAAACGCCTGCCGGATTTTCCGACAGGCGTTTTCAAACTTTAATCTTCATAATAATCTATATAAAACGGTGTAAACGGCACAGTACCGTTAAAACCCAATTCATCAAAGCACTTCTTTAGATCCCCCGCCGTAACCAAATCACTGCTTAATCTTCCGTAAACGTATTCGGCCGTATGCGATTGATCGCATACGGAATCAACCGCCAAGCAGTCAAAATCATCTGAAATTTTTGCAAGATGAGAGTGCATACGACTGGGACGAAAATCGGTAAAGCCTGCGTTTCCGTATCCGAAGTCGTCCTCATAAATACCGATTGTGTGGTGAATATCGTTTATTATGAGTCCCCCGCTCGTATCAAGTCTGAATATACTTTTGCAAACAGTGATGTCGGCACTCATGTCAATGTATTCAAATTTGCCCTCCAGCCTTTCACCGTCCTCCATTTCCATAAGCGCACGGTATCCGTCAACGCCGCACAGATAAAAGCGAACGGTTCTGCTGCAGGTTACGGTTACGGGACTGACGAACAGAAAAACTGCCGCTGATATAAGTATCACGGCAATGACCGATAAAATAATTGTTTTTTTCTTTGTCATTAGGATTTTCCTCCTAATAAATACATGTTATGATTATCATAAAATTTTTATTGCAAATATTTTTGAATTTCGGATTTTAATATAGGCAAATCTATATGAATAGTATCCCAAACTATACTCATATCAACACCCGAATACCCATGAACTATTCTGTTTCGCATACCGTAAAGCTGTTTCCACGGTATGGTTTTTATCTCTGATTTAAGTTCATCGCTCATGGAAAACTTTGCAAGCTCCCCTATTTGCATAAGATTGAATACGCAAGCTTCAACCCTCATCACATCCTGCTGAAATTCATCAAGATTATTGCAGCTTTTGCAGTAATCCAAAATCGAGACAATATGATTGTGTATTTTCTCAAATACCTGTTTATCTTTACTGTTCATAAATCACCACTCCGCTGTTAGCGATTTCCTTCTCCACCTGTGAACCAACCTTAATTTGCGAAGCGTCAAGAAGATCAACCGACTTTCCTAACGACGCAACAACATCTTCAAGCAGTCCGTAAAAAGCAAGTCCCTTAAGTCCGCTGTCCACCAAAATATCAATATCGCTCCGCTCTTCCGCAAGACCCTTTGCGTATGAGCCGAAAAGAACGGCTTTTTTTACATTATGGCTGATAAATACGGGCTGCAATATATCCTGTATCTGCTGTTTTGTATATATTTTTTCCGACATTTTATTCAGCTCTCTTTCCGAGATAATATTTTATACCAATCCCTTTTTAAACTGACGTAATTATCCACAGTTTTAAAAGGGATTAGTATTATACTTATTATACACTGTTTTTAATACATGTCAATACATTTCATATACTGTTACGCCTTTTTATCCTCCCCGCAATAATTATCCAAAAACTCTCTCAGGCACTCCAACGCTCCGTCGCTCTCATTTATCTTAACCTTAACATTTACCCTGCCCGTCATGTTAAGCGCGATTCTGTTTTTCATATTGTCGCTGCAAACACCTATCATTTCAAAATCGGGCTTTTCGATATAAAACAATAAATACTCCCCGCTCTGCACTATCTCGTCTATTCCCGCCTTTTCCGCTCTGCTTCTTAAAACGGCAACCTGTATCAGACCGTACACCGACTTTGGCACGTCGCCGTAGCGGTCGATAAGCTCGTCGGTTATATCCAGCATATCCTGTTCGTTTTTAACGGAAGCGATTTTTCGGTAGCAGGTAATGCGCTGTGCCGAGCTTGGCACATAGCTTTCGGGTATATAAGCGTTGATTTTTATATCAACAAGACATTCCTTTGCCGCCTGCTTCTTTCCGCTTTCATTTTCGTCAAGGCCCTGTTCCCTTACCGCTTCGTCCAGCAGCTTTAAATACATATCGTAGCCCACCGCCGTTAAATGACCCGATTGGCTTGCTCCCAAAATAGAGCCCGCGCCGCGAATCTCCAGATCCCTCATGGCGATTCTGAAGCCGCTTCCGAATTTGGTAAACTCTCTTATGGCGTCAAGACGTTTAGTGGCGACCTCGGACAGCACTTTTCCCCGCTTAAAGGTAAAGTAAGCAAAAGCGCGCCTGTTGGTGCGTCCGACGCGTCCTCTGAGCTGATGAAGCTGTGCAAGTCCCATATTTTCCGCGCCCTCTATTATCAAGGTGTTGCAGTTGGGAACGTCCACGCCCGTTTCGATCAAGGTGGTGCAGACCAACAGGTTTATCTCACCGTTCAAAAGCTTGCTCCACACCTCCAGCAGCTCGTCCTCCTCCATTTTTCCGTGGGCAATGCCGATAGCCGCTTCGGGGACAAGCTCGTGAAGCCTTGCGGCGCAGTTTACTATGCTTTCAACGCGGTTGTGGATATAGTACACCTGTCCGTTTCGGCGCAGCTCCTTGTTTATCGCAGAAGCCACTATCCCCCAATCATGCTCCATAACATAGGTCGTTATAGGCTGTCTGTCCTGCGGCGGCGTTTCGATAACGCTCATATCTCTTATTCCGGTCATAGCCATGTTTAAGGTGCGGGGAATAGGCGTCGCGGACAAGGTCAGAATATCCACTCCCGAAAACATTTCCTTGAATCTTTCCTTATGGGCAACGCCGAACCTTTGCTCCTCGTCGATGATGACCAAGCCCAGGTCCTTGAACTCCACGTCCTTTTGCACAAGGCGGTGCGTTCCTATTACTATATCCACCAGCCCTTTTTTCAGATCCTCAAGAGTCCGCTTCTGCTCCTTCGGAGTAACGAAGCGGGAAAGAAGGGCGATTTTTACGGGATAGCCCTCCATACGTCTTAAAACCGTCTGATAATGCTGCCACGCCAATACCGTTGTGGGACAAAGCAGCGCGCACTGCTTTCCGTCGTTTATGCACTTGAACGCACCTCTTAAAGCCACCTCGGTTTTTCCGAAGCCCACGTCTCCGCAAAGCAGTCTGTCCATAGGCGAGCCTTTTTCCATATCCGATTTTATTTCGGCGGCGCATCTTAATTGGTCGTCGGTCTCAACATAGTTAAAGCGGTTTTCAAATTCCTCCTGCTCCCTGCTGTCGGGAGAAAAAGCGAAGCCCTTGCTTTTTAAACGCTTGGCGTACAGCTCGGTCAGCTCCTTTGCCATTTCCTTGGCCGCCGCCTTTGCCTTGGTTTTCGCCTTTTGCCACTGGTCGGTGTGCAGCTTGGACAGCTTTACCGTATTTATATCCGCGCTGCCTATGTAGCGGGATATTAAGTCCAGCTGCGTAACGGGAACATACAAAACGTCGGTTCCCGCGTATTTTATTTTGATATAATCCTTGCTTACTCCACCGTCCTTTATGTTTTCAACTCCCTCGAAAATGCCTATTCCGTAGGTATTGTGCACCACAAGGTCTCCCGACGCGATTTCGTCAAGAGAGTTTATTATTTCGGCTTTTTTCCGCTTTGGAGCGGCTTTTTTTATGCTGGTTACCGCCGTGTGGGATAAGCAGACGTATTTTGCGTCGGGATAATCAAAGCCCGCCGATAACATTCCGGGCAGTATCATGATCTTATTTTTGACGGGCTTGCTGCAATTGGGGGAATAGTCGGCGTTAATTCCGTCGTTTGTCAAATCGTCGGCAAGAGTTTTTCCCGCCTTTTCGGTACCCGCGAAAACGGAAACCGAGTAGCCGTTGTCCAGATAATCGTTTAGCTGTTCTTTTAAAATTCCGTATTCGCCGCTCCACAGTGAAACGGAATTGGCCTGCATGGGAATTATCTGCTCAAGGTCAATACCTCCGCCCCTTATAAAGTTGTCCAGATAAAGCCTTAATTTTTCGTTAAGCTTTTCGGCGTACTCGGCTTTGGTAAGGCAGTATAAGTCAAGCCCCTTGCAAAGAGTGCCCTCCTCGAAAAGAGTTTTTAGCTCCTCCGTGTGCTGGGCGCAGGCGGCGCGGAGATTTTCAACGCAGCCCGTGTTTTCGCACACCACCGCGGTTTTTATATAATCGAAAATGCTTTCGGGCTTTTCGCAGCAAAGAGGGAAGTACTTGTCCCCGATCAAGGTCAACCCGCTTTTCAGACGGTCTATATCCCGGCTCAGCTTTCTTATCGCCCTGTCGGAATTTTTGCCCTTTTGCTTAGAGATCAATTCCTTTATTTTTTCGGTTAATTCTTCCCTGCCGCAAAGCAGCTCGGTGTTTGGAGCGATCTTTATTTCTTCGATACCTTCGGCGCGCCTTTGAGTGTCCGTTTCAAAATACGCCATTTGGTCTATCTCGTCTCCCCAGAACTCGATCCTCACGGGTCTTTCGCTGTTTATCGGGAAGATGTCCAGTATCGAGCCTCTGACGGAAAGCTGTCCTCTTCCCTCTACCGCGTCAAAACGTGAAAAGCCCGCCGCAACAAGCTTTTCCGTAAGCTTGGTAAGGTCGTATTCCATGCCTTTTTTCAAGGTAACGGAATTGGCTCTCAGCTGCTCTTTGGATAAGGTAAGCTGCAGTGCCGAATCGGGGGAGCATACCGCCATTGGGATACTTCCCTCGGAAAGACGGTACAGAACCTCTATTCTTTTTCTTGTGTATTCTCCCGAGATCGCCTCCGCGTCCCCTAAGGTCATATCCTTCGCGGGGAATAACAGCGCGGTTTCCTTTCCGCTTAAGGTGTTTATATCCGTTACCAGCTTCGCGGCGTCCGCTTCGGATTTTGTGATAACAAGCACGGGAGCCTCGCCGCAGTAGGCAAGCCTTGACAAAAGGTGCGCCTTGTGTATTCCCGCAAGTCCCGTAACCAAAGACGGGCGGAGCGGATTTTTCATTGCCTTTTCGGCACGGACAAATTCGGGTAGGTTTTGAGCAAGGTTTAAGAAGTATTCCATGGGGTATGCCTTTCTGATGTTCTGATGTATTATATAATTGCCTGTATTTATTTTTGTAACGACAACAGGGGGCTGTTTTTTGTTTCGGAACAGCCCCTGTTATTTATAGTGAACGTCAAAAAAATTTTGACGTTCACTATAATAACTTATTTAAATTGCCTCGCATATCCGTTCGCTTCGCTCACTCCATGCGGATCGGCAAATAGCAAACGCCAAATA
>JAAVIF010000002.1 GCA_014799365.1 Oscillospiraceae bacterium
CTTGTTCCGACACTCTCCCCCCTTAGGTTTCACCTTAAGAATCCCTTCCTTACCCCCCTCTATGCGTAGTGCTGATTTTTTAGTTGGTTTCTTCAAAAAGTATGTGCGTAAAATGTCACTTAGATAAGTTTGTCAATTGGCAGATGCCGATAATTTGCAATTATGCTGTGCTTTGTTTGTTTTTATTTTTTTTGAGGTGCTTCTTTCTTTTGGTTATGCCTCTTTTTCTATTTTTTCATTGAATTTTGGGGAAACTTAAAAAACGGAGATCGTTTGACATTTACAAAATAATATGCTATAATCTTAAAATAACCTCATTGTACGAACGCGGGGAGAGATCCGCGAGGAAAGTCCGAGCATCACAGAGCAGGGTAGCTGCTAACGGCAGCCGAGGGCGACCTTAGGGCAAGTGCAACAGAGATATACCGCCGCAGCAATGCGGTAAGGGTGGAAAGGCGAGGTAAGAGCTCACCGGGGCGCGGGAGACCGTGCTGCCATGTAAACCCTACCCGATGCAACGCCAATTGGTACGGAGAACAACACGTCTGCTCGGCGCGCTCCGAAATAGGCGGCTTGATTCTGCGGGCGACCGCAGAAGTAGATAAATGTTCGTACTCGACAGAACTCGGCTTACAGATGAGGTTATTACTAATATCGGTTTAAAAAGTGGACAAAATGGCTTTTTAAACCGATATTAGTGCTTAGGGTGTAACTCTGTTTTGACGGTAGACTTTGTTAAATTTTGTCTACCGTCAAAACAGAGATTAGTATTATAATAATTATTATTATCAAAAAACAGTACCGATACCCTATAACGGTATCGGTACTGTTTTTTGATCCTTATTTTACCTTTATTTTATCTTTTTATATTTATGATTTTTTAACTATAACCGAGGCTTCGCCGGTTTCAGATATTTCGTAACCGTTGCCGCCGATCGCGTCGAAATATTGGCTTGCTTCCTCCGCGGATATTTCCGCAAGCTCTCCGTCGGATACCGTAAAGTACTTATCTCCGATCATAACGGTATCGTCTTTGATTCCCGAGAAGGCGACCTGATTTGCGTCAACGGGAATCAAACTGCCCTTATAAAGGATAATATTTGTTTCCTCGTTTTCGCCGATAACGGTCATCAATGCCATGTTTACAGCGGGATTTCTGGTGTACTTAAAGCTGCCGCTGTAAGAAGCAAGCTCCGTTTCCGAATCGTCCGCAATCGTAACGCCGTAAATCTTGACAGTGTTTTCCTTGGAATCGGTAACGGCAGTATAAACAATGCCGTCCGAGTAGGCCAATACGGACGCAGGATTGCTGTACTCTTTGTTAGCAAGGGTTATCGTGCCTTCCGAACGCTGGCCGTAGTAAATGATCGTTTTGTCAAGGGAAACGGTTTTCATAAGAATGATCTTTCCGTCGCTGCTGCACGAAACGGAGGATAATTCCGCACCGCTTGATGTGATGCTGCTTACGTCCACCTCGCATAGCAATGAGCTTTCACCGTCGGCGTAATAAAGCCTTGTTTTGTTATCTCCGTCGCGGGCGATAATAAACATTCTTGAACCGTCATGAGAGCTGTAGCTGATCTTTGCGCCGGACGCGTAATAGGTGGTCTCGATCTTGATCTCGCCGCCCATGCAGCTAAGCAGTCTTATGCTGTCCACCGTGGTTACGACAAAGCAGTTTTCGTTTATAAAGCTTACGGTTTTAACTCCCGTTAAAGGAACCGCCAATGTCTCATATTCTTCGGGAGTATCGGGGACGTCTTCCGTATCGGTCGTGGTGTCCTCTATGATCTCGTCCGTAACCGCGGGGTCTTCTCCCGTTTCTTCGCTTGCCGAGGTTTCCTCGGGAGAGGAGGTATCGGCAGGAGCTTCGGTTTCCGTTGTTTCGGAGGTAACGGGAGGCGCGGTAGTGGTATCGGGTACCGAAATCTGAACCGGTTCGTTGGCAGGCTCGGGTGTTGTAGTATACTCGGCCGGTACGCTGTTAAAGGGCTTAAAGCTGTCGTCGGTGATCTCGTCGGAGGCGTATTCCACCAAGGCCGTTTCCTTTAGCATCTTTATCTCGCTCAGCATTGAAGCGGGAGCGGATATTTTCGCGCCCAAAAACAGTAAGTTATCGTCCATATCGGCTGAATTTCGGTAGCTTATTCCCTCTGCCGTGTAGAACAAGTCAATTGAAATATCGCTGTAATCCTCGATTACCGAAAATGCCATTGTTATTTCATTGCGCTTAAGCTGTTTGCGGAAAGATACGTACAGATCAAAGCATTCCTCGTCATAGCTGAGGGAGTAAGCCTCAAACTGCTGTTCGGCGGCCACAAATCTTGCCATTGCGTCTTCCATTCCGCCGTCGGTAATATCATATCCCCCTGAGCTGTTTTCTATATTCGGTACGGATCCGAGGGAAACGACCGCGATCGCTGCGGCGGTTACCGCTCCGCATGCAGCGGCGGCGGCGGTCCAGTTGCGGATTATAAGAGCCTTGCTCTTTACATTCCTGCTTTTTCTCTTTGCGCCCCGTTTTACCCTTTCGGTGTCAACGGTATAACTTTCCATAAGCTGTCTGTAAAATTCTTTTTTATCCACAAGCTTCCCTCCTTCCTATATTTTAAATTTTTTCTTTTGCCGTTCAATGGTACGGTAAAGCTTATTCTTTACAGCCGAAAGGTTCATATCCAGCTCGGCGGCAATATCGTTAAGCTTCATATCGCACACAAAATAAAGGTAAAAGATCTTACCGGTCAATTCGTCGGTATTGGCTATATCTTCAAAAATTTCGCGCGCAAGCAATTCGTCGCACAAAACGTCCTCCAGATTTTTCTGGGTCTTGGACATCTCGTTTTCTATCATTACCATTTGCTCGTCGGTATAGTCGGAAAAGCTGTCAACATTGCTGTGACGCTTTTGATTGCCGTAATAGGTCTTGCACTCGAATTTTGCTATGCTTATCAGAAAAGCTTCGGCGTTTTCAATATCGTCGTAGCCTTTTTTTATAATACGCTGATAAAATCTTGCGTAAATATTCTGTAAAATATCCTCTGCGTCAAGTATATTTCCGCATTTGCTGATAACAAAGCGGGTTAGAGAGCTTACGGTCTTATCGTAAACCGTATTAAAGTAGGTATCCGGAGAGGTCTGACCCTTTCGGTTCAATCACGTCACCTCGCTTTCCGCCTTACACTTAGTAGTAAGGTCTTTTTGGTAAAAAGTTTCATCTTTTCAAATTTTCTGCAGGGAATAAATTGGTTTGTACGGTTAAAAAAGCTTTTATGCTACTGTTTTTGCCGTATCTGCCCTTTTTATTGGCAAATTATGTATATATTTCCGAGTTTCTCCAATACTCCAACCGTAAGACAATCGGAATCATTCATGTGACAATGGAGGAACAAAATGAAATTGCTATCCAAAGAACGCGCTTTAACGATCTCAATGCTTATCGGCGCGGCGGTATCCGTGCTGCTTAGCAGCTTTACCGCCTTTGCGCAGGACTGTGAGGAATTGCCTCAAAAGCTTTTTCGCATGCACATTCTCGCAAACTCCGACAGTGAGGAGGATCAGAACCTAAAATACGCTTTGCGCGATTACTTATCAAACGATATGAATTACATTTTCGAGGGCTGTACTACCGCCGAGGAAGCAAAAAACGCCGCCAAAAGCAGCTTAAAGGAAATAACCCTGAAAGCCCAGCAGTTTATTTTCGACATGGGGTATACCTACAAAATAACCGCCAGCGTTGAAAAAACTTATTTCACCACCCGTCGTTACGGAAGCACGGTAGTGCCAGCAGGGGAATATGACGCGCTTCGCATAGTTATAGGAAGCGGAGAGGGCAAAAACTGGTGGTGCGTAATGTTTCCGCCACTGTGCTTGGGGGCGGTGGAGGAGTACATTATCTCTGAGGACATTTCCGAGGAGGAGCTGTTTCTCTGCAAAAGCGGAATAAAAAGCAGACCTAAAAACACTCTCAGTCCTTCCGCTTCACGAAGAGTAGAAGACGACAAGGATTTTGAAATTAAATTCGCTTTGTACGAATGGCTGCAAAGCTTTTTTAACTAATACGCGTTAAAATTTTGCTTTCTCGTCGCCAAAGTAGGAGTATAATCGGCATTTTAACATTCCGTTGTATAGCTTCCTTTGCTTGTCCGCTTTTTTTCCGAATATATCTTCAAAATTTTCGTTTGAAGTGATAACATAAAGGCTGCTGTCATTCAAGGGCAAAATTCTTTCGCCCATTTGACGGTATATCATATCGACCTCGTCCTCCGTTAACATTCGCTTGGCGTAAGGGGGATTGGTAATTATCTTTAAAGGCGTTATCGGGTATTCAAAATCCTTGATCTCTCTTTGGGCAAATTCAATGCTGTCCTGAACTCCCGCCTTCCACGCGTTTTCCTTTGCAAGCTCTATTGCAGATCTATCCGCGTCAAAGCCGTAAAGAGTTATTTTTTCTTTTTTTACTCTTTCCCTTGCCTCCGCAAATTCTCTTTCCCACAATTCCTTATGGAAGCATTTCCACTCGGAGGCAATAAAGCTTCGGTTCATTCCGGGAGCCATATTCAATTGTTTCATCGCGGCTTCTATCAGTATGGTGCCGCTTCCGCAAAACGGGTCGCAAAGGCTGTCCGAGCTTCTTACATGAGCAAGATCGACTATTCCCGCCGCAAGGGTCTCTCTTATGGGAGCTTCTCCCGATTTGCCGCGGTAGCCTCTTTTGTGCAGACTTGCGCCCGTAGTATCTAAGGTCAGAAGCATAATATCCTTTTGCAGAAGGAAGTGGAGAGGAAAGGTCTCACCGCTTTCGGGGAGCGTATTAACACCGTGTTTTTCCCGCATGCGTTCCACAAGAGCCTTTTTAAGCGTTTTCTGTATTGCGGGTATGCTGGTGATTTTTGAGCTTAAGGAGTGTCCCTTTGCTATTGGAAAAGCGTCAAGCTTTCCCGCAAATTCTTCGATAGGCGCGTTTTTTGCGCCCTCGAAGATCAGGTCAAAATCGTGAGCCTTGAACTCCCCCAATACGATCTGCACTCTTTCGGCAACGGAGGAGGTTATATTCATTTTTGCAATAACGCTTTCGTCGCCGTCAAAAAACGCCCTGCCGTCCTTCATTGTTATATTTGAGCCGCCCGCTCGCTTTATTTCAAAGGAGAGGGTTTTTTCCAAGCCGAAAAGACAGGGTGAGGTCAGTCGGTACATCGGGTAATTCCTTTCTGATTCCGTTTTGCCGCGGCAAAGGGGAAATTCCGGTAATTAAGGGATTTCCCATATTATTTTTGCCAATAAAAACGGAGTAATGCAGTGTTGCCTAATACTATTTTTATACCAATCCCCTTTTGAACTGACGTAATACCCACAGTTCAAAAAGGGATTGCTCCCGAAACACTAATCCCACAGCTCTAAAAGGGATTAGTATCAATTATACAACGGAATATCCTCCGACCTGTAATCCTCCCAGAACGCGGTTACAAACGCGTCATGATCCTGTCCTCCGCAACGCTGAGGGAGATTGCTCTTGCGGTAATATCCCACACGTGTTTCGGGACAGTTGTCACCGGCTATAAGTCCCGTTTGCGTACAGTAATTTATCGTAATAACATTTGGATCGGGAGTAAAGCTTTGAGCGGGTTCGCCCTCGGTTATCACCTTCATAACGTTTCCCCAGACGGCGGGAACGGTATTCCAGTTGTCGGTTCTGTAAATAGGCTTGTGGTTGTCGCGGCTGATACGGTAGCACGCAACATATCTCGGAGTAAGTCCCACAAAGGATAATGTAGATTCGTCGTTTGCCGTACCCGTTTTGCCCACTACCTCGATATTTCCCAGATCCGCGTGACGTCCCGAGCCGTTGGCATTGGTGCCGGCAACTACCATACGCATAAGCCGGTTTGTAATATAAGCGGTATCGGAGGAAATGATTCTTTCGCCTACGGCTTCCTGTGAAAGCACTATTCTGCCGTCGCTGTCCACTACCTTCGAATAAAGGTAGGGTTCGTAGTAAAGCCCGCCGTTGCCCATTATCGCGTAAGCGGAGGCAAGCTGAGTCAAGGTAACGCCCTCGGTGATAGAGCCTAATGCAAGGGGCGAATAAGACATATCGTTTACGGGGTCCAAAGTAAAGTGAAGCTTTTCGGAAAGCTGTGTATAAGCCTTTTGTATGCCTACCTTGCTTAAAACGTTGACCGCTATGGTGTTCAGGGATTCCTGCACCGCGTACCATGTGGGGTAATAAAGCTCGTCGCCGAAGGAATACTCCTCCGCGTAGTTATGAGGCCAGCGCACGGTATCGTCCTCGGGATCGTATCCGAACACACCGTCGTACGGTCCGGGACCGAAAGCGGAGGCGGGAATTTTGCCCGATTCGTTTTTAAGCATTGTGGAATAGGTAACTATGTCGTTTTCCAACGCTACGGAGTAAACCGCCAAGGGCTTAATGGTCGAACCGATTATCTGCGGGTCCATGGTAGCGCGGTTAAAGCAGTTGTCGCCCTCCTTTTCTCCAAGTCCGCCGACCAGTGCCAGCACCGTTCCGTTATAGTCCGTTATGATAAAGGAAGCCTGAATGGTATTTTGTCTTGCAAGCTCCGCTTCGTTTGCAACGGTGTCGGGGGAATCAAAAACCGTGGCGTCGTTATAGGATTTCAAAACAAGGTACGGGTCCGAGAACAGCTCCTCTAACTTGTTTTGCATATCCATATCCATATTTAAGTACGCCTTAAAGCCGCCCTTGTAAAACAGCTCCTCCGCAGCGTCGGAGGTGATCCCTCTCAGCTCCGCCAAGTCTCTTATTATCTGCTTTATAGCGGCGTCCACATACCAGTTCTGGCTTACGGTATAGTCTCCGTTCCACTTGTAGGGAGTGTAAGAGTCGGCTTCCTCGATGCCCAATTCTTCCCACGAAACGTTTTCGTAGTACAGATCATCGTCCTCTTCGTTTTCGTCCTGNATACCGTAATATTCGTTATAACGCTCGTCAATGTAGCCGAAGTAATCTCCCTTTACGGGCATACGGAATTTTACCTGCTCTGTCAGCGCGGCCTGATATTCCNTGGTGGAAATATATCCGTATTCATACATTTTACCNAGCGCGTAGGTTTGTCTTTTCTTGGCTTCCTCAAGATTGGAGTAGGGGTTCATATTGGTTGGAGAGCGCACTATTCCCGCTAAAAGTGCCGCTTCCGCGATCGTGAGATCGGAGGGGGATTTGTCGAANTATCTTATAGACGCCGAGGCGATNCCGTAAGAGGTGCCGCCAAAGCCGATACGGTTAAGGTAGCTTTCCAGAATTTCCTTTTTCGTATATTTTTTTTCAAGCTCCANGGCTCTGAACACCTCTCTGAGCTTTCGTCCGATGGTGACCTCTTTATCGCCCGTAATATCTCTTACAAGCTGCTGGGTTATGGTGGAGCCGCCGTCGGTACCGCCGCTTACTACCATTTTTACCGCTACCGCCACCGTTCTTTTCCAGTCCACTCCGTCATGTTCAAGAAAACGCGCGTCCTCAACGGAAATAAAGGCGTATATGACATGCTGCGGCAGATCGTCGATGTCGATAAGCACACGGTTCTGGTCGGTGCTGAGCTGCTTTAGCTGGACNTCGTTTCCTTCCGCGTCATAGGCGTAAAGGAAGGTAGACGAATTAAGCTCNGCGTCCTCTAAGCTTACGTCGAAGTCGGTTTCCGCAAATTGAGTTACATAAAGGGCAAGTCCCGTGATAATAATACATACCGCGATTATTATCACCAAGAGCATAGCGGCTATGGTAGTGCCTATTACGCCGAAGCCCTTTGCGATAACCTGTCCNACGGTCATTCTTTCGGGTTCAATGACNGATCCCCTGTGTTTTTTCTTCTTTTTTGCCGAAGATACAGGCTCGTCGCCTATTTTTACGTATTTTACTTTTTTGTCGTTGTTCATATAAATCACCCGATAAATTCAGCCGCCTGTTATGCGGTGCTGCTTATGTTTATGTTTATGTTTATGTTTTTTTAAAACATACTATCCGATTATTAACTGTTTTAGTATACCACACTTTTTCCAAAATGTTAAGTCTTTTTTTAATATTTTCATAAATTTAACTTATTCAAGTATGTAATCAAATAAAATCAACCAATATAATTGACAATAAAGGGCTAAAATAGTATAATTATACTAAATNGAACGATATAAACGACCGATTTGTTTTTTCGNAAAATNCCGAAAATGATTGAACAGGATATTTGTTCAGAAAGGAATAGTACTATGAACGACCGGTANAACGGACAGCCGCAGCAGCNAAATCCGCCTCCCTACGCGTATATTCCCCCTCAGAGACCGTATATCGATCCCGCGGCCGATAAAAAACGCAAAA
The DNA here is from genome assembly GCA_014799365.1 of Oscillospiraceae bacterium. Classification (GTDB taxonomy): domain Bacteria; phylum Bacillota; class Clostridia; order Oscillospirales; family Ruminococcaceae; genus Ruminiclostridium_E. Next base: position 8,345 of record JAAVIF010000002.1, read on the forward strand.
CAGACGCGNTNAACGCTCTCGGAGATAAAGTTTCCGCCGTTATGAGGACAAATCNCGTTTTGGCGGTCATCGAAAGAAATGCCGACGTGATTTCCTACATAGTGACGGGTGTTTCCGCGTTGCTCACCATGCTTTCCATGTCCCTGAACTGCTTCGCTGTTGTTTTCGGCTATATTTCACTGATATTCGGATTTTTTGCTCTCTCAAAAAGGAGCGTGCTTCCTCTTGCGGTATCTCTGTCGGTACTNTCGCTGTTTAAATTGGTCTGCTTTATCAACAGTATAGCGAATTTCGTGGTGTTGGACCGCTATGCTTTTTTCTCCGCGGGCTTTGTNATAAGCTTTGTTTTCTCCATATTTGAGCTGGCGGCAATCGGTTATATTACCTTTATTGCGTGGACTTATTTTATTGCCNCCATGCCCGCANGACCGCGGCCTCAGCCGTATTACGGTCAGCCGCCCGCTCAGCCCGTGCAGCCGCCTCCGCAGCAATATCGGCAGCCCGAATCCGCGGACGTACCCGCACCCGCTGCCGCGCCCGTATCTGTTGAGACCGAGAAAGATACGGCGTCTGTTTCCGAAACGGACCATGCGCCCGGATCTGTTCCCGAAAGTGACCATGTACCTGTTTCCGAAGGTGATCAAGTACCCGCTTCCGCGGACGAACCCGCCGAGGTGTCGTCAGAACCGTNTCCGATAAATGTTCAAGCAGCCGCCCCCGTTTTGAAGCCCCTTGTTTCCGCTTACGCCGCGGATAATGCCGAACGGAANTCCCCGTCGCCCGCTCCCGTACCCGCCAAGCAGAAATTTTGTACGTCATGCGGTACAGCAAATGTTATTGAGGCGGCTTTTTGTAAGCAGTGCGGACATAAATTTCAGAATAGTATGAATATGTAAAAACTCAATAAAGATATAACCCGCCAAAACCAAGTGAAAATGAGGTTTTGACGGGTATATTATTTATAGGNAGATGTTAACGCCCGAAGCGGCGGCCTCGCCGNTTTTTTGTTTTTTATGCGCCGAAATTTAGCTTGTTTTCATTATTTTTCGCTGTCCGTTAACACTCTCCAATAGCTTGATATATATCCGATCCCGCTTATGATCGTAAGCACCGTACTTAAAACCATAAGCACATCGGAAATTACTCCCACCGGGAAGTTATCGCCAAGCAAAACAATGTTTTCCGTGAAAATGTGCATGCCCGTAATTAAACATACGGATACCATTGTAACGGCGGTTTTAACCTTGCCCCATATTCCCGCGGCAATAACTATATGCTCCTTATTTCCCGCCGCGGCCAGGCGCAGAGCGGAAACTATAAACTCTCTGGCTATTATTATNATTACCAAAAAAGAGTAGGTCCACTTTAATTCCACCATACATATCAAGGCGGAGGATACCAATATTTTATCGGCAAGGGGGTCCAAAAATTTTCCTAAATTGGTAATAAGACCTCTTTTTCTTGCAATTTTTCCGTCTATCATATCGGTAATGGAGGCGGCGATAAATATAATAAGAGCCCAGAGATAGTTAAAGGGTATATCCGTTACTATCATGAATAACACATAAAACGGTACGGCTACCGTTCTTGCTATCGTCAGCTTATTTGGGAGGTTCACATTGATTCTCCTTTTTTACAGAGTTTTTCCGATAAGGTTGTTCTCTACCGAATCGGTAATTTCAACGTTGACAAATTCACCTGTTTTAAGACCCTTGCCCTTGAAATAAATCATTCCGTCGATCTCGGGAGCCATCATATAGTTTCTTCCGAAGTACATCTCAAAGTAACGGTCGTAGCCCTCTACCACCGTTTCGTACACCTTGCCGATCTGTTCGGCGCAGAAATCGCTTACGCGCACCTCCTGCTGCTCGTTGATGATCTCGGCGCGGTGTTCCTTTTCCGATTTCGGCACCTGATTGGGCATTTCCGCGGCGGGAGTTCCGTCCTCGGCAGAGTAGGCAAAGCAGCCTAAATGCTCGAATTTTACGCTGTTCACAAATTCCGCCAGCTCCGTAAACTGCTCCTCCGTTTCTCCGGGAAAGCCGGTTATAAGCGTGGTGCGCAAAACGATTCCGGGAATTTTGTTTCTGAGCTTTGCAAACAGATCCCACAGGCTTTGTTCATCGCCCGCGCGGTTCATAGCCTTTAAAATATCGCGGTTACAGTGCTGAATGGGAACGTCTATGTATGGCAGGATCTTTTCCTGCTTGGCCATTGTGTCTATCAGCTTATCGGTAATTCTTTCGGGATAGCAGTACAAAAGGCGTATCCATTTTATGCCGTTTATTTCGCAGATCTTATCCAGCAGCTCCGGGAGCTTTAACTCGCCGTAAAGGTCCAAGCCGTAGCGGGTTGTGTCCTGAGCGATAACCACAAGCTCTTTAACTCCGCGCTCGGCAAGACGCTGCGCTTCTTTTACCACGTTTTCCATGGGCCTGCTGCGAAAATCGCCTCTTATGTAGGGGATAGCGCAGTAGGAGCAGCGGTTGCTGCAGCCGTCCGCTATTCTTAAATAAGCGTAATGGGGCATTGTGGACAGCAGCCTGTCCCCCTCGATATTATATTCACCGAGAGGGCTGTTTAAGATAACTCTTTTATCGGCCAAGACCTTGTTTATTGCTTTAACTATATCTCCGTTGTGTCCTAAGCCCAGAACCCCGTCTATTTCGGGAAATTCCTCGTCCATTTGCTGCGGGTAACGCTGAGCCAGACAGCCGGTGACTATGATTTTTTTGTTTATTCCGTCCGCCTTGCGGTTTATGGCTTCCATTATCTCTTCAATGGCCTCTTCCTTTGCCGATTGGATAAATCCGCAGGTGTTTATGACCACCACATCGGCAAGCCCCGCTTCTTCCACAAGCTTAAAGCCCGCCTTGCGTATTTTGTCCATCATTATCTCGGCATCGCACTGATTTTTCGGACAGCCTAAGGAAACCATTCCTACTTTTATTTCTTTCATTTTTTTATCCTTTTTCACTATTCTCGGACTTTTTTGTTTAGAAAAATAGTATTAGTATAGCACTTGTTGAATTTTAACACAATTTCGGTGCCATGTCAAGGGAAAAGATAATATTACGGTTTTTTCCGACAGCTTAATCGTTTTCCCACTCGTCATCATCATCTTGGCCGCAGTCCTCTTCCTCCGCCTGCTCTTCCAGCACTGTCAGAACAGCCTCTTTGATTTCGGAAAATCCGTAGCCCCTTCTGACAAGTGCGGAAACGGTACGTCTTCGGTCGTCTCTGTCCTGAATTTTATCCGAATATTTTTTTTGAATAAGCGCAACAAGCTGTTCCGAGTAATCCTCTTTTTCATAAGCGGACAACGCTTCCTCGGCGGTGGACGCGTCAATCCCTTTGCGCTTCATTTCGGACTTGGCGCGGTACACGCCGTACTTTTTCCCTTTGATAAGAGAAGCCGCAAGCTTTTTTGCATACTCATCATCATCGAGAAATCCGTACCTTTTCATGTCCTCAATAACGCGTTCCGCCGTTTCCTCGGAATAGTTGTTAAGCAGCTTTTCTTTTAAGCAGGCTGTCGAATAGTCGCGGCTGCCCAAAAGATACATCGCTCTTTTTCTTGCCCTGTTATATTCGGAGCTGTATTCTATCTCTTTTTCTTCTTCGTCAAACAAGCTCATAAAAAAAATACCTTAATTTTACTTTTTTTAATCTCCGTCGATCTCGTCAATGGAAAATTCCTCAAAATCCTCCTCCGCTTCGATAACGACAGCTTTTTTGGACTTTTTGGAACCGCTCTTTGAAGAAGCCGCCTTCTTGGAGGATGAACTGTCGCTGTCGGAATTATCCTCCGAAGCTTCGGGAGGAGCCTCCTGCGGGATACCTCCGTCCTCGTCGTCCGCTCCGCCGCTTAAAAGAGTCTTAAACAAAGCGTCCGCCTGCTCGCGTATTTTTCCCTCTACCTCGACGCGTATATCCTCGTTTTCGGTAAGCCATTTTTTAACGCTTTCCCTGCCCTGGCCTATTTTCATATCGTTATAACTGAACCATGAGCCGGATTTTTTAATTATTTTAAGCTCGACGCCCATATCTATGATCTCGCCCATTTTGCTTATGCCCTCGCCGTAGATCATATCAAATTCGCAGGATTTAAAGGGAGGAGCTACCTTGTTTTTTACTACCTTGCATTTTGTGCGCGAGCCCAATATTTTGTCTCCCTCTTTAATGGGTTCGCCTCTTCTTACCTCTATTCTGACGGAGGCGTAGAATTTAAGTGCGCGTCCGCCGGGAGTGGTCTCGGGATTGCCGTACATTACGCCTATCTTTTCGCGGACCTGGTTTATAAATACCGCGACGGTGTCCGATTTGGAGATAACGGCGGTAAGCTTTCTCATTGCGGCGGACATAAGTCTTGCCTGAACGCCCACAAAGCTGTCGCCCATTTCGCCGTCGATCTCGGCTCTTGTTACCATGGCGGCTACCGAGTCCAGAACGACTATGTCAAGCGCGCCGGAACGCACCAGTGCCTCTATGATCTCAAGAGCCTGTTCGCCTGTGTCGGGCTGAGATACTATAAGCTGATCCACGTCGACGCCGAGCTGTCTTGCGTAAATGGGGTCAAGGGCGTGTTCAACGTCGATAAAGGCAGCCATGCCGCCTTTTTTCTGCACCTCCGCAATAGCGTGCAGCGAAACGGTAGTCTTACCGCCCGATTCGGGGCCGTATATTTCCACTATTCTGCCCTTGGGAAGTCCTCCGATGCCCAAAGCAAGGTCAAGTCCGAGAGAACCTGTGGATATGGCTTCAACGTTAAGCTTTGACTTCTGGTTGCCCATTATCATGACCGAGCCTTCGCCGAACTGCTTAACGATATACGCTATCGCCGAATCCAACGCTTTCTTTTTTTCCTCGGGAGTGGTGGCCTTTACGAAGACCTTTTTTGGGGTGTTTGATGATTTTGCCATATGTATTCGCCTTTCTGTACGTTATTTTTTGTTTTTTGCGATTTATTGCAAGCACTGTTTTTTTACCAATCCCTTTTTAAACTGACGAAATACCCACAGCTTTAAAAGGGATTAGTATCAAATCCTGCTATGTTTATTATCCTGCCAATCTTCCGAACACAAGCCGTCCGATCTTATTGTAATCCTTGATTATCTCGCAGGAAAAGCCCTCTTTTTCCATAAGCTCCCGAACCGTCTCCGCCTGCTTGTCGCCCGTTTCCACGATAAATTCGCCTTTTTCCGCAAGTCTTTTTTTCCATTTGCCGAAAATAACGCGGTAAAAATCCAGTCCGTCGGTACCGCCGAAAAGAGCCGTTTCGGGTTCATGTCTCACCTCTCTTTGCAGCTCGCGCATGTCCTCGGCTGTAAGGTAAGGCGGGTTGGCGGTAATTATATCGCATTTTTCGGGCAGGCTGTCCAAAAGCGATTCGCTTGGAGCCAAGACGTCCCCCAAAAGCGGAGTAACATTGTCCCGTACTTTATTTAACTCAATATTTTCCTTAAAATACTCAAGAGCCTTTTCGCTTATCTCGATACCGTAGCAGCTTGCGCCCGATTTTTTTGAAATCGCAATGGGGATGCAGCCGCTGCCCGAGCAAAGGTCGATTACCGTACCGTCCTTTTTTATTTCCTTCAATACCTTTTCCACCAACAGCTCGGTTTCGGGTCTCGGTATCAGCACTCCCTCTCCGACCCGAAAGGTCAGTCCGAAAAAGTCCCATTCGCCCAATATATATTGGAGCGGTTCTCCCTTAATCCTGCGCTTTGCCGCGTTTATCGCCTTTTTTGCTTTTTCGCCGTCGATCTCGCTGTCGGGAGTTAAAGTAAGACGGTCAAGCCCCGTCGCCCACTTAAGGATTTGCTCCGTTTCAAAGGCGGCGGAATCGCTGCCGTGCTGTTCCAAAAGCGTCCGCACCTGCTTTTTAAGCAGTATACTTACCATTTATCCTCCTCGCCCTCCTTCGGCAGTACGGGGGTTATAGCGGCTATGGCACATTCGATCTGTCCGTCGTCCGGCTCCTTGGTGGTAAGCCTTTGCATAGCAAGTCCGGGGGCGGAAATTATTCTTGTGACGATATTATCGTATCTGCCCGCTATTTTTATTATCTCGTAGCTTATTCCCACTATAAGAGGCAGCAAAAGAATCTTGCACGCGCCTCTAATCAAGTCGGCGATAAACTTGCTTACTCCGAACCATATAACAAACTGTTCGCTGTTTATGGGAACCAATGTTGTTACCAAAATACTTACCGCCAATACCAGAAATATAAAACTGGTGCCGCAGCGGGGGTGGAATCGGATATGCTTTCTTACGTTTTCAACCGTCAATTTTTCTCCCGCTTCATAGGTCGCTATGGTTTTATGCTCCGCGCCGTGGTATTCATAGGTGCGGCGAATATCCTTCATCAGCGAGGTAAGCCAAAGATAGGCAATATAAATAATGATTTTCAAAATTCCCTCAAAAAGAGAACGGAAAGGGGAAATATCGGTTTCGCCGAAAGCGGCTTGCAGCGCGGTGAAAAGCCACGTTGGCACAAATATAAACAAAACCACCGCAAGCCCCACGCCTACGACCGCCCCAAAAACGGATATTACGGACAGCACGCTTTTTCCTAATTTTTCTTCAAGCCATTTTTCAAACTTTGACGGCTCTTCGTCGTCATCTTCCAGATAACCCGACTGCTCCATGGATTTGTTCATGTATTTCATTCCGTCCTTAAGCTGAAGAACAAAATTAAAAATTCCTCTTATAAAGGGGCATTTCTGATACCATTTCTTTTCGGGCAAATCTTCTGTTTCTACCTGTATTTCACCCTCCTTGGTACGCACCGCCATAGCGGATTTGCTTGGTCCGCGCATCATTATGCCCTCTATCAAGGCCTGTCCTCCCACGGAGGTGCGGCGTATCGGTTTTTCTCTTTTTGCCATATTCTTTTGTTCCTTTCTTTTTCGGAGCCGCTTTTGTTTTTTGCAATGCTGCCTTTATTTACAACAGGCTTCGCCGCTCCCCTCCGCTCCTCATTTTTTTTAATTTATCCTATTCCGCCTTTTTCTGTATCGTCGGCAGCGTAATAGTAACGGTAGTCCCCTCACCCTGCACACTCTCTATCTCCAACTTTCCCGAATGCAGCGAAACCAGCTCGTCGGCTACCGCAAGCCCTATACCCGAGCCTCTTACCGTATTGTTCGCCTTGTAAAACCTGTTCTTGACCTTGGGCAGATCCTCCTTGCTTATTCCGCAGCCGTTGTCCGCCACCTTGATCTCTATCGAATTTTCTTTTAGAACGGCGTCCACATTCACAACGCCGTCTTTTCCTATATATTTTATCGCGTTGTCGATAATATTCAAAAATACCTGTCTTAACCTGTTCTTGTCTCCGAATATCATCGCCACGCCGTCGGGCTCGTGATAATTTATTATAATGTTGTTTTTGGCGGCTCTTTCGGTATATATCAAAACCGCGTCCGCCAGCTCCGCCAAAATATCCGTATTGGCTTTTTGAAGCATAAGGCGGTTATTCTGTATACGCGAAAAGTCCAGCAGCTCCTCTACCATTGCGGACAGCCGCTCTGTCTCGGTGGTTATTACTCTCATGCCTTTTATAAGGGTTTCCGCGTCCCTCATTTCAAGAATGGTCTCGCTCCAGCCCTTTATTGCGGTAAGAGGCGTTCTCAGCTCATGAGATACCGAGCTGATAAAATCGTTTTTGATTTTTTCGCTGTTGGCAAGCTCCTCGGCCATGTAGTTGAACGCCTTGCACAGCTCTCCTATTTCGTCGTTGCGCTCAAAGCTTATATGCTCCGAAAAGTTTCCCTTTGCAAGCTGTCTTGACGAGACTACCATTTTTCTGATAGGCGTTATTATGGATTTAATAAAGTAAAATCCGATGATCAGCACAAGCACAAGCACAAACGCCCCCGCAGCCGCCGTTATGAGACTTAGCTGCATAAGCTGTTTTTCCACGCCCTCAAGACTTGTCATCACCCTTATGGCACTGTAACCTCTGCTGCCGGTGTCAAGGCTCAATATCACCGACACCGCCATGTACTTTTCGCTTACCGAGCTTCGGTTAAGGCTTCCCACATACTCGCCTATACCGTCGGGGCTGTTTACCGCCTCGATATAGTCGGGCATTTCCTGCTCGACGTCGGGGGAAAATCCGCTGCTGGAGATCGCGATATTTCCCCTGTTGTCTATCGCCATAAGCTCCATTATGTCCTTTTTGTCGAAGCTCTCTATGGTGGAGCGTATCTCCTCGGAGTAGTCGGAGGAGGAGTCCTCGTAAAACCTTGTAAGCACTCCCCAGATCACGTTGGCTTCGGAGCGCAGGTACTGGCTTACCGAATTATAATAGTAATTCTGCGTAAAGAAATACACGCCCACAGTTACCGCAAGCATTATTATCGCTATAATGCCGAAGCTGTTTATAAACCAGCGGGTCGCTATGCTTTTTCGTTTTGCTGCCACTTTTTTTACCTTTACCGTTCCGAATTATGCTAATTTTAAAGAGTCCACTTGTACCCGTATCCCCACACCGTTTGTATAAACGCGGGCGACGACGGGTCGTCCTCTATCTTCATTCTCAGACGTCTTACGTTTACGTCCACTATTTTATCGTCGCTGAAAAATTCGTCGTGCCATACCTTTCTCAAAATAGTGTTTCTGTCCAAAGCTATTCCCGCATTTTGTATAAAGTACTCCAGCAGGCCGTATTCTATTTGGGTAAGCTCAATGTCCGCTCCGTTTTTCTTGACGCTTCTGCTTTGCGTGTCCAAAGCAAAGGGTCCTGCCGTCAATATCTTGCTGTTCCCCGATTGCTCATAGGAGCTGATGCGCCTGTACACCGCGTCGACTCTCGCCACCAGCTCGGAGGGTGAAAAGGGCTTTGTAATATAATCGTCCGCGCCGCTTGTAAGCCCTTCGACCTTGTCGGTCTCCTGACTTTTGGCGGTGAGCATGATAATTCCGATTTTATTGTCCTTTGCGCGTATCTCGCGGCAGGCGTCCAAGCCGCTTATGCCGGGCATCATTATGTCAAGTATGACCACCGAAAAGCAGCCCTTTTCAAATTCCGCCAAGGCGTCCTCTCCGCAGCCCACGCCCGTTACCTCGTAGCCCGCGCGCTGAAGGTTGATTATTACAAAATCGCGTATAGCGTCCTCGTCTTCGCAGACCAATACTTTTTTTGTTACCATTTTGTTTTCCTTTCATACGGGAAAATATAAAAATATAATCAGAACATGTTCTTATATTTGCAGGCAGTTATTCAGCTCGTCCTCGGTCAAAACCATAGGATCGTCGATCTCAGAGCCTTTTATAAAAACATTCCCGTCGCCGTAACGCGTCCAGCCTGCGCCTTCGGGTCTTGTGTCCGAAACGCATATCGAAAGCAGTACAAGATTGCTCTCGTCGTATTTCACAAAGCTCACCGTTCCGCCGCTTTTTTCGATAGTAACAAGTCCCTGCCACCGCACGGGAATATAAAAGAGATATTCTCCGCCGATGCTTACATAGGTAGTGCATTTTTTGGTAATTGTGTTATTATTGTTTTCGTCGGCATAATACCATTCAACCGAATAAAGCTGTTCCGGAACGGTGCGGTTTTCGTAGCCGAGAAGCGCGACCGTCACGGGTGCTTCGATTCGGCCGTCTCCGTCTATATCCGTGCTGAAAAGCTGCGGCGTATTTGAATTTGCCCTTCTGCTTAAGCCCTCGGAAATAACCTCGGTAAGATTGTTTTTATAGCTTAATAAAATCTGTGTGCCGTAAGCGTTATCGCCCTTTGAATAGTCTATAAACAGCAGGCTTTCGTTTTCGTTCAGCCTCTGTCGGTTCAGCCTTTGCACCGAGGACACGTCGCGGTATAAGGGAACCATGGAAAGCACCTCGGGAGCGGGGCTTTCCTGTCCGTCTCTTATTCCCAGAATACGCGCGTGGCTGTAACCCATAACGGTGTCAAAGCTTACGTAAAACAGCTCGTCAAAGCCGTCGTCGTCAAGATCGGAGGCTTCCATAAAGCTAAAGGTGGTTTTAAACTGCTCCTCTGCCTGTCCGTCGGAATATTTCAGAAGGCTCAGTGATTTTTCCGCCTGCGCAAGCACGGAGCAGGTAACGGCTATGGTTATGTCCTCGTTAAAGTTATAAAAATTAACGCTTTCTATCTTTGTTCCCGCAACGGGTCTGTCCATTACCGAAGCCCAGCCGTTCCCGGTCTGATCCAGGAAATTCATTCTTAATCCGCTTTCGCCGCTGTCGGAGGGCGTTTTTTCACGATAAAACACGATGGCCTCATCTGTTTTTTCATCGTCGAGATCGTACAGCACGAACGCGCTTCTGTATTCTCCCCCCGCGGGGTATACAAGGTCGATCTGTTCCCCCGTGCTTAAAATAAGCGCGTTGTATATGGCGGTCTGCGTTTCGGTAAGCTTAGGCGGGTACAAAAGCGACTCCAAGGAGCCGTCAAATATGGTGCAGCCGCTTAACAGGCATATCGAAAGAACAGCGGTCAGAGCCGCTCCCGTTTTAAACGGACGGCATTTCATCGGAATCGTTCTCATCTTCGTTTTTATCCGTTTCAGGCTCCGCTTTTTTGCCGTAAAGCACAAACAAAACGGCAAAGGCCAGTATTATTACTCCGATTTCCGAAACGGGGTGAATATCCATATGCTCCTTCATATAATCGCCGTCTATCAGATAAGCGATACAGCCCGCCAGAGAAGCGCAGGAGGAAAGGCACGCGGAAACCGCGGCAAAGATAAGCAGCTTATGGCGCGTTCCCTTTCCCTCGTTGGAGGAAATAAATCTTCCCAGGGAAAGGAAGAAGAATACGGCCGATACGTAAGAAAGCAGTAAAATAAGCTCGTCGCTCACTCTTGTTATTATTGTATCCTGCATAAACAACGCCGCCGCCTTAAGCGTGTAGCTTATGCTTATTACCAGCATAAGATAGCCGATGCCCGATTTTATCTTACGGCTTCCCAACAGCACAAATCCGATAGCTGCAAACACAAGGAAGATAACGCCCTCGCCCAAAAAGTCCAATCCTATGCCCTTGAATTTAAAGACAAGCATATAAAATTTCAGGCAGGCACCTATTAAGAAGCTTATGCCGAGGATCGCGGTCTGCTTCGGAGTAAGGGCGTTTTTATCGCAGAGGAAAGCGGTGTTCATGTTTTTGTTGTCCTTTATTGCGGTGAAAATAAACGCCGCGGCGGCTATTATCAAAAAAACATAAAAGCCCCATGTGGCAAAAAAACCCGCGTTAGGGTCAAAAAAGCCCATTTCGTTGTAATCCACCGCCACCAAAATCTGAAACACTCTGAAAATCACCGCAATGACCGCGGCGCATACCGAGGCTATGGGAAGAAGCTTTGTCGTTTTTTCCATGAAATCATACTGTGCTTTTTACCTTACTGTATAGCCGTATATTTAACTAAAGGTATGAAAGCAGTTCTCCTTTCGCGTTTGTTACCTATATTTTTCTTTGTTCTATAATCCGTACAAGCTCATATAATTGTATTGGTTATTGACGTACCGCAGCTTGATATTGGGTGCTGTCTTATAAGTCGCGATTTGCACAATTTCTGCCAACTGCGGACGCTTCCTGCGCCCGAAGAGTACGTATTTATTATTATAATACATTATTGCGGTTTAGTCAATAATTTTGAGGGTGAAAATTTGGTCAAATTCATATTGACAAAGCGCAGACCGATTTTTTCGTCGGGGCGGCATGAAAGAAAGGCGGATGATAAAAATGAAAAAGTATATTGCGGCAGTGCTGGCAGCGGCGGTGATGATCGTATTTACTCCAAAGCTGTTCGGTCTTGCCTTTAACAACAGCTTTCCCGCAAAAGGACAAAAGGATTTTACATTGACTCTTACCGAAAACGGAAGCACGATAACCCTTTCGGCGGAGGAGTATTTAACGGGCTGTCTTTTTGCTCAGATCGACGTATCTTATGAGGAGGAAGCACTGAAAGCTCAGGCCGCCGCCGCTTACACCTACGCGCTTAGGCTTTGCGCCGACGGTACGGAGCTGTCCGACAGCACCTCCCTTTGCCAGCCTTATTTTACCCCTGCCAAAGCCAAGGAGTACTACGGCGACAGCTATGAAAAATATCTTCCCAAAGTAAAGGAGGCCGCAAGCTACGGTGCTTCTCACGGGATATATTATGAAAACAAGCCCATTTACAGTGTTTACTGCTCCGTTTCCGCGGGTGCTTCGGCCCACCCCGACTATATATGGGGGCTTTCCATGCCTTATCTTGCACGTGCGGAGTGTCCCAAGGACAGCGAATACAAGAATTTTCGCGCGGAGAACGAGATAACCGCGGAGGACGTGCGGGACAGACTGCTTCAATACGATCCCGCAATAGAAATGCCTCTTGACTATTCCCTGTGGTTTTCCGACATGATAAGGGACGAATACGGCTATGTTATCTCCGCGCAGGTAGGCGGAAAGACCTTAAGCGGCGGCGATTTGTGGCGTATTTTAAAGCTCAGGTCTACCGCCTTTGAGATAATCTGGAACAAAATCTCTTTTACGGTAATAACCAAAGGCTACGGACACGGGGCGGGAATGAGCCAGTATACGGCAAATGAAATGGCAAAGGAAGGAAAAACGGCGGAGGAGATATTGGAGTACTTTTATAAGGGGGCGGAGGTTAAAAAGGTGTAATACTGATTATAGACAAATGAATCGGCGGTATTGCTCCACCAATCAAATCTTGAAGATTTAATTGGTGGAGCAATATGATATATGGGGGTTGCCACTTGTGACTTCGGGGTCATTGTCGGCAGCCTTTTGCTGTGGCTTTGTTTGGTTGTTGATAAATTTGACTTCGGCGCAAAAAAATCGTCGGCACATAATGCCGACGAAAAAGGAAGAAAAAATGAACACGAAAAAAGCTAAAGCAAAATTAAATATGAAAAAGCTAAATCAAAAACATTACCGCCAATATGCCTATTACTCCCGGCACTCCCAAGGCGACCGACGTCCAGACGGTGGCGTAATTCACCGCGATACCGTACCCCATAAACCCGCTTATTATTGATACCGCGGCAAGAGCGGCGATACCGAAAAGCGAATTTACAAGCATTATCTTAACAGGTCTTCGCTGATTTCCGCAAAGCCTGATAAACAAAAGCATGGCAAGCACTCCCAAAACCAAAACGACTGCGTCCATTTTAAAAAGTCCTTTCTTTTTGGCGGCAAGGCGTGTTGCCGCACTGTTCTTGAATGTACCGTTAATAATTTATATCCTGTCTATGTAATCCACCTTTATCCCCTTTTCCTTGGCGGTTTTCAGCAGATAAGCGAAACGGTGCCTGAGGGATTTCTGCTCGTAGATCACTGCTTCTATCAACTGCTCGTCGGTAGTCATGTTGAAAATCTGCTCGTTTTTCAGAATAAGCTCCGACAGCCGCTCTATCTCCTCTACCAATTCGTCCTTTTCGGTTACTCCCTTGTTTTTAAGCATTGATTACCCGTCCTCTCTTTTATACAAATCTTATTCTAATTTACCTCTAAAAATTCTGATAAATAATTTTAGAATAATACACCTTAAACACTATTCTCAGGCTATTCTCCTGAAATTTAGAACCTTTTTGGCCCGAGAACAGTATAGATGTCCGCATCTTGTCCCTGCTTCAATTATATGAGAGAGGAGGCGGTAATATGTTTTATATTCGGGCATAATTTTAGGGCTGCCGCAAGTAACCTTTCGGTCTCTCGCCGCAGCCCTTTCGATTTGTTCTTAAGCCTTACTTCTTTAAGCCGAATTTCTTGTTGAACTTATCAACGCGTCCGCCGCTGTCAATAAGCTTCTGCTTACCTGTGAAGAAAGGGTGGCACTTGGAACAGATTTCTACCTTGATGTCCTGCTTTGTGGAACGGGTTTCGATCACGTTTCCGCAAGCGCACTTGATGGTTGTGGGCTTGTAATCGGGATGAATTCCTTCTTTCATCATGTCACCGCCTTTTCTCTTTATTCTCAGCCAAACGGGGAGCAACCCGTCAGGGATTTAACGCAGATAATATTATAGCATTTTGAAGGGTGGTTGTCAAGTGTTTTTTTGACTGTTTTTTCTTTTTCGGACAATATGCCTCGCTTGACAAAGATACCCCAAAATGTTACAATATAAGCAAATATAAGCGATTACTACGAAAGGAAAGCACTCAAAATGAAAGCGAAAAAGAAAATTTTATCTGTTATCCTGTACGCTTCGATAATTCTGCTGTCCGCGTGTTCAAGCGGCGAAAACGGCGGCCCTGTTAACGAGGCCAATGTTCCCGCTTCCACAACCACCACCCAGGCTCTTGACAATGAGATAGATTACGGCAGTATGGCCGATATAGGCGAGGTCGATGAAGCCAATGAGGACGGCGTAGGTCCCGCTTACGTCAAAGGTCAGCTGGCGGGCGAGGTTCGCGCTCTCTGCTACTACGATATTGCGGACCAGGAAAAAGAAACGGCGCAGCTTTTTGCCGAACGCTTCGGCGGAACTCTCACAACGGAAAAGGCAAGCTGGAGCGAATGGTGGGATAAGCTTGGAACTTATATAGCAACGGGCAATTCGCCCGATCTGGTAAGATATGACTGGATCGCTTTCCCTTGCTACGCTTCAAAAAACACCTACACGCCGCTGGACGATTGGCTGGATATGGACGCCGATCTGTGGAGTGACATAAAGAGCGTTATTCAGTCCTTTGACTACGCGGGCAAGCATTTTTATTTTCCCTCGGACGTAATGCCGGGCTTTACCATTATTTATAACAGAGCGTCGGTTCTGGAGGCGGGTTTAAAGGATCCTCTGGAGCTTTACAGGGAAAACAACTGGAACTGGAACACCTTTAAAGAGCTTGCCGCTCAGTGGGTAGACAAAGACCCCGAAAACAACGAGGGGCTCAGAGGCAACAAGTGGATGGGCCTGATGTTCACCAACACCACGGGCGTTAAAATGCTTGACGTAACGGGTACGGATATTGTGAACAATTTAAGAAACGAAAACGTTGAACGCGCCATGAGCTTCCTTTCGGATATGCGCAAGCAGGGGCTTATAGGCGACGGCTACGTTGACCCGGGTTCGGCCTTTGCGGACGGAAGCCTTTTGTTCCTGGCCATGGAATCCGAATGGACCTTTGAAAGCGCGCAGCAGGGATTGTTCAATAACGGTCTTGAGGGAGAGATAGTTACTATCCCCATG
This sequence comes from Oscillospiraceae bacterium, assembly GCA_014799365.1. Lineage (GTDB taxonomy): Bacteria > Bacillota > Clostridia > Oscillospirales > Ruminococcaceae > Ruminiclostridium_E. The sequence continues at coordinate 23,513 of JAAVIF010000002.1, forward strand.
CCTAAGGACCCCAATTCCGATAAGTACTATATCGCGGCGGACACCTTCGGCTACATGGTTCCCGCGGGAGCATCCAATGTTCAGGGAGGCGTTGACTGGATTTTGGCAAACAGAATTTACGAATCCGATCCCGAAACAAAGGCTGCGGATCTTGCCTATAAGACCTCCACCGACCCCGCTTATTATGACTTATGCCCCGGGTGCAGATACGATTTCACCGCAAACGACAATTCTCTGACTGTCTGCCCGGAGTGTGACACCGCCAGAAAAGAAAAGTTCAAGGCAGTGTACAGCAAGGAGCAGTACGACCTTATTGACGAAATGATCCATTCCGATAAATTTGAACTGGTGTTTGATAACGCTATGGGTATTGACAGCGGTATCACAGATATAATGACCGCCACCGACGAGGCTCTTATTGACGGAGTTACTTTCCACGACGCGTCCTACACTTCGGTTCTGAACAGCAAGTATGAAGCGATAGAGGCGTTTATACAGCCTTACCGTGACGCTTTGACAAAGGCGGCGCAGTAGTAGGTGGGAAACGGGGCTTCCGATGTAAAAACGAAAAAGTTTTTACTCAGTAATGGCATCTGTGAGCGGGGCGAAAAGCTGCACGCTTAATCAAGCTTTAAAAAGCATAATTTTTTTAAAAAATATCAAAACCCGACAGACCGTTTTTATGACAGTTTGTCGGGATTTGATTTTATACTAATATCCGTTTGGACAGTAGATAAAATCTACTGTCCAAATCCTTCGGCTTTGCCGAAGGACCGCCAAGGGCGGCGGATATGTACGTTCAATACAATATCTGATACTAATCCCTTTTAAAACTGTTGGATTAGTGTTTAGGGTGCAACCCTTTTTAAACTATGGATTTTTCCATAGTTTAAAAAGGGATTGGTATGAGGGAGCTTCGCTCCCTCACGCTGCCGCTATTGCGGCAGCGCATTTAAAAAGTAGCTTGTCTACTTTTTAAATGGATATTAGTATTATATTGTCCGAAAACAAAAAGCATTGAAAAAACAAAAGCCTTTGCGTTTACTGCAAAAAACTTGACAACAGCGGTTTTCGGTATTATAATTGTTAAAGAAAATACAAAAAGGGGAACAGCCGAAATGGAAAAGAAATACGACTTTACCGCCATTGAAAAGAAATGGCAAAAATACTGGGACGAAAACAATACCTTTCACGCGGAAAACAAAAGCGATAAGCCGAAATATTACGCGCTGGTGGAATTTCCCTACCCCTCGGGACAGGGACTTCATATAGGACACCCGCGCCCTTATACCGCAATGGACATTGTAGCTCGCAAGCGCAGGCTTCAGGGCTACAACGTGTTATTCCCCATGGGCTGGGACGCGTTCGGACTTCCCACCGAAAACTACGCCATAAAAAACAAGATACACCCCGCTGTCGTTACCGAAAACAATATAGCAAGATTCAAGGGTCAGCTTAAGGCCTTGGGCTTGTCCTTCGACTGGGACAGAGAGGTCAATACCACCGACCCCGAGTACTTCAAGTGGACTCAGTGGATTTTCTTACAGCTCTTCAAAAAAGGCCTTGCCTACAAAAACAAAATGGCTGTTAACTGGTGCACCTCCTGCAAGGTGGTTCTGGCAAACGAGGAGGTAGTCAACGGCTGCTGCGAACGCTGCGGCGGCGAGGTGGTACGCAAGGAGAAATCCCAGTGGATGCTTAAGATTACCGAGTATGCTCAAAGACTGCTTGATGATCTGGCACTTGTGGATTATCCCGAAAGAGTAAAGACGTCTCAGATAAACTGGATAGGCCGCTCAACGGGCGCGGAGGTGAATTTCGAGACCTCCGCGGGCGACGCGCTTACCGTATACACCACCCGTCCCGACACTTTGTTCGGCGCGACCTATATGGTAATTTCGCCCGAACACCCCTATATTGAAAAGTGGCAGGACAGGCTGTCCAATATCGACGAGATAAAAGCATATCAGGAAAAGGCGGCGAAAAAATCCGACTTTGACCGTACGGAGCTTAACAAGGAAAAAACGGGCGTAAGATTACAGGGAGTTACCGCTTATAACCCCGTAGACGGCAGGGAGATACCCATATTCATTTCAGATTATGTTTTAATGGGCTACGGCACGGGTGCGATAATGGCGGTTCCCGCTCATGACGACCGCGACTATGAGTTCGCAAAGGTATTCGATCTGCCTATCATAGAGGTAGTAAAGGGCGGGGACATCGCTAAGGAAGCCTTTACCGACTGCGCAGCGGGTATAATGACCAACAGCGGCTTCCTTGACGGACTTTCCGTTGAGGACGCAAAGGTAAAAATAAAAGAGTGGCTCACCGAAAACGGCAAGGGCCGCGAAAAAGTCAATTTTAAGCTTCGCGACTGGGTGTTCAGCCGTCAGAGATACTGGGGCGAGCCGATTCCTTTAGTATACTGCGAGAAGTGCGGCTGGGTGCCTGTTCCCGAAAGCGAGCTGCCCTTAAAGCTTCCCGAGGTGGAAAGCTATATGCCCACCGATTCGGGCGAAAGCCCCTTGTCCACCCTTGACAGCTTTATAAATACCACCTGCCCTCACTGCGGAGGAAAGGCAAAGCGCGAGACCGACACCATGCCTCAGTGGGCGGGTTCGAGCTGGTATTTCTTAAGGTACTGCGATCCCGATTTCAAGACGGGAGTTGCCTCAAAGGAAGCGTTGGATTACTGGATGCCCGTAGACTGGTATAACGGAGGCATGGAGCATACCACCCTGCACCTTCTGTACAGCCGTTTCTGGCACAAGTTCCTTTTTGATATAGGCGTTGTAAGCACTCCCGAGCCTTATATGAAGCGCACCAGCCACGGCATGATACTTGGTAAGGATTTGGACAATCCCGGACAGTTCACCAAGATGTCCAAATCAAAGGGCAACGTGGTCAATCCCGACGATGTTGTAAAGGAATTCGGCGCGGATACCGTAAGACTTTACGAAATGTTTATCGGCGATTTTGAAAAGGCTGCTCCGTGGCAGGAGGAAGGCATAAAGGGCTGCAAGCGTTTCTTGGACAGAGTATGGGGCTTGCAGGACATGCTTTCGGACGAGGAGGGCTACCGCAAGGAGCTTGAAGCGGAAATGCACCGCACCATAAAGAAAGTGGGCGAGGATATTGAGGGGCTGAAATTCAACACCGCGATTGCCGCCTTAATGACCCTTTTGAATAAATTTTACGGAAGCGGCAAGGTGACCAAGGGCGAATTCAAATCCTTCCTTATACTGCTTTATCCCTTTGCTCCCCACATTTCGGAGGAGCTGTACACGGGAATGGGCGAGGAGGTCATAGACAAGCAGGAGTGGTGCGGCTATGACGAGGCACTTTGCGTTGAGGATCAGGTTGAGATCGCGGTTCAGATAAACGGAAAGGTAAAAGCAAAGCTTACCGTTCAGGCGGGTCTCGATAAGGAAGCACTGGTACAGACCGCTTTGGAAAACGGTGAGGTCAAAAGGCTTATTGACGGAAAGCAGATGATAAAGAGCATAGGAGTGCCGGATAAGCTTGTTAATATTGTAGTAAAATAGACTTTTAAGCCGTTATTATTTACAAAAATATTTAAAAGTTTAAGATAAAGTAACGATTTATAAATGAAAATACTTGACTTTTTGCCCGTGTATGATATACTATAATTGCATATTGAGGAATTAGACTGTATAAATATTCTCTTTTTGTACAGTTTGAAAGGAGTTAATCATGGGCATAAGAGAAAATTTTAAGCGCGGCTCTATTGAAATGCTTATTCTTTACCTGCTTACACAGGAGGATATGTACGGATATCAGCTTGCTCAGGAGATCAATCAGAGAAGCGAGGGCCAGTTTGATATTACCGAGGGTTCAATGTATCCCACACTGTACCGCCTGATCGAAAAGAACGCTATCAGCGATTATAAGAAGCTCAGCGGTAAACGCCGCACAAGAGTGTACTATCATATCGAAAAGGACGGCGTAGAGCTTCTTGAGAAGCTTAAGGAGGATTACAGAGCAATAAACGCGGGAGTTGAAAAAATACTCAGCGGAAAGTCTCCCTCCGCGTCCAAGCCTGCGGCAACAAGAGGAAGAAAGAAAAAGGTGCAGGAATAATAAAAAAATCAACAAGGCTGTCGCCAATGACCGAATTTCTGAGCGGCAGCCTTGTTTTGTTATCGGTATAATTGGTTGTGATTTTTGTAGAAATTCGACAAAATTCGTTCTAAAAATCGCATTATCGACTTGACTTTTCGTTGTGATTATTGTATTATACTAATATCCGTTTGGACAGTAGATAAAATCTACTGTCCAAATCCTTCGGCTTTGCCGAAGGACCGCCAAGGGCGGCGGATATGTACGTTCAATACAATATCTGAGGGAGCGAAGCTCCCTCACGCTGCCGCTATTGCGGCAGCGCATTTAAAAAGTAGCTTGTCTACTTTTTAAATGGATATTAGTATTATATGTTGGACAGGAGGTGCCGTCTATGTATATGGCGCGAAAAGCCGATCGATTTTTAGCGGAATGGAAAAACAATTCCGACAGAAAGCCGCTGATTATAAAAGGCTCTCGGCAGGTGGGAAAAACCGAAACAATTCGCCGCTTTGCAGCCGAAAATTACGAAAGCGTAATAGAAATAAATTTTGTTGAAGAGCCTAAGTACGAAGCAATAACAACGGACGGCTATAAGACCGAGGATATTATCAGAAACATTTCCCTGCTCGATCCGTCGAAACGATTTGTCAGCGGGAAAACGCTTATTTTCTTTGATGAGGTGCAAAAATTCCCCGATATAGCTACCTCGCTGAAATTCTTTAAGCAGGACGGGCGGTTTGACGTGATATGCAGCGGCTCCATGCTCGGCATTAACTATCGGAAAATTGAAAGCAACAGCGTAGGGTATAAAAGCGATTATGTGATGTACTCGATGGATTTTGAGGAGTTTTTATGGGCCAAGGGCTATGATGATATGTTTATAGAAAACCTGCTCGGACATATGGAGGAGCTTACGCCTTTAAGTGAAACGGAGCTTTCCGTCTGCCGCGCCCTGTTTCTCGATTACTGTGTATTGGGTGGTATGCCGGCGGTGGTGAGAGATTATATAATCAGGGGAACCTTTGAGGGTTCTCTTGAAGCGCAGCGGCAGCTGATCGCCGACTATAAGGAGGATATACGAAAATACGCGGAGGGAATCGACCAAACCCGTATACTGAATGTGTTCAACAGAATCACTCCCCAGCTTGCCAAAGACAACAAAAAGTTTCAAATTTCAAAAGTGGCTTCGGGTGCGCGTTTTAAGGATTACCGCGGGTGTATAGAGTGGCTTGTGGACGCGGGTATGGTGAATATTTGCTATTGTATGAGCTTTCCCGAGCTGCCATTGGGCGGAAATTATGACAGTGACAAGTACAAGCTGTATTTTGCGGACACGGGCTTGCTGGTGGCTATGCTTGACGAGGAGGCACAGGAGGATTTGCGCGCCAACAAAAATCTGGGAGTTTATAAGGGGGCGTTATACGAGAACATCGTGGGTGAGGCTTTGGTGAAAAGCGGTTATTCGCTGTACTATTATAAGCGTGAGGATTCCATATTGGAGGAGGACTTTTTTGTGCGGACAAGCGATCTGCTTGTACCCGTAGAAGTGAAAGCGACAAGCGGCAGGTCAAAGTCCTTAAAAACCCTTATCGAATCGGAACGCTATCCCGATATCAGATGCGGCATCAAACTTACGGGCGGGAATATAGGGTACAGCAATAACATTTATACATTTCCGTATTTTTGCGCGTTCCTGCTTAAAAGGTACTTGAAAGAAACAAAATTATAATAACAACCCGCCAAAACCTTGCTTTTCCTTGGTTTTTGACGGGTTATATCTTTTTTATACCAGGGGCTATCTGAAAAGTCGCAATTTGCACAATTTCTACTAACTGCGGACGCTTTCTGCGTCAAAAATGCTCGGAATACGAGAGTATTCCTGCGCTTTTTTCCTTGAAATCGCCACGCATTTAGCGAAATTGTACAAAATTGCTTAGTTTTCAGATACGCCCTA
>JAAVIF010000003.1 GCA_014799365.1 Oscillospiraceae bacterium
GCCCCCTGCTGTGGGGCAATCACCGAAAAAGGAGCAGTTTTACGGGATAGGGCGGCACCACATAATTGGGTGAGCAAACATAATAATACATTGCACAAATCAATGGGAGCAATGCACCAACGTCACCAATGAAAACAGAAAATAACAGCGAAACGCCTGCGACCCGAATGTAAATAAAACACTACTGCAAATTCCCAACATTGAACAATTCAACCACGTTATATAAGTGACATTTCACGCACTAATTCTATGGAGCAAAAAACGCACCTCGAGCACTACGCAATAGAGGGGGGTAAGGAAAGGATTCTTAAGGTGAAACCTAAGGGGGGAGAGTGGGGCAGTAAACTCCACCGAGTTTTCCGCACTTAACATATGATATTACTTATTTTAAATTTTAATATAACTTTATAAAGACGACAACATAGGTGGAGTTTACTGCACCATCGCCCCCCTTTGGTGTCACCTTAAGCCCCGCGCGGGAGCGCAAATTGCACCTCGCTTCGAGAAAAAAAGAACACCACATAAAGTGCAACTTTAAGAATTAGTAAATTAGCAATTTTTCATAAAAAACTCTAAATAAAGCGCAATTCTAAAAAATAAACAATCGGCACTATTGCAAATTAAACCACCCCCGCCAAAGCGCAGCTTTAAAAAGGCATTCCGCCGATTGAGCAAAATAAAGGAAAGGTAAAAAAACCAATGGTCACCATACGCAACTTACAAAAAAGCTACGGCAGCTTCAAGGTCCTTGACGGTCTTTACATGGACATACCCGACGGCGAGGTCTACGGCTTTTTGGGAAAAAACGGCTGCGGCAAAACCACAACCATGAACATTCTATGCAACGTTATCCCCAAGGACGGAGGAGATATTATTCTCGGAAACGGAGCGGAATCGGAAAAAATAAAGATCGGCTACCTTCCCGAAACTCCCTCCCTGTTCGGATATATGAACGGTTACGAGTATCTTAAATACATTGCCGCCTGCTGTAATTATCAAGGAGATATAAACAAGCGCGTTGACGAGGTGCTGGAGATAACGGGAATGAGAGAGGGTGCGAAAAGGCGTATCAAGGGCTATTCCCGCGGTATGAATCAAAGACTTGGGATCGCTTCCATAATATTTGATCATCCGCAGATACTTGTATTGGACGAGCCCACCTCCGCGCTTGACCCCGAGGGGCGCGCCGACATTATGAACGTTATCCGTCTTTTGTCGGATACGGGCTGTACCATAATATTGTGTACACATATTTTATCCGATGTTGAAAAAGCAGCGGGCAGCGTAGGTATTTTAAGAAACGGCAGAATGGCGGTAGAGGGAAAGATCTCCGATATTATAGCGCAGTATTCGAGAAACGAAATTGAAATAAAGCTGTATAAGACCGATGAAGCGGGAATTGGGGCGATCAAGGCAATGGAAGAGCTTCCGCAGGTGGATAAGGTGGATTTTTACGAAAAGACGGGTACGTTTGTTATACGCACCGCCGAAACAGAGGAGCTTACCAAGCGGCTTTTGGAATGTTTTGAACGCAATTCTCTCGTTCCGAGAGAGTTTAAAACGGTGTCGGAGGGCTTGGAGCAAATTTATTTAAAGGTGGTGAACGGCAATGCTTAAGACCGGAATAAAAAAAGAGCTTATGTTTTTTACCCGTTCGTTTAAAATGTGCGGAATAATTATAGCGGCTATTGTGCTTGCCGTAGCATCCCCCCTGCTTATGAAGCTGTCGGGGGCTATGATAAGCAGTCTCGATTCAGCGGATATCGGCAATGCTTCAAACGGAAATTACACACAGGTTTCCCATGAAATAAACGCGACGGTCGAATATACGTCGTTGGGCGCGGATTATGACAGTATGCTTGAGCTGTTTGAGGACGAAAATCTTGCTTATTTGGGAATCATAAGCTCTTTTGGCGATCTTACCAACACGCTCCTGCTTATATTTATGATAGTTACCATGTACAGTGCGGGAGGAGAGCTTAAGAAAAGGTCTATGATCATTCCTCAAAACGCGGGGCTTACCACTAAGCTTTATGTTTTACCCAAGTTTTTGGTTTATCCCTTAGCGGCGGCGGTTTTCGCCTTTGTCGGCGTAATTGTCAGCGGATTGGTCACGGCGATAGTCTTTAACGGCGTATACGATGCGGATATAGGCCGACTGATGCTGGTAGCTTTAACGGCGGCTGTTTACGACGCGTTTATAGTAACCTTGTATTTTACTTTGGGCTTATGCACGGCAAGAGCGGGCATCGCGACCATAATTCTTTACGGCGGAAGCGCGATCCTTTCCGTTTTGTTCACTTCCTTCGGTGCGAATAAGTTTCACCCGTTCGCTTTAAAGGATCAGGCGCAGGAGATACTAATCGGCGGAGAAGGAGAAATTGATTTTGTAAATCTCTTCGGCAGCATCGGAGTTACGGTGCTGATAATGCTGCTTTGCTATTTTGTGACGATTTTCGTTATTTCGGCAAAAAGAACGGACAACAGGGGCGAAGAGGGTATAGAGCTTTAATACTGATTTTCGATCGACAACAAAAAAAGTCTATACTTTGATTGGAAATTAGTATAAAACGGCGTTACGATTTTTTAACAAAAATCACAAACTTTTTTAAAATCCCATTGCATTTCCGACAAATTTGTGCTATAATAATTCTAAACACTGTAAAAAAGGAAAAAATTCGGCGTTTTACACAAAGTTGAGTTTAATTTTTTTGGCTAAAAACATATTCTTTATATTTACGGAGGAATTAGCTTTGGCACGTGTAACTGTTGATCCTAATAAATGTATAGGCTGCAACGCCTGCATAAGAGCTTGTCCCGTACCTTCCGCAAACAGGTCGGACGGCAAAATCACTTATGTTAACGATGAGGAATGTATTCGCTGCGGTGAGTGCGTAAAGGCGTGTCCTCACGGCGCAAGAGGTTATGTTGACGATATAGACGCCCTGTTGGATCTTATGAAGGGAGGAAATGTTTCCCTTATTGTCGCTCCTGCGATCAAATCCGCTTTTGACGGATACTGGCGTCACGTACTTAAATGGCTGAAAAGCAACGGTGTTCATGAGATTTACGACGGAGCGTTCGGCGCGGATATTTGTACATATATGCATATCGAATACCTTAAGCAGCATCCCGGCACAAAGGTAGTATCTCAGCCTTGTGCGGCACTCGTAAATTATGCGGAGAAGCACAAAAACGATCTGCTTCCCAAGCTTTCTCCCGTACATAGCCCGCTTCTGTGCTCCGCGGTATATATAAGAAAGTATCTGCACAACGATGATATTCTTGTGGGACTTACACCCTGCCTTGCCAAAGGCGACGAGTTTGCCAATACGGGCATAATTTCCCTTAATGTTACATTCAGAAAGCTTGACGAGTTCTTTAAGTCAAATAACATCAACTTTGAAAACGGCTACTGCGATTTTGAATTTTCATCGGTCAGAGGCTTTGACGGTGCGTTTTATCCTCTTCCCGGCGGTCTTAAGGACTGTCTTAAGGTCTATATGCCCGATTTGAACGTAATGACCTCGGAGGGTTCAAACAAGGTTTACGACGATCTTGATGAATATCTTAAAACTCCCGCCACCAAGCTTCCCGTTGTATTTGATGTTTTGTCCTGTGAGTTCGGCTGTAACTCGGGCGCGGGTTCCAGAAAGGATTTTAACACCTTCAGCGCATATGATATTATGACCAGCGCAAAGAGGTGGACAAACCGCAACAGTCTTGCCAAGCGTCTGCACAAAAAACTGTTTAAGACCCTTAGGCTGGAGGACTTTTTAAGAACCTACGAAAACAGGACCATAACGGTGCCGCCTACCGAAAGCCAGCTGGACGAGATATTCAACAGCATGGGCAAGTACACCGAAATAGAAAGGCATATCGACTGCCATGCCTGCGGCTACAAGACCTGCCGTCATATGGCGCACTCTATCTTTATCGGCAACAATACTCCCAATAACTGTACGGTATTTGAAAAGGAAAATATCAACAAGCTTAAAGAGGACGTTGAGCTTGAGCATCATCAGCTTTCCGCTTCCGTACAGGAGATAAGAGCCGAGCTTAATGTTTTGCAGGAAAAGGTCGGACCTATTGCGGAGCATTCCAACGAAAACCGCGAAAAGAACGAAACTATCGTGGAAGAGATGGAAGCACTGCAAAAGAGCATTACCGAAATCAACCGCGCGGTGGACGATATTTGCGATTCCGCCAAGAATATCGGCAACGGTATTCACGGATACAACAAGATACTTAAGGATATTAAGTCCATAGCCGAGCAGACCAACATTCTTGCCATAAACGCTTCTATCGAGGCGGCCAATATCGGCGCGGCAGGAAAGAGCTTTGCGGTAGTGGCTGATGAAATACGCACTCTTGCGGTTAAATCCGATGAAACCGTTAAGCGCGCAGAGGAGCATACCAACGACATTTCCGGAAACCTGGAAAGCATTAACAATAATGTTAACAATATCGCTAAGCGCGTATCCGAAACCAATGATACCGCAAACGCTACATTGACCTCCGTAAGTGAGATGAGCCAAAGCACATCCGATATAAGCAACAGTGTTAACGAAGTTTTTTCTGTTGTGGAGGAGATTCACGCAAGCGTTACCAGCATAGCGGAAAGCTAAAAAAGGCAGATTTTGTTTGCTGTGATATAGTGATAAAATTGAAATCAAAAGGGACTGCATGTGCAGTCCCTTTTGTGCATATCCGATCTTGATATTAAGAGAATTTGTCTTAGGTTTTTTGTTAAAAAGGCTCTATCGTTTTTTAACAAAAATATCTTGAAGCATCACAATTGCTTAAAACAAATTCCTTGCTGCGTTACTTACGCTTCTTGGCAGCTGCTGCGGTAATACCTGCCGCAAGCGCGCCTGCCGCGGTAACTCCGATAGCCACACCTGTGCCGGGGTTCTTGCCGCCCGCGTTGCCTACCGCTGTTTTGGTAGTGGTGGTAAGTTCAGAGGTTGCGGGTGTTGTGGTAGTTTGAGAATCCGCGGGAGTGGTATTGTCGGCGGGGTCGGGTGTGTCAATGGGGGCATTGACGTTGTCATTGTCGTTGCCGTTGTTGTCACCCGCGCCGTTGTTATCGCCTGCACCGTTGTTGTCGCCTGCACCGTTGTTGTCGCCTGCACCGTCGTTGTCGCCCGCGCCGTTGTTATCGCCTGCTCCGTCGTTGTCGTCTGAGCCGTTATTATCTCCTGCGCCGTCATTGTCGTCAGAGCCGTCGTTGTCATCTCCGCCGAGAATGTCGTCTGCCGCATCGCCAACGCCGTCGATAATGTCATCAGCACCATCGCCGATGTCGTCGACCACATTGCCCATCGCATACGCGGAAGCGGATAAAGACAGAACAGCTATTGAAGCTGCAAGAATATATCTGAGTTTCTTCATTTTCACAATCTCCTTTCGATAATGAGGGATATAAAATCCCGTTACTATTATCTGAAAGGAAAGTGAAATTATAAGTGTAAATTTTAAATGGAAGTTTTTGGCAATTTTGTTTCCTCGATCGGCGGAAGGCCTTTTTAAAACCGGGTTTTATGTAATGTTATTTTTTTAGCTAATAATACCGATTTCCCAGATTCTTCCTTATAGATCAGTATCAACTATAATCTGCTTTATAATAAGGTCCACATTTTCCTCAATGGGTTTTGTTCCGTCAATTTTTATAACAGGACATTTCAAACACTGTACCCATTCTTCAATGGTATTATCCGCTCGGGATTCAACAAAATCAAAAAAGCGTTTTTCATGCTCATATAAATCCCCGCCCGGTAACATTCTGTTGCCAAATTTACGAAAAGAACGATTTTTAACTCGCCGTATCCGAATATCCTTTGGAACGTCAAGCAATACGGCATAACGAAAAAATGGAAAAACAGCCTCTCCGTAATCTCCTTTCACGGACGCAAAAACAAAATTTTCATGTGCTTTGATCTCACCGAGAAGCAGCTTTTCGGTCTCTTCACGAGTACGCGGAAAAGCATAGATATTATTACCTGTCTTGGGAAAATACAGGTCTTCACTGTCAATGAAATAAAAACGCAATTTCTCGGCAAGGGCTTTTCCCAGAGTACTTTTACCACTGCCGTTTAGGCCGCATATAAGGATTCCCTTTCCCATAGCTTCTCCTTAAATTCCGCTCTATTTTACCCAAGCCCTGTTATTGACCTCTTTCCCGTGTCCGAACCAAATCACCCTGTTTCCCAGCTTCCCTATTCTTTCGGCACTGTGCAGCATAATATCCCTATCGTGATACAGCATGGAAACCGTCGGATAAAACATATTCATCAACGCGTCGCCTACTATCAGATGCTTTTCGTCAACGTCAATTGCGATCGAACCGTTTGTATGACCCGGAACGGATAAAACGACGGCATTTATTCCGTATTGCTCCAATGTGTCGCCCTCAGACAAGAAAACATCGGGAGTAAAGGGCGGAATTTTTTCTTTGCGAAACATTGTTAACGAAGCGGCTATAATTATTTTTCCGAAAATGTTTGTCGCTTCCAGTGATTGATACATATTGTCGCTTATCAGATCAACATCGTCTTTGTGCATTGCGATAGGTATATTAAGCTCCTTTGATAAAAACGCAGCGTTCTGGGCATGGTCAATATGCCCGTGAGTAAGTATAAGAAGGCGCATATTGTACGGCTTGCACGCGTTTAATATCTTTTCTCTGTTTTGTGTATGACAGGTATCTATCAATACCGCGTTTTCACCGTTTGAAACTATATAGCAGTTTCCGTTTCCGCATTTGATTCGTCGAATTTTTTCCATTTTTACCTAATGTCAACTCATATTGCCAAATGTGTCCGCTATTCCCGCCACAAAATGCCATTGCCTTTTCATGTAGTTATGCAGCGACTTCAAGCTTTCACGATAGTCGGATATAACCGTTTCTGCGTTGTCAAAATTTTTCATTACCGCCCGTGCCGCGTAATAGCCGCTTTCCATTGCCGCCGAGATACCCTCGCCCATAGGATTGAGAAAGCCCGCGATCTCTCCCGCGAACAGTATCCGTCCGACGCCCAAGTTCGTTTCGCATCCGGGGAATATGTGCGGCATAAGCCATTTGTCTGTTTTTAACTGCTTGTTAATTTGTAAATTGTGTTGTTTCTTCATGTAATCAATAAATCTTTGGTAATAATCCGTGATTTTATCGTTGTCTTTTACGGCTACCCCTAACACAAGAAGCTCGTCTTTTACGTTAAACCACGCGTCATATTCGGACAAATAAGGCTGCAAATAGGCATAAAAGTAATGATGATCCAAATCTATACTTCCTTGATTATATGTCTGAAAGGTAGTTATGTACCGGGGCATATTGCCGAGAAGCTTTCGTTTTAACGTTCCAACAACACCCTCACAGTTTACAACATACCTTGCGGTTTCGGTATAGCTTTTCTCTCCGCGAAGCGTTACCGTTACAAAATCTCCGTTTTCCGCACATGAAAGCACAGATGTATCGTCCCTGACCTCCGCACCGTATTCCGAAGCCCTTTCCGCAAGCCAATTGTCAAAGGAGCTGCGCCATACGTTTAAGCAGGGCTGTTCAAAACGAAGCTCTCTTCCCTTATCGTTGGTAAAGATCATTCCCCTGTTTTCCGTCGGGGTGCACATTACCGAATCGGAAATCTCCGTGTTAAAATACTCCTGTACAAGATCAACGGTCTTTTTTATCAGCTGTCCCGAGCATGACTTATAGCGAGGCATTTTGAATTTTTCCGCCAGCAGAACCTTATACCCATTTTCCGCCAGCGTTTTTGCCGCGGTGCAGCCTGCAGGTCCTGCCCCCGCAATTATAACGTCATACATCTTCTTTGGGTATGCTCATTTGATTTTCATTTTCAAAAACGTCCTCTTCCTCTGCCGCGAGCTTTCTTCCGCAGGCGGAGCAATAGGCGTTTTTCATTTTAACGGTGTTTCCGCAGTCGGGGCAGCGGACAAGCCCCAATATGTACTCTATTCTGCGCTCCAAAACGGCGATTCTTTTTCTGGTGCCGTCTATCTGGACCGTCAATGCGGCGATTTTCTCGCTTGCTTCCTTGCTTGCGGTTTCTTCGTTCCTGCACATTTTGTAAACCGCAGTGCCGAGCTCGCGGTACTGGCTTTCAAGCATTTTGTTAAGCGCGGCCACCGACAGCTTAAGCATGGATGCTTTATATCCCATATCCGCTTTTTTTGCTGTGTTTAAGGCTATATCTTTTATTGTGTCAAATATGTCTGTCATGGTTTTTCCTTTCTGATACTAATCCCTCTTGAAACTGTTGGATTGGTGCTTTGGGTGCAATCCCTTTTTAAACTGCGGGTGTTTCGTCAGTTTAAAAAGGATTGGTATGATTTACGGTTGTTACCGCATAATATACGGATTAAACATTCTTTCCTCGTTAAGCGTGCTGTCCTCTCCGTGGCCGCAGTATAAATAGTAATCTCCGGGCAGAGAGGTCAGCTTTTTGAGGGAATTTTCCAGCTCCCTGTAATTTCCCAAATAAAGATCGGTTCTTCCCACCGAGCCTTTAAAAAGGGTATCGCCCGCAAATATCGCGTCCCCGCAGATAAAGCAGACGCTTCCCTTGCTGTGTCCCGGAGTTTCCAGAACCTTTATTTCAAGGTCGCCTTGTTTTATTATATCTCCCTCTTTAAGATGCCCGTCGCACTCAACGCTTATATAGTCGAAAAACGGTGCTATCAACGCTCCCGATTTTGCCCTGTCCGACAGCATACATTCGTCGTTTTCATTGATATAGACCTTAGCACCGTACTTTTTCTTAAGGTACGCTGCGCCGCTTATATGGTCGAAATGCCCGTGGGTCAGCAAAATAATTTTGGGGGTAAGCTCTTGTTTTTCAAGCTCCCTTTCAATTATTTCGGGATGAGAGCCGGGGTCGATTATTACGGCGTTTTTTTCGCCGTCGAAAAGAATATAGCAGTTTTCGTCCAATGGCGGAAGTGTGAGTTTTATTGGATTTTGCATTTGCGGTACTCCTTTGAAGCAGTATTAACAAGCTTGCGCGCATGTATTTTATAAAGACATTTTATACTTTTCCCGTTCGCTCAACGGTTATAACTCCGTCGATCTTCCTTAATTTTACTATTATGTTTTTAAGCTGTTCAAGTCCGCTAATTTCAAGAGTCACCGTTACGTTTGCGTTTCCGTTTTTAAGGTTGTGGGCATTTATTTCGTGTATCGGGATTCGGTTTGCGGCTATTGCTGTGGAAATATCGGCAATAAGGGCGGTTCTGTCCTGCGCCACTATATCCAAAGCGGCTTCGTAGCTTGCCTTTGCCTTTGCGTCAGCCGCCCACTTAACGCTTATCCAGCGTTCGCTGTTTGAAGCGTTGCTTTGCTGTTCGGTAACGTTTTTGCAGTCCAGCTTATGCACCGACACGCCGAAGCCTCTTGTAACAAATCCGATAATATCGTCTCCGGGCAGCGGGTTGCAGCATTTGGCAAAATGCACCGCGCAGCTGTCTATTCCGTCTACGATAACGCCGCTGCTTTGCTTGCGGGCAATGCTTTCGCTTACCGCTGCTTCAACGTCCTGAACGGTATCGGCGGGAGTCTGCGGCTTTTGCAGCTTAAGGTAATCCTCCTTGGTCTTTTGCACTATTTTGCTTAGCATTACCCCGCCGTAGCCTATCGCCGCGTAAAAGTCGTCCACATTGTCAAAGTGCTGGCGTTTTGCTATCTGCTTTAAAAATTCCTCGTCGGGATAGATGCTGTTTCTTTTCATTTCAGCGTCAAAGGCGGTTTTGCCTCTGGTAATATTTTCCGCTCGGCACTCTCTCTTAAACCACGCTCTTATTTTGCCCTTTGCTTCGTTGGTTTTGGCTATATCAAGCCAATGCCTGTTAGGTCCGTAATTGGGGCTGTTGGTAGTCATTACCTCCACAATATCGCCCGTTTTAAGCTGATAGTCAAAGATAGCCATTCGTCCGCCCACCTTTGCGCCCGTCATGCGGTTTCCTACCTGCGTATGGATAGCGTAGGCAAAGTCTATTACGGTTGAGCCCAAGGGCAAAGTGACCACATCGCCTTTCGGAGTAAAGACATATACGTCGTCGGGAGCAAGGTCCACCTTTACCGCTTCGGCAATAAGCTCTACGTCGTCCGCTTCCTGCTGCTGATCCAAAATCTGCCTTATCCAGTCAAAGCGTTTTTCTCCCGCGACCTTTCCGCCAAGTCCGGCCTTGTATTTCCAGTGCGCCGCGACGCCGTACTGGGCGGTGTTGTGCATCTCCAAGGTGCGGATCTGCACCTCGAAGGGTATTCCCTCGCGCCCTATAACGGTGGTGTGGAGCGATTGGTACCTGTTGGGCTTGGGGGTGGATATATAGTCCTTAAAGCGGTAGGGTATAGGTCTGAACATATCGTGGACTATACCCAAAACATTATAGCATTCCACAATTGAATGGACGATAACGCGAACGGCGTATATATCGTATATTTCTTCAAGATTTTTGCCTTTCACATACACCTTTTTGTATATGCTGTAAATACTTTTGACTCTGCCCTCGATAATCGGAGGGGGCTGTATGTCCGATATTCTTTCTCCGATACGTTTCTTTATTGTTTCGATAAAGGCTTCGCCCTTATCCTTGCGTGCCGCCAAGGCGTTTTCCACCTCTTTGTAGCCGTAAGGATCGAGATAATAAAGAGCCACGTCCTCCATTTCCTCTTTTACGTCGTTCATACCTAATCTGTGAGCAATGGGGGCGTAAAAGCTCATTGTTTCGAGAGAGGTTTTTCTTTGCTTTTCGGGAGGGCGGCATGCCAATGTTCTCATATTGTGCAGTCTGTCCGCAAGCTTAATGATTATTACGCGTATATCCTTGCTCATTGCCATAAGTATTTTTCGGATATTTTCGGCGTGCTGTTCCTCCTTGGTGTTCAAGGGCACCTGTCCGATTTTGGTTACGCCGTCTACAAGCAGGGCTACGTCATCGCCGAATTTTTTCCTTAGGGTATCTAAGGTCACGCTTGTGTCCTCCACTACGTCGTGGAGCAGTGCGGCGCAAAGGGTGTCGGTGTCCATGCACATTTCCAACAGAATGTAGGCTACCGCTACGGGGTGGCTTATATAAGGCTCTCCGCTGGTGCGGGTCTGACCTCTGTGGGCGTTTTCCGCAAATTCGTAGGCGGCGAGGATTTTTTCGGTGTCGTATTGCTTTTCGCCGGCGGTGATGCGGGCGGTGAGCATTTCTATGGTGTAGATCATGGGGGGTGCCTCCGTTTTCCTCAATCGGCGGAATGCCTTTTTAAAGCTGCGCTTTGGCGGTGAGTGCTTTTCGGAGCGGGTGCCGATTGTGTTTGTTTTAAAACTGCGTTTTTGCTGGGTTAATTTTATTAAAAACGAGGTGAAATTGCTTTTTATATAGTGCTTTGTTTTTATAAAAAACTGCCGATTTACTAAATCTTAGAATTTCGCTTTATGTGGTGTTCTCTTTATTCTCGGAAGCGAGGTGCAGTTTGCGCTCCCGCGCGGGGCTTAAGGTGACACCAAAGGGGGGAGAAGGTGCAGTAAACTCCGCCTATATCATGCTTTCAAAAAATGGTACAAATATTTAGACAAGTGACATCATATGTTAGGTGCGGAAAGTTCGGCGGAGTTCACTGCCCCACTCTCCCCCCTTAGGTTTCACCTTAAGAATCCTTTCCTTACCCCCCTCTATGCGTAGTACTGATTTTTTAGTTGTTTGTTTCAGAAAATATGTGCGTGAAATATCACTTATATAACTTGGTTGAATTGTTCAATGTAGGAAAATTGCAATAGTGTTTTATTCACATTCGAGTCGCAGACGTTCCGTTATTTATCAGGTGTTTTCATTGGTGANGTTGGCTGCTCCCATTGGTTTGTGCAATGTATTATTATGTTTGCTTCCCCAATTAGGTTGTGCNGCCCTATTCGTTAAAACTGCTCCTTTTTCGGTGANTGCCCNACNGCGGGGGCGGAGCCAAATTTTCGCCGTTAGGCGAAAATTTTGAAANGCTTCGCATTTCAGCTTGCTTCGCAAGCGGCTCCGCCGCTTGGCCTGCNNCTACGGCAACACTATTATTATATAACTTTATTTTAAATCATACCGCAGACTTTATGCCTGTAAAATGCTTGTTTATGATTTACCGAAAGGGATTGTATAAGTAATGCACATATAGAACAAAGTATCTTAAATATATTTCTCTCAATTCCCCTCTAAGCCAAACCTCTTNCTGAGTCCTGCCAGCAATCCGCACCCGTTCAGATCCGTTTTTCCGTTAACGGGAAGCCTTTCTATCCTATCCTCCGCCTCTTTGACCTTNACCAACCCCACACTTTCAAAAGCGTCCAGCGTTACTCTGAACAAACAGTAATTAAATCCTTTCCCCGACGCCAGATCGGCGCAGGCGGAAAGCGAGCCGTTTTGCCTTATTATATCATAGATCGCCTTTTGCGCTTCCCTGTCGGGTACTATCCTTTTCGGCGGCACTTCGGTAACGTCCTCCCCGAGACAAAGCCTTTCATATGCCGATTTTGCCGCGAAATACCTTTCCTGCGAAAAGCCGCTTCTTCTNATGTCCGCAAGCTTCAGGCTAATCGAGCGTTTGTTGTTGTAATCGTTTATCTCGGCGTTTACCAATAGATCCACATGATCCCCCGCGGCGTAGGGGAAGTTATTATATGTGGAGTGGAAGTTTAATACCTTATATTCCTTTCCGTCTATTTCGGCGTTAAAGGCTATGTATTTTCCGTCCTTAAGCGAACGGGTCGATTTTATGACCNCATTTTTTATATGGAAAAGCGGCGAGGGGTTTCCTTCTCCGAAGGGCNGAAAGTAATCAAGGCTTTCTATATTTTCTATCGTTAGGTCCGCTCCCGAAAGAGTAGCCTCGGCGGTCAGACCGTCCAAGGGCATTTGAGTGTAGTTTCTTTTGGCATAATTATATACTGCTTCCGTAAATTCAGCTATCCTGCCGGTTTCAAGAGTAAAGCCCGCCGCTTTTGTATGCCCGCCGAATTTTACCGTATAATCCGATAATTCTGTTANCATTTTAAAAAGAGAAAAGCCCTCAACGCTTCTTGCGCTTCCCCTTGAATGTTCACCCTCCTCGGTAATTATCATAACGGGCTTTCCGTAACGGTTCAAAAGCTTTGACGCCACTATNCCTATAACTCCGTGGCTCCAGCCCCTGCCGCTTACTATCAGCACTCTTTGCTTAAGTATAAGAGGATTTTCATCGGTGATTTTGTCTATTTCCGTCAGTATCTTTTTTTCCTCGTCCTGCCGCATAAGGTTAAGCTGTGAAAGATTTTCCGCCATTTTGCGGTGCATTTTCGGGTTGTCNCACAAAAACAGCTCNGCCGCTTCCTTGGCGTGGGAAAATCTGCCCGCCGCGTTTATTCTGGGACACANNGTGAACGCCGCTAAGGTCGAGGTNACTTCTATGTCCTCGTCAATGCCGCACTGCATAAGCAAAGCCTTTAATCCGCCGTTTTCCGTAAGAGCAAGNTTTTCCAGCCCTTTTTTTACAATGACCCTGTTTTCTCCGATAAGGGGAACTATATCGGCTATGGTGCCGATAGCGGCAAGGTCGGCCCAGTTTTCCATTACGCTGTCTAAATCCTCTTCAAGAGCCGTTACGAGCTTCAGAGCAACTCCGCAGCCCGCAAGGTCCTTGCAGGAGGAAAAGTCGTCGGCTCGGTGAGGGTTTACTATCGCCTCGGCGCGTGGGAGTGTTTCGGGAACCTGGTGGTGGTCGGTGATTATAAGGCGCATGCCTTTTTCATATATATATTCGGCTTCTTCTATCGCCGATATGCCGTTGTCCACCGTTACTATCAGACTTGTTCCGTTTACCGCCAGCTTATCTATGGCGGCGGTATTTAAGCCGTAGCCCTCGTCGCGGGACGGGATATACCAGTCCGCTTCCGCGCCCACAGCCTCAAGGTAGCCGTATAAGATGACCGTTGCGGTAACTCCGTCGCAGTCGTAATCGCCGTAAACGGTTATTTTTTCGCCGTTTTCTATCGCTTCCGTTATAAGCTCCGCCGCTTTGTCCATATCGGCAATGTCAAAGGGAGAGGTTATTTCGTCCTTGTTAAAAAAANCGTCCGCTTGTTCTCTGTCCGTTATGCTTCTGTTTAAAAGCAGTNTTGCGGCAAATTGGGTTATTCCCGCCGAAGCGGCAAGAGCGTTGACCTGCCCGGGGTCTTGCTGTCGGATTGTCCATTTTTTCATTTATTTTAACCGTTCCGAATTTATTTTTACTTTTTTGCTTTTTTGCTTTAGTACAATATTATATTATACCATTTTAANGAAAGGATTTCAAGAGGTTGAAAAGAAACGTTTCGGAACGGCGGTATGTATTTTTTCGGTAATTGTCTTTTTTTCTTTTCTTAGCCGAAAAAAATATATTTTATTTGTTACCTTTTGCCCGNTTTTTACGTCTTATAATATGTAGGGTNATTTTTGGCTTNTCAAATCCGAGGCTTTGCGGGAAAGGTACATATNTAAAATATGAAAAAAAGATNGATTGCTTTTATTATAACATGCGGTTTGCTTTTATCCGCCTGTAACAGTGATAACATCACGGATATAAATATAAACACGATCCCGCCGTTAAGCATGGGGACGGCNGANGAGGAAAGCATACAAGAAAAAACGGAGCAAGTCTCCGCGGCGGTTAACGAAGAAATTCCTCTNNANGAGACGGAAGNAAAAGGAGAGCAAACCGGGGAATCGCGGGCGGAAACGGCAAGCGCGGATATTTTGCCCGAGGGCTGGGCGTTGGCGGTGGACGGGGATTTTATCTCNGAGGAGGATATTACCGAGATCTACCCCTACGTGNACGAGGGATTCTGGTCGTACTTGGTCTGCGACGGCTTCGCTTATATTGCGGAGCCGACGGGATTAAGCTTTAACACAGCGGAAAATCCCGAGCTGTTCGACTCGGCGGCGGGCGAGTTTAAGGGTGCGCCAAAGGTATCCGAGGCGAAGCATAAGAGGGTTTANNTAGGCGATACCGTCTGCGGGCTTACGGTAACGTCGGCGTCGGTGCTTTTCGACAATACCTATGCCGATTCCGAGGCGCACGACCCTTACGGTTATCGCTGCACGTCCACCGCGCAGCTTGAAGGATCGCTGACCTTAAGCGGGTATTTNTACGCGGCAAAAGCAAACGCACCCAATTTTGATTACTTAATGGGCGACGTTTTCTTTATCCCCGACGGCGAAAGCTGTAAGCTTTTGCCTTTTATCGGCGGACTGAGAGATGTTGACAAGAGCCTGTGGACTCATAATTACAATGATTTTTACTACGTGAACGAGTATGACAGCATAATCTGCGGAAATATCTACCGCGATGATTTTATAAATGATTTTTCGGAGCAGGCGCAAAAAGAGGAAAACGGNTTNGTAAAAGCAAAAATTACAATTTCAAATATCAAAATGTATTCGGCGAGCGCAATATCGCATGAGATCAGATGCCGTATAGATGAAATGGAGATTTTGGATAATGCCGTATCCTACGAGAGCGGTTCTCAGGCCGAATCGGCTTCTTCAGAGGAAACACAGCGGGAGAACAATACGCCCGAATGGATCGAGACAGCCGTAAGCGGCGAGCGTTATGTAAACACGGATTATATTTACTCGAGGATCAANGCGGTACAGGGCAGTGATAAGGTCGATCNGTACAGGCTGAACGATAAGGTCANGATAATTGCGAAAACAGACACGGATTATTACAAGCTGAGCGACGGAACGTTTATACACGNNGATTATTTGTCGGAGAACGAGGTCGTCAATAATACNGAAAGCGACGACATTGGCGCGGATTATACTTCGGTAACAAAAAACGGCTATGTNATAGAAAGAATAGACGGCATCACATATGTGGACGGGATAATGATAGCCAATAAGACATACACTCTTCCTGCGGGCTACGATCCCGGAATAAGAAAAGAGGCGGCCGACGCGCTGGCTGAAATGCAGGACGCGGCGGCAGCGGAGGGTCTGTCGTTATTTGTGGTATCGGCCTACCGCTCATATTATACTCAGGAANCGGTATACGCGGGCTGGGTCAGCCGTGACGGCCGGGAACAGGCCGATACATATTCGTCAAGAGCGGGACACTCCGATCATCAGACGGGGTATACCTTTGATCTGAACTCTCTCGATCAGAGCTTTGCTTATACGCAGGAGGGTATATGGCTTGCGGAGCATTGCGCCGAATTCGGGTTTATCATACGCTATCCCGAGGGTAAGGAAATGTATACGGGATATATTTATGAGCCTTGGCATGTTAGATATGTAGGTATAGAGAAAGCGAAAGCTATAACCGAATCGGGGCTTTCGCTGGAGGAATATTACGGTATTACGTCGGATTATGCCGAGTTGGGTGAATAGTAATACTAATATCCATTTAAAAAGTAGACAAGCTACTTTTTAAATGCGCTGCCGCAATAGCGGCAGCGTGAGGGAGCGAAGCTCCCTCAGATATTGTATTGAACGTACATATCCGCC
>JAAVIF010000004.1:0-217 GCA_014799365.1 Oscillospiraceae bacterium
AGAAGTGCCGGATTGCGCAGGATTTTTGGCGAAAGGCAAAGTGTGCCGAACGCCGCTGTACTGTATGTACCGCAAGTGAGGTACACAAAGCCTTTCGCAAAAAAGACAAGCAAGACGGTACTTCGGAGGTTACCGAACAGGTCAATATATTTTTCACCCCGCCAAACTGTCATACCAATCCAATTTTTAAAAGGGATTAGTATTGAANANCTTTNTT
>JAAVIF010000004.1:222-57740 GCA_014799365.1 Oscillospiraceae bacterium
GNCTAATACTAATATCTGTTTTGACAGTAGACCCTGTTCTGTTTTGTCTACTGTCAAAACAGATATTAGTATGACATTTCCGACATTATAGGAGAGACAATGAAAAANCTAAAAATACGTATTCCGATGTACTTTATCGGACTGTTTATAATGACGATAGGTATTGCCTTTTCGGTACGCTCCGACTTGGGGGTATCTCCCGTAAGCTCTATTCCGTACACGCTTACCGTTGTATGGAAGGTGGAAATGGGGCTGGCGACCTTTTTGTTCCACATAGTTCTGGTACTGCTGCAAATACTGNTGCTAAGGCGTAGNTTTAAATTAAAAAATCTGCTTCAAGTAGCGGTGGGAGTGGTTTTCGGGCTTTTCACCACATTGTGCAACAATCTTGTAATGCAGATACCGATTCCCGATAGTCTCCCTTTCAGAATCGCCATGCTGGCGGTCAGTATNATAGTGGTAGCGATCGGGCTGTTTTTATACGTTCCCGCGGATATAATGCCTTTGGCGGGCGAGGGCGTCATACTTGCNGTTTCGGAAATAACGGGCTTTAAGTTCTCCAATGTCAAGGTAGGATTTGACGTTTCCCTTTCGGTTATTTCTCTTGTGATATGCCTTATTACGGTTCACGGTCTGGGAAGCGTNGGGGTAGGAACAGTGGTTTCGGCCGTGCTGACNGGGTTGGTTCTGGGGGTAATTACCAGGATGTTCGGAAAAAAGAGGGATAAGCTGCTTAAAGGTTAACGGAATAAATAAATACTTAAAACTGTAAAAAAGAAGCGGCGGGGCCGCCGCTTAGNGAGTTAACATATTACCGATAATANTATACCCGTCAANGTCTCATTTTCACTTGGCTTTTGGCGGGTTATATCTTTTTCNGGTTTTTTACTGACNCTGCTTAAATTATACAAATCGGGATTGGTATGATCGTTCTGATTGTAATACTAATCCCTTTTAAAACTGTTGGATTAGTGTTTAGGGTGCAACCCTTTTTAAACCATGAATTTTTCCATAGTTTAAAAAGGGATTGGTATAAAATGCGAATTTCACGCCGAAAAAACCTCCGTTCACGTCAAAAGGCTAAATTTTTTTATTCGGCTGCCGA
This sequence comes from Oscillospiraceae bacterium, assembly GCA_014799365.1. Taxonomy (GTDB): domain Bacteria; phylum Bacillota; class Clostridia; order Oscillospirales; family Ruminococcaceae; genus Ruminiclostridium_E. Next base: position 1,328 of record JAAVIF010000004.1, read on the forward strand.
ATAAATATGCAGAAAAAAATTAAAAGGAGACCGGCCATGATAGCAAGAACAGCAGAAGGACTTATTGGTGCTAATGCCGCCGTAAAGGAAATACGTACTCCTATGAAGGTGTACAAGGAAGCCCGCGCACGAGGCGATGATGCCACAATGAAGCGCGCTATGGGCTATGTTGATAAATTTAACGGCGACGCGTGGGAGCATAAGGCAAAAGCGGACGAGGGCTTAAAGCAGGAGGCGGTTGAGGCTAAGGAAAAAGCGCAGCTTGACCGCGAGGAATTGGAGCAAAGGCTTAAGGAAAACCGCAGAGAAACAGAAAAGAGGATCGAGGAAGCGAGAAATGGCGAAAATGCCGCGGAAGCNGCCGTCAATGCCGTTCAAAACACATCTGAGGACGGAAAAACCGAGCTTGAAAATCCCCTTGAAGCTGCCGAAGCAGCGACCAAAGAAACCGAAGCCGCTGCCGATTTGATCGCACCCGTCACTTACACAAAAGACGGNGCCGCAAAACCCGCCGACACGGAAATCAAATTCTCCGTTACCGTATAACAAATGAAAGGACAAAGCATTATGAATATCACAGGAATACAATCCCAAAACACTGCCGCATATCAGCAGGTGAACAAGCAGCAGGGCGACGACCCCGTTATCAAAAATGCACAAAGCCAAATCGAAGAGCTGAGAAAACAGCTTCAGCAGCTTGCGGAAAACAAGGATATGGACCCTAAAACAAAAACCGAAAAAAAGCAGCAGATACAGCAGCAAATTTCCGATCTGAACACTCAAATAAGGCAAAGACAAGCGGAAATGCGCAAGGAAAAGCAGTCGCCCAAGGAAAACACTCAAAGGGCGGCAGCGGAAGCCGAAACAAAGAAAGAAAACGCAAAAGCCGGCGGCTTTTCCGCAGCATCTGCGAGTGCGCTTATATCCGCTTCAAACGCCCTCAGCATCGCCGACAAATTAAGCGGTCTTAACGCAAAGCTTTCAGGCAGGGCAAGGGAGCTTNCCGCCGAAATCGAGACAGACAAGAGCAGAGGAGCGGACGTTACAGCAAAGCAAGCGGAGCTGGACAAGGTAAGCAAAGGCGTGACAAATACCGCCGCCGCTCACGCAGAGGTTTTAAGCGAAGCCGACGATACTCTTAAGAACGCCGCGGAGGCCGATTCTGCCGCAGAAGAAAAAAGCGGCNTCAATAAAAAAGAGGATAATGAAAAGGAGATCAAAACAGANGGAACGTACGACAAGGACGGCAACAGGATAGAAAATAAAGACGCGGACGGGGAAAGCGNTTTTGAGGATAAAGCCTAATAAGCAAAATATCGATAATAAATGTGAATGGAGGGAAGAAAATGGCAATAAACGGTTTGGGGATAAGCTATGACCCGTACAAATATTTTAAGAAAACACAGTCTGACAAAACCGATCCCGACGATAAAACCAATGATGTAAAANATTNCGATAACAAACAGGCCGTCCAACCGAAGAAATCCGAAATTGACGCTTCCGAGCTTAAATTCGGCAGCAAGGACGAGCTGATGAGCTATCTCAAAAGCAGCTTCAAAACAGTAGCAAAGGGAATGACNCAAATTTCCGGCAGCTATTTAAGCCGCTGCCTTAAAGATGAAANCGAGCTTCAAAAGCTGCTGGACAATCTTTCCGCGGCGGACGAAATGGCGGAGNACGCCGAAGAAAATCTNGAAGGCTATCAGGGAATGAAGATCACCATTGACGAAAACGGCGAAATGGAAACGGAAACCTACGGCGGCAAGGTAGCTGTAAACGANGGAAAACGGTTAAGGCAGATCGCGGCGGCAAAAAATCCCGCTCAGATTCAAATGGTTATTTCAATGCTCAACGTCGATATGTCCGACGTTAAAAGAGGAAAAGAACAAAATATGTGCGACGATGATGAAATAGCCAAGGTGGAAGCCCTTTTGCAGCAGGCACAGCAGAAAGCTTCTCAGATTCAGGCGGAGAACAGCGGCAGCGAGAGCAAAAAAGAGGAAAATGAAAATGATATGTCTTTTTATACTACTTTGTTGATGTGATATATAAACCAGCATATTTCAATGTTCATTACAAGTCTTTTGACTAAGCTTATCCATGCTGTTTTCTCCAAAAAACCGCAGGCCGTTATGACCTGCGGTTAGTTATTGTGCAAAAGAAAAGCTGCATTCTTTGTGCGTTTTACACTAAAAATGCAGCTTTCAACTTGTGACAAGGTTACCAAAAAGATTTTCTGATAATAATCATAATTCAAACCTATCGAATGTGCTTTGATCCTCAACCTACAAGGTTGTACTTTGTTGGAATGGAATTGTCTGACTTTAAAAGTCCCAACATTCTCCTAGCCGTTCCAAGTGGGATATTCGTCCCAGCCTCCCATGCTTCAACGGTTTTAGACGAAACGCCCATAAGCGCAGCGAATGTTCCCTGTGTCATTTTTAAGGTCTTCCGAAGATCCCTTATTTCTTCAGCCGTAAAGTCGGGGACAGGTGCAACTGTAAACTGTACGGTTCGAGCCTTGCCCTTGCCGCTTTCGTAGTCCACAGCTTCATTTAAGCCAGTCATGATACTCTCGAATACGTTCATATGATCACTCCTTCTCGGACAANGTGTTTTCCAATGCTTTTATCATTTTGGCGATAGAGCTGCGCTCGCTCTTACTTAGGTTTTCCTTTTCACTTTTAGGATATGCGGTTATAAGATAAATGCTTCTATAAATCACAAAATCCACATAACAAACGCGAACGCTGCCGCTTTTGCCTTGACCTTCAAATGCAAATCTAAGTTTTCGCAGACCACCTGTTCCTTGCATGACATNGCCTTTTTCGGGATTAAAGAGCAACTCCTCTTGAAGTCTGCGCAAATCATTGTCATTTAATCCCATACTTGCCCAATTTTTGTCAAATTCCGGCAACATTACAAACTTTCTTGTCATTATATCACCTACTGCCTATATTATACCCTATCAAATAGGATTTGTCAACCATTTTTAGGAGTTTTTTCTTGAGTATCATNNAGTATCATATTGTGCAAATCCNGCGTAAATTCCCATCANTGTTCTCATCTCCTTAAATAAAAAACGCAGGTGTTTTAAACCTGCGGTTGGTTATTATGCAAAATAAATAGCTACATTCTTTGTGCAGTTTGCACTAAAAATGTAGCTTTCAACTTGGCNGAGNATTGTTACCAAAAAGATTTTTCGGATAATGAGCATAAAAATACGCTCCCTGTTTGTTGGGAGCGTATTGGGTGCAGCGTCACGCTGCTGGCGGAGAACAAGGGATTNGAACCCTNGCGCCNGTNTCCCGACCTACTCCCTTAGCAGGGGAGCCCCTTCACCACTTGGGTAATTCTCCATAATGATGAAATAATTATTATAAAATTATAATTAAGCGGCAAAGCCGCTTGGCGGAGAAGGTGGGATTCGAACCCACGGTCCCTTGCGGGATCACCGGTTTTCAAGACCGGCTCTTTAAACCACTCAGACACCTCTCCAAGCAACGCCGTTAACGTGTAATAAATTATAGCATAGTTTTCAGAGTTTGTCAAGCACTTTTTTATAAATTCTATAACAGATATTTCCGAAATTAAAAAGCTTAAATAATCGACCGCTGCCGCAAGCAATCAAAAGGATCGTTTGCGGCAGCGGTCTGCGAGGTATTCAAATAATGTAAAAATATNGCTTTAAACAAGATCACAGCCTGTTTCCGTTTATCCCCACATAAGCGTTTGCGACAACATCTTCGCCGCTTAGCTGCTTAATGTAATAATAAACGTTTGTAAGCACTGAAAAATGCTTATTAACGGCGTATTCGCACAGCTCTCTGCCCGCTTGCGGCAGCTCGCTCGCCTTTCCGCTGTATTTGAGCAGCACCGCNTTTTCCAATTTGAAATACGGTTTAAANACATAGTGTATATTGCTTGAAAAAGGTTTGTCNATCGGGACTATCACCTCAACGCCCAAGATCGTCTTGTCCTCTTCGAATATTTCCTCGTTCACGGAAAGCACTACGTTATCGGTAGCCTCAAGTCCCAGCGTTTCTATATTGTCCCATACATGTTTTATCAGCATTACAAGTGACGCTTTCTCTACTCGTGTACGATATGACAAGACCGAGTCAAACCACAGCTGCTGATTTTCTATGACGTTCATGTTTATACTCTCCGAATTATTTTCCNCCGAAAATCCAAGTCCAAATTATATCCCACAAATTTGTCATTGTAACACTCTCCTTTGTTAATATAAATTTTTTATCATCTAATTATTTTCCGCCTGTAATCCATTTCCAAATNAAATCCCACAAATNNNTNNTTNTCGNNNCCCCTTTCTGATATATTTTTTTCNATAATNTTCNTAATTNTTNNNTTATTTTCCNCCCGTAATCCATTTCCAAATCAAATCCCANAAANTNNTNNTTNTCNCANNCTCCTTTCAAATTAAGAATAAATNTNAATNGACNTANNACTTNAANACATAATAANNNATTNNNAAANCACATTCAACNTATATNGAATTTGCAGTTTTTTTGCTAAATCAACAACATTTTAGTTGCAAAATTCAAGAAAATAGTGTATAATTAACAGTAAATAATCATATTAAAGGCGGTGAGCAGATGAGAATTGCAATATGCGATGATGACAGAGGCTTTCACGGTGTAATCGAACGGCTTACGGAGCAATATGAGCTGGCGAGAAATATCAGGATTTACACGCGGCACTTTGACAGAGGTGAAGCTTTGCCGATCCCCAATGAATTTGACGTTGTGTTTATGGACTATGAAATGAAAGGAATAAACGGCATAGAAACAGCAAAAAGACTTCGAGAAGCGAATTCAAACGCCACAATTATTTTTNTAAGCGCATACCCCGAGGCGGCTCTGGATTCNTTTGAGGTCAGCGCATTCAGATTCCTGAAAAAGCCCGTTGACAAGGACAAGCTGTTTAAAGCTCTTGACGATTACTGGGCGTCCTTTGACCATGACAGCATTCTCACCTTCAAAACCCGCGACGGCGGTCATACGGTAAAAACATCGGATATAATATATCTTGAGGGCGACCGCGGGCATACTACTATCCGTACAAAGGACAAGTCCTTTTATGTGTATGAAACCTTGATGCAGCTTGAAATAAGGCTTCCTCCGGAAAAATTCGTAAGATGTCACAAAACGTTTGTGGCGGGTCTTGCTCATATCAAAAACCACAATGTAACCGAAATGGTTTTTGATAACGGCGAAAAAGCAAGCATAGGAAGATATTATTCCAAAAGCTTCAAAAACGCGCTGCAAAACTATATCATGAGATATAACGAGGGAAATTATCAATGAGCATATCCGATCTGTTATTTTTGTTGGGCAATNTTGCCGAATTTTTTACTTTGATATGTTGCATGGATATTTTTTCNTCTGTAANNCANACAAAAAANTACAGAANTAAANTTATTGTTTCTNTGTTTGTATACATATTTATATCAGTNTTNATNTGTATTTTANATATTAACCAATACAANGNNTTTNTGNCCGNANTGCTNTANATTGNNAAATTTGCNATTGTTNTTTTAATTNTNTATANTAAAAANATATTTGTNGCANTATANACAACATATTTGATTGATTCGCTTTTNTCTTATNTCTATGCCTCGNNTTTGGCTATTTTGTTNAATTTGATCAACATNNGAAAGNGAAATTTTTANNTCAATAGTACACCTTTCTACNNANATNNTNNTTTTNNCNGTNGCNNTNCTNATAAAANACAAAACNGATAACAACAAAATTAGATTAACGATAGACATAATTCCAAAACATGTTTTTATGTTGATTCTGTTTACGGTATCATGCTTCGGAGGAATAGCAACTGTCAACACAAAGGAAACNGCAGATACGTCACTAAAGCAAAATTCCATAAATATTTACACCGTAATTTTATCTTTACTTGTTACCAGTATCATTATTTCTCTGATATTCAACGTAATTTCAAAACAGCGTTTCAGCAATACTACCGCCATACTTGAAAGGCAGGTTGAAGTACAGCTTCGTCACTATGAAAAGCTTGAAAAAATGGACAGCGAAATGCGCCGTTTCAGGCACGATTACGTAAACCATATGCAAAGCCTTTTATCCCTTATAAAAATGGAGGAATACGCCGAGGCGGAGGATTATATCGTAAGGCTTCAAAACACCAAGCATAAGGCGGAAGCCCTGTTTACCACTGGAAACAAGCTTGCCGACGCCATTTTAACCGACAAATCGGAAACTCTTAAGGAAAACATACGCATCGATTATCAGGGAGTTATACCCGCGTCAATCCCAAATATGGATTTGTGCGTTATCCTTTCAAATTCTCTCGACAACGCCATAGAAGCATGCTCGGAATGCGATTTTCCCTGCGTTATCTCGGTAATTGCCGCGGTCAAACAGGGTTACTTTGTTATGACGGTTAAAAATCCCACCGTAAACCCAAACAGCTTCAAGGATATTCCCCCAACCACCAAAAGCGACAAGAACAGTCACGGAATAGGTCTTATGAATATCAAGGACACCGCCCTGAAAAATGACGGCAGCTTAAGCGTCAGATGTGAAAATCACTTGTTTGAGCTGTCAGTGACTTTAAAGGTATAAGAATTGTTTTATAACAAGTGCGTTTATCAATGGGAACGAAAAATAAAATGGCTGCCGACTTGTACCAATCAGCAGCCTTTTTTCCTTTTTCCGGCATATCACGCTCCCCTGCAATCGGCATACCTCTGCCGATTTGTGCCAATGACCTGCCTTTTCCCCAAAACCAAAAAAAGGCTGTCACATTCGACCTTTAGTCGTTTGTGACAGCCTTTTATAATATCGCTTTCTTATATCTTCTCGTAAGTAACCTCAAATATATCCCTTTTGGACACATAAACATCATTTAAATCGCTTTCGGTGTAACAAAGCATATCTCCCTCGCGCCCTACCATATACCCCTCGTAGTCCCAGCGGGTAAACACCTTGGTGTATTTTTCAAGAGGCTTGGCAAGTATGACGGAACCCGGAGCGGATGTGCAGCAGTGAACAAAGGGCATAAGACTGTGAGAGGTTCCCTCGTCGTTATTGATAACGGTGGGGGTATATTCAAATTTAGCGGTGTATTCTCCGTCCACATGACGGTACTTTATGTCAAAGGATTTTTTGGCGATCGGGAACACCTCGCCCAGCACTCCTATCATAATATATGTATCCTTTCCGCAGGTAATGAATACGTCTCCCTCCAAGGTCCTTATACGGCACTCAGTACCCTCCGAAAACAGCTCCTCGGATTTAACATAGCCGTAGATGCCCTGTTTTTTCCTGTACCTCTCAAACTCCCCGGGATTTTCGCAGCCGTCGGTATAATAAACCGAGTCAAAGCCCTCGTAATAAATATCTATTCTTTCCGATAAGTACTCGACTATCGTTTTGTCGGGGTACAGCCTTTTAAATCCGTTTCGGTCGATAAATCCGCCCGCCTTGTCAAGATGACCGCCCCCGTCTCCTATTCCCGTTGTAAGGAAAACAGCCAGCTCGTTTGCGGCAACCTCCACGGAGCTGCTTCTTACCGACAGCTTNTAGCCTACNTGCGTTTCGTTATATATAACGCATACGTCGATAGTGTCAACCTGTATCACCAGGTCGCCGATAAGACCTAAAATATTTGGGTCGCAGGGAGCGGAGCTTATTATCCCCGTACGGAACTTTTCAAGATACCGNTTGTTGGTCGCCACGGCGTTTCCCGCGATCTCCAAGTCGCTTAAGCTGAAATTGGCGTTTTTGAGCCTGCTTATAAGCCGCTTGTCATATTTCAGGAAATCCACCATNTCGTAATCCAAGGGGTGNCATATCTCGGAAAGGTGNTTGCTGTCCATGTATAAGCCGTAATAAAGAGCGGTGGCAATGTCAACGTCCCGGTTTACGTCAAAACCCGCGTCCTTTAAAAGCGAGTAGCAGACCGTGGCGCAGCTTACCAGATTGCTTCTTATCTCCGCCATTTCGTCCGACAGCTTTCCCGTGTTGTGGTGGTCTATCATGGCCACGTTCAAGGCTTCAAACCGTTGAACGTTGCCCTGACCGTACTGGCAGTCAACGGTCAGGAGCAGCTCGGGGCTGTCTAACTCCCGAACGTATTCAACGGGAATATTCAGCTCCGACGTCAAAAGCTTGATGTTGCTTTTGGTTATCTCGTTTCTTCCGCCGTATACGAGCCTTACTTTCTTGCCCTTTTCCTTGAAATATCTGTAAATCGCGTAGCCCGAGCCTACCGCGTCCGCGTCGGGATTGTCGTGTATCTGAATCACTATCTGATTAAATCGCTCCAAATCGGCTAATTTCATTTAAATTTACCCCTTTTTTATTCTATAACAATGCAGTCCGCCGTAAGGTCAACCGTCATAACGGGTCTTACCCCGTAGCCCTCCAAGCCGGCGTTGTGACTGAACACCTTATCGCCCGCGTAGCTGTTATTGACGATATAAACCTCGCTTGCGGTATCGGTGTTCGGGTCTCTTAACCACCAGTAATGGTCTCTCACCTTATATTCGTGAATATTAAGCTCATACCAGCCCGACTGATCCTGCTCCACGGCACTTTCTGTGGGAGCGGTATAAGTGCCGACGTCCGCTTCGTCAAGCAAATAAAGCTCGTCTTTGGAAAGCAGATACACCATATCCTCGGTAACGGTTCCGTTTGTTGTGACCTGCGTGGTTAAAACCGCCTTTATTTCGGTTTTATTGAAGCTTTTCAAAAATCCCGCTTCGGTATTGTAGCCGTTCTTAAGCTCNGACATTGCCCTTGAATTTGGCTCCTGATCGGTATATGTAACATTATCTCTGCTTGAATTAAGCCATGTGCGCAGGTTTGAAAGTGCCCAGCTGTTATCGCCCCTGACTAAACGCTCTGTTTCATTAGTCATATTCTGCGGAGGAACGTTCCAGTAATTTACGCCGTTGTAGGAATTGTATTTGCCGCACTCGGCCGCGTCAAACGCCTTCATGGTAAGTATATCGTTAGCAATAACGACAGCCGTTTTCCCGTCCTCGGAAATCTGTATTATACGCCATTTTATAGGCTCGCCCAAATATTCTCCCAATATAAAGCTGTCGCCAAGCTCGGCTTTCGGTTCGGCAGCAGCAGGCTCGGTCTCGCTTGCTTCCGACGCTTTGGTCACGGGCTCACTTGATGTTGAAGCTTCGGCTGCGGTCTCACTCGCCGTTGCCGCTTCGGTGACGGACTCTGTGTTTTCCGCCGCGTAAACAGGCTCGGCCGTCTCCGTAACCTCTTGCGTGGAGTTTTCCGCCGCGGTTTCGGAAAGAGTTTCTTTTGCCGCTTCCGTTAAAGCTTCCGATGCTGTTTCGGATAACGCTTCGGTTTTTTCCTTTTCTGCCGTGATCTCGGTTACCGTTGTTTCTTCTGTTATGGGCGTGCCTTCCCCGCTTTCCGTGAAAATATTTTCATTCATAACGGATTCGGGCTTATTTGAATTGCCGAAAACCAGTATTGAAGCAGCAACGCAAACAATAACCGCCGCCGCGGCAACAGCCGTTTTAACAATTAAGCCCTTTTTGCTTGATTTATACGACGCCGTGTATTGCTCGGGTTCCGCGTAATCGGAATCTTCTTTGTCGGACAGTCCGTTTATGCAGTTCAGAATTTCCTTATAACCTTTGTCAAGCTTTTCGTTGACCCATTGGTGAGTCATAAGGAAATATTCCATTGACTTGCTTAATTTAACGTCTTCAAGCTTGTATACGATAACGGAGAGCTTTTTGCTTACAGCCCTTTCTATTTCCCTTAGAACATGTGGGGAGCTGTTTGCCGCTTCGGACAAAAGCAAAACCACGGCTTCGGAGCTGTCGATACCGTCTATGATTTCCTCGGCGTATTCATGCCCCGAACGAATATCACGGGGAGCCAAAAAGCACTTGTGACCCGCCTGTTCGATTATCCTGCATACCTCCTGCGCTTCCTTTGCGTTTTTTGAGGAGTGGGATATAAATATCTGCATTATATGTTTCCTTTCAAGTTTAATTAAGTTGCCTTATACCAATCCAATTTTAAACATAGTTTAAAATTGGATTGCACCCGAAACACTAATCACTTTTTTAAAAAGGGATTAGTATTAAATTGGCTGTTATAAAGATTGGCGTAAAATCCGCCCTTTTCGATAAGCTGTTCGTGACTGCCCATTTCGATTATATGCCCCGACTCCATTACAAGAATACAATCAGCCTCCTTAATGGTGGAAAGCCTGTGAGCAACTATAAAGCTTGTTCTCCCCTGCATCATCTTGGCAAACGCCTTTTGTATGCGTATTTCAGTCATGGTGTCTATTGAGGAGGTGGCCTCGTCAAGTATCAGCATTGGAGGCAGACAGAGCATTACCCTCGCGATACAAAGCAGCTGCTTCTGTCCCTGTGAAATATTGGTCTCATCGTCGGAAATTTTTGTATTGTACCCGTCGGGCAGTCTTTTTATAAAGCTGTGAGCGTGGGCGGCCTTTGCGGCGTTAACGACCTCCTCTTCGGTAGCGTCGGGCATACCGTAGGCAATGTTTTCAAACACCGTTCCGTTTTTAAGCCATGTTTCCTGCAAAACCATTCCGTAAGAGCCGCGCAGCGAGTTTCTTGTTATCTCCTTTATCGGAGTACCGCTTACCCTGATCTCTCCCTCGTTTACATCATAAAATCTCATTAAAAGGTTAATAAGAGTTGTTTTGCCGCAGCCCGTAGGGCCTACTATCGCTATGCGCTGTCCTTTTTTGACCGCAAGATTGAGATTTTCTATCAAGGGTCTTTCTTTAACATAAGAGAAGGACACGTTTTCAATATCAACNNTTCCGTNGACCTTATCGGGAGAAAGCACAACGGCGTCGGGAATTTCGGGTATTTCGCGCTCCGCGTCGATCACCTCAAAAACACGCTTGGCGGAAGCAAGCGCGCTTTGCAATTCGGTAACTACTCCCGAAATTTCGTTAAAGGGCTTGGTGTACTGATTTGCGTATGTCAGGAAACANCTGAGCTGACCCACCGTAATAGCNCCTGTGGGAGAAAGCACGCTTATCGCGCCGAAAACGCCTACTCCCGCGTAAATAAGTCCGTTTACAAAACGGGTGGACGGGTTGGTCAAGGAAGAAAAGAAAATAGCNTTGATACTGTACCTGCGCAGATCCTCGTTGATGACTTCAAACTCGGCTTCCGCGCTTTTTTCATGAGAAAACGCCTTGACCAAGTGCTGTCCGCCTATCATTTCCTCCACCAGCGAGGTCATTTTTCCTCTTGTGTCCGACTGCTTTCTGAACATATCGAAGCTGTGCTTTGCCACAANGGAAGCCACAAAAAACGACAGGGGCGTTATAAGCACTACTATAAGGGTGATCCACACGTTAATGGACAGCATAAAGCACAGTGTTCCCAAGATCGTNACTATACCCGTAAAAAGCTGNGTAAAACCCATTAACAGACCGTCCGAGATCTGATCGGTATCGGTTATCATGCGGCTTATCAGATCGCCGTGAGGGTGTGAGTCTATATATGACAAAGGCACNATCTGAAGCTTGTCAAAAGCGGCGCGGCGTATATCGCGTACGGTCAGATAAGTGATTTTGTTTGTGCAAAGGTTCATGAGCCAGCTTGCCCCCGCGCCTATTGCCGCGGAAATAATAAGCTTTATAAGAATGGGCAGCATTGCGTTAAAATCCACCTTACCCGCTTCTATCGCGCAGTCTACGGCGTTTCCTATAAGAATAGGTATATATAAGGTCAAAGCAACGTTTATAATTGAAAAGATCGACGCAAAAACAAGATAATGCAAATGCGGCTTTGAAAATCGGAGTATGCGCTTTAAAATGCCTTTGCTGTCTTTTGCTTTATCAGCCATTTTATATNAGTTCAGTCCTTCCGTTATAGGTAATATTTTATACTATTTTCAAATTAAATGATTGCAAAATTTTAGTGGATAATTTGAAAATAGTGTTTAGGGTGTAATTCCAACTTAAAAAGGTTAGAACCTTTTTAAGTTGGAATTAGTATTAATTTTCCTTTGCTTCGCTTTCCGACATCTGAGACAGGCATATTTCGCGGTATATATGACAATTCTCGAACAAGTCGCCGTGAGTCCCTATTCCTACCGCCTGTCCGTCGTCAAGCACGATTATCTTATCCGCATGCTTAACACTGGAGGCTCTCTGAGACACTATAAATACGGTGCTTTCGGAAATATCTCTCGCCAGAGCCGTTCTCAAAGCCGCGTCGGTGGCAAAGTCCAAAGCAGAGGAGGAATCGTCGAGTATGATTATTTCGGGCTTCATTATCACCGCCCTTGCAATGGTGAGCCTTTGTCTTTGTCCTCCCGAAAAGTTTCTTCCTCCCTGTTCAACAGCCGAATCTATGCCGTCGGGCAGCTTTCTTACAAATTCCGCCGCCTGCGCCGTTTCAAGCGCGGCCCATATCTCCTCGTCGGTGGCGTTTTCCCTGCCCCACTTCATATTGGATCGTATCGTACCTTTAAACAGCACGGCTCGCTGCGGCACTATACCTATTTTTTCCCTGAGCTGGCTTAAGGGGTATTTTCTTACATCTACCCCGTCTATCAGAAGCTCTCCCTCCGTAATATCGTAAAATCTGGGGATTAGATTCACAAACGTACTTTTGCCAGAACCCGTACCTCCCACAATTCCCACAGTTTCGCCTTTTTTTACCGAAACGGTGATATTTTCAAGCGTAGGCTTATCCTTATGATAGGCAAAGGTAACGTTTTTCAGTTCAACAGCCGCCGCGCCGTATACAGCCGTCTGCGGTACGTTACCTTCGTCGGTAACGGAGGGGGTTATGGCAAAAACATCGTTTATTCGCGACGCGCTTGCGCTTGCCTTGGTTAAAATTATAATAAGGTTGGCTACCACTATAAGCGCAAGCAGTATCTGATTCATATAGTTAACAAGCGCGATAAGCTCGCCCTGCGTAATTGCTCCGCTGTCAACCGAACCGCCGCCGAACCACAGTATAGCCGCGATCGCGAGATTTACTACCGCAAAGGTAAGGGGATTAAGCAAAGCGGAAACCCTACCCGCTCTTACCTGCGCTTTCAGCAGCTCTCCCGTTTCTTCGTCAAAATCCTCTTTTTCGTTTTTCTGCCTTGCGAACGCCCTTATTACCCTGACACCCGAAAGATTTTCGCGGGTGAGCAGCGACACCTTATCCAGCCTTGACTGTATAAGCTTATATTTTGGTATCGTATTCGACATTATAAGATAAATAATAAGACCGATAACAGGCGCGGCAATGCCGAATATCAAGGTCAGCGACGGGCTTATTGTAAGGCACATCACGATAGAGCCTATAACAATAAACGGGCTTCTCAAAAACAGCCTTAAAAACATATTTATGCCCGTCTGCGCTTGATTTATATCGTTGGTTACTCTTGTTATCATGGTAGGCGCGCCGATCTTATCTATTTCGGCGTGGGATAACGTATTCAGGTGCTTGTAAAAATCGCGCCGAAGTGCCGTTCCAAAGCCCAAAGCCGCCTTTGCCGCAAAATACTGAGCCGTTATTGCCGCCGCCAAGCCAAAAATTCCCAACAGCACCAAAACAAGCCCCATTTTGTAAATGTAGCCCTCGTCGTTATTTTTAACGCCGGTGTCTATAATGCTTGCCATTACGATAGGCACCGCCAATTCAAAGCTTGCTTCAAGGAATTTAAAAAGCGGAGCTATGATGCTTTGGGGGATATAGCCCTTTAAATATTTTAAAAGCTTAAACATGTCGGATATTTTTTCCTTTTGATCTTCAAAAAATTTCTTTTGATATTGTAACACGAAAAGGGAAAAAAATCAACATGATTTTTACTCGTCTGTCGGGGCGCGAACAAGGCTCTTTATCGGTGCAATAATTTTTGTTTATACTATGTCTTTGCATGTCGGGAATATTTTTTACACAAACTTGGCAATATCTATTGAAAAAATTTGCCAAAAAGTATATAATAATATATAGTAATAAAAATTAACGAAAATTTAAGCTTAATGGCTTTTAATAACTTATATAAGGACACAGATGATAAAAAGAGCTTTTAAAATCGCATTTGAATATATTAAGCGGCTGGATAAGGTGCTTATTTTGCTGTGCGTTTCGGCGAGCGTTTTCGGAATAATACTTTTGTACAGCATGTATGTAAGCAATTTCGCCTCGGTAAGCGCGGGCTATTACAAAACTCAGATCACTGCCCTTTGCTTGGGCGTCGCGGCAATGCTGGCGGTTGCCGCCATAGATTACAGATTTATTTCAAAAATATGGTTTATATACGCTCCCGCAGCTTTAATACTTACTCTGCTACTTTTCACAAGCTTGGGTCAGGGTGTAGACGGTGCCGACGATATAGGCTGGCTCAAGGTAGGCAGCTTCACCATTCAGCCGTCCGAACTGCTTAAGGACGCGTTTATAATGACCTTTGCCACCCATCTTTACAAGGTAGGCAAAAACATGAACAGGCTTCCTCACTTTATTTTGCTTTGCGTACACGGCATGATCCCCGTGGGGCTTATATCCTTGCAGGGCGACGACGGAACGGCCTTGGTGTTTTTGTTTATTTTTGTGGTAATGCTTATAGTGGCGGGCTTAAGCTGGAAGTATATACTTTTGGGCTGCGCGGCGGTGCCTGCGGCGGTGTATTTTGCGTGGAATTTTTTAATGCAGCCCCACCACAAGGCGCGTTTTCTCGTTTTGTTTGACGCGGAAATGCAGCAAAACGAAATACAGGGTATCTGGTATCAGCAATATTGGGGAAGAATAGCCTTGGGAAGCGGAAAGCTTACGGGAGTGGGCTTGTTCGCCGACAAGGGTGATTATGTATACACCTCTTTTATACACAACGACTTTATTTACGCCTTTATAGGCAACGCGCTGGGCTTTGTGGGCTGTATCGGCACGATAGCGGTGCTTATGATGATATGTATGAAGATATACATGAACAGCGTCCAGGCAAAGGACCTTTTGGGAAAATACATTTGTATCGGCGTTTTTGCCATGGTTATGATACATGCGGTATTGAATATAGGAATGGTTCTGGCGGTGCTGCCGGTTATAGGCATCCCGCTGCCGTTCATAAGCGCGGGCGGCACCTCCACCGTGTCTCTGTACGTTGCAATGGGGCTGGTGCTCAGCGTTTACGGTCACCGCGAACGAAAGTATCATTTATTTTATACCGAAAAAGAATAATTTAGTATAACAAATCCAAAAGAAAGGAAAAACCAAAATGTCAAATCCTGCATCCATTACCGAACTGTATAGCTCCAAGGACATTCAAATTCAAAAAGAACGCTACAAAAACGCCATTGAAAGCTACAAACACTATTTCGGCGGTATAAGCGACGGTTTTCGCCTGTTTTCCGCGCCCGGCAGAACCGAGGTAGGCGGCAATCACACAGACCATAACCACGGAAAGGTGCTTGCGGCAAGCGTAAACCTTGACGTTATCGCCGTTGTGGAGCCTATGAACATTCCCAAAATAGCTTTAAAAAGCGAGGGCTTCGATGAAAGCGTCATCGATATAAACGACCTTGAGGTAAAGGAAAGCGAAAAAAATACCGCCGACGCGCTCATAAGAGGCGTTGCCGCGGGATTTAAGAAAAGCGGCTATAAAATAGGCGGCTTTAAAGCCTATACTACCACTAATGTATTAAAGGGAAGCGGCTTAAGCTCCTCCGCGGCTTTCGAGGTGCTTGTGGGAAATATTTTAAGCAGCCTTTACAACAACGGCGGCATAGGCGCGATAAAAATAGCTCAGATCGCGCAATACGCGGAAAACGAGTATTTCGGAAAGCCCAGCGGTTTAATGGATCAAATGGCTTCCTCCGTCGGCGGCTTTGTTTCCATTGACTTTAAGGACACCGAAAGCCCGATAATCGACAAAATCGATATTGATTTTTCTTCTTTTGACCACGCGCTCTGCATTATCGACACCAAGGGAGATCACGCCGATCTGACCCCCGATTACGCCGCTATACCGTACGAAATGAAGTCGGTAGCGCAGCATTTTTCCGTTGATTACCTCCGTCAGATATGCCGCGAGGATATTATGCTTAACATGGATATTCTGCGTTCGGAATTCGGTGACAGAGCGGTGCTTCGTTCGCTCCATTTCTTTGACGAAAACGAACGTGTGGATAAGCTGGTACACGCCCTTAAATCAAGCGATTTTAACGCGTTTTTGGATTCTATCAAGGAAAGCGGCAACAGCTCTTATAAATATCTCCAAAACGTTTTCTCAACCAATGATGTAAGAAATCAGGGACTTGGCATCGGCTTAAACGTTGCCGAAGACGTACTTAAGCGCAAGGGAGCTTCCCGTGTGCACGGCGGCGGCTTTGCTGGTACTATTCAGGCGTTTGTCCCTATGGAGATGCTTAAGGAATTTAAAATGTGCCTCGAGAAAGTGTTCGGCGGCGGAAGCTGCCATGTTCTCGGAATCAGAAGAATAGGCGGTACCGAAGTAGATAAGAACAGCATCCAAGAGGATAATTAGTATAATAATACAGCACCGCAAAAACGCGGTGCTGTAAAAATATTTTCTTATACTAATAACCATTTGATTTGTGGATAAAATCCACAAATCAAATCCTTCGGCAAAGCCGAAGGTGCGCCGATAGGCGCAGGTTATGTACGTTCAATACAATAACCGAGGGAGCTTTGCTCCCTCGTCCTGCCGCTTTGCGGCAGGATATTTAAAAAGCGGATAAACCGCTTTTTAAATGGTTATTAGTATTATACCGACACTATTTTATTTCAAAGGGACTCAATTCCTTTAAAATCGCAATATCCGCCAAAGCGTCGACCTCGATTCCGTTTTCCTTGTACTCCTCGGAAAAAATCTTGCCCTTTTCCCTTATCCTTGCGGTAAGATTCCCTTTGTCGTAGGGCAGCAAAAGCTTTATCCTTTTCGCGCTTTCGGGAAGATTTTCCGCAATGGCCTTTAACAGCCGATCGAAGCCCTCTCCCGTCTTGGCGCATATCTTAACGGTGTCCGAGCTTTCGGGAATGTTGTTTTCCAATAAATCGCACTTGTTCAGTACGTTTATAACGGGAATTTCTCCGCAGCCAAGCTCAGCCAAAAGACTGCTTGTGGTTTCCGCCTTTTCCGCCGCTTCACTGTCGCTTATATCGCAGACATGAAGAATAATATCGGCACTGGCGGCTTCCTCCAATGTGGATTTAAAGGCTTCAACAAGATTATGGGGGAGTCTGCGGATAAGTCCTACCGTGTCTATCACAATAACTGTCCGCCCGTCGGGAAGCTCGATACCCCTCGAGGTCAGGTCAAGCGTGGCGAAAAGCTTATCCTCCGCCAACACGTTTGCGCCCGTCAGATTATTGAGCAGAGTCGACTTTCCCGCGTTGGTGTAACCAACGATCGCGGCGGTAAGCACATTATCCTTTTTTCTCCTTGAACGGGAAAAGTCCCTTCTTTTTTCAAGCTCCTTAAGGTTTTCCTCAAGCTTGTTTATCCTGCTTCTTATGTGACGGCGGTCTGTTTCAAGCTTTGTTTCACCGGGACCTCTTGTTCCGATACCGCCTCCAAGTCTCGACATAGACGCGCCTATTCCCGCAAGCCGCGGCAGACGGTATTTAAGCTGAGCCAGCTCCACCTGTAATTTACCCTCGTTTGAAACGGCTCTGCCCGCGAAGATGTCTAAAATAAGCATGGTACGGTCGATAACTCTTACGTTGACGATCTTTTCTATATTTCTTATCTGACTTGCCGTTAATTCGCAGTCGAATATTATCAGATCGGCTTCAAGCTGCTCGGTCAGGTCTCTTAATTCCTCGATCTTCCCCTCGCCGAGTACGGTGGCGGGTTCGGGAGCGGGACGCTTCTGGACTACCTGAGCCGCAGCTTCCGCCCCTGCGGTTTTTGCCAGCTCTTCAAGCTCCTTCATGGACGATTCGCAGTCATATTCACCGCAGTCAGCGGCGGCAAGGATCGCTTTTGTTATTATTTCGTTTGTAATATTATTTTCAGTCATATATACCTCCAAAGGATTGTTATTTTCGGATTGNATTATGCCGGCATATCTGATANTTGAAAATAGTATCAAATATGCGTAAAATTACTTAATGATCATTTTAATCTCCTCCTTTGGATAAAATTTCAATCACTTTACGGAAATTCTAATAAAAATTACCACTTTGATCAGTCCTTTCTAAATGGGGGATAAACCCCCGTNAATACAATTTTCACCTTGTAAAAGGTAAAAAAGGAGATGCTTGCAATGCAATTTGAAAAATTCGACGTAATTATAGTAGGNTCGGGAGTATCGGGCTTGTACTGCGCCTTGAACCTTAACCGCGCGTTAAAGATCCTTATGATNTCCAAAAAGGAGATAACGCTGTGTAATTCGGCGTTGGCGCAGGGGGGCGTCGCGGCGGTAATGAACCCCAAGGACGACGATTATTCGCTGCATATCAAGGACACCCTTNTCGCGGGCGGCTACAAGAACGATATGAACAATCTGAAGATACTTGTGGAACAGGGGCCGACCGACGTTAAAAACCTGATAAAGTACGGCGTTGACTTTGACCGCAATCCCGACGGCTCGGTAAATCTGACCTTAGAGGGCGGACATTCCCGTCACCGCATCGCACACCACAAGGACAGCACGGGCTTTGAGATAGTTACCGCNCTNATCGATCAGGTCATAAAGCTGAAAAACCTTACCATAATGGAAAACTCTCACCTTTTGGGGCTGGAAAAGGAGGGAGACGATTTCCNCCTTGATATTTTCAAGGAAAGCAAGCATCATTATTATACCACAAAAGCAGTGGTTTTGGCAACAGGTGGAATAGGAAGAGTTTATGATTTTACAACAAATTCCGCCATAGCCACGGGAGACGGCATACAGTTTGCCTATAATCTGGGTGCGAGAATAAAGCATTTAAGCTATGTACAGTTCCACCCCACCGCCTTTGCCGACAGGAAAAACCGCGAGTGCTTTCTGGTTTCCGAGGCGGTAAGAGGCGAGGGCGCGTACCTGCTTAACGCCAACAAGGAAAGGTTTATGCACAAGTACGANCCCGAACGCAAGGAATTAGCCCCCCGCGACGTTGTTTCAAAGTGCATGATGAAGGAACAGGAAGCNGTAGGAAGCGACGAGTTCTGGCTGGATATTTCCTATAAAGACCCCGAATTTGTAAGAAACCGCTTCCCTATGATATATAAGCGTGTGCTTGAAAAGGGCTATGATATGACAAAAGANCCTATCCCGATTTACCCNTGNCAGCATTATTTAATGGGCGGTATCGATGTTGACGGCAACGGCGCGACCTCTGTAAAGGGCTTGTACGCGGCGGGAGAATGTGCGCATACGGGCGTACANGGAATGAANNGGCTTGCTTCAAATTCNCTGCTTGAAGCCTTGGTATTCAGCNGNCTTATTGCNGAACAGATAAATCTTACCACTCCCGCCGAAAAGGANTACACNCCCGTTGANGGAGAATTCCGTTCTCCCGACGGCGAAGCCCTGCCCTCGGGACTGCGTACAGAGATACGCCATATTATGCAGAAGGCTTACTTTGTAGTGCCAAACTATGAGGAAGCGGAAAAGGGGCTTGCAAGAGTAAAAGAGATAAAGGAAATGCTNGATAATGGCAATTACGCTTTGACACCCGATTATATCGAGGCTAANTCGGTGGCGGCGGTGGCATATATTATTTTGGGCGAGGTCGTNGAGAGAGGGAAAGGAAACGGCGAGGACTAATAAAAAACAATAAGCAATAAACAATAAAGGAAAATAATATGGGACTGTTTTCAAAAAAATCAAGCAAAAATAATAAAGACATGTCAAATACCAATCAAAGCCTTACCCCCGAAGAAATAGCCAAAAGGTGGGAGGACGCCTACCGCGCCAATCCGAGCGTTTATGAAAAAGAGGGAGAGGACGGTCTGCTGATAGGCTTTGCGCTTACCGAGGACTGCGACTCGATTTTTCCTCTTGTTCCCGAGGAACAGTGGGCAATTGAGGGTAAGAAAATCGATAATTGGATAATCACAATGGTAAGCCTTACCAATCCGCAGGGCGGCATTATCGGGCAAATGGAATATCACGAGGCCATGAAACGGCTTGAACCCTTCTTTATAGCGGGGTCGGGAAATTGGATGATGATAAGGGCTATGACGCATGATGAAATGGACGGATTGTTTGAGGGACTGCCGAGAAGGCTGGTTTAACCGAAAGGAATCGGAGCATGGCTGAAGTAAAAATAAAAATATTGCTCCAAAGCGATATTCAATAGGTTTGAGAAACAGTGACCTCGCCTACCGACTGCCAGCGGCACAGCGAATTTATTGAAGAGAGGCAGTCGAAAAAGATATTTATGAAGCCTTTTGTTAAAGTGTATTTGAAAAAGCAACAGGAACGGTATATTACGGATTTGAAAAAAGCTTTGGAACTGTGAGTTTTTTGGGGGTACAAAATGAAGATAAGAGAAAAATGGAAAGAAAGCAATGTTATAGAAAAAATCTCCATGATAATGGTAATACTGACCGCCTTGTTCATATCGGTAACAGGTCTGTTAAACTTCTTTTTTAATATAAACTTGTTTTTTTACTATCAAGACATACAAAGCTTTGCCGTTATCGGACTGTTGATTTTCTTGGGCATATACAGTTGGAGAAGCAACCGTGTTTTTGCGTTTCTCTTTTTTCTTACCGCAATTACCGCATTCCTTACAGCACTCAAATATTCACCTGTTTTTTGGTGGTTTGAATTTTAACTTATGATTCAAGGAGAACAACAAAATGGGTTACTACACACCTTGCCCCGAATTTGACCGCTGCAATGAGCTTATAGAAAAATATCTGAACACCGCTCCCGATAAATGCTTTGAGGGACATTTGGAGCTTGCCGAAAANNGCTACCCTTTGGCGGAATGTCAGGCGGGCTATTTTTATCTTGAGGGAATAGGCGTTGAAAAGGACATTGACAANGCCGTATATTGGACAAAACGCTCCGCCGAGCACGGCGACAGGGACGCACAGTTTAATTTGGCGCAGTTTTACGAGGAGGGCATTGGCGTTGATATTGACATAGAAGAAGCCAAGCATTGGTATCGTCTTTCCGCTTTGCAGGGGCAAACGGAGGCCTTGGAAAAATGCGGAGAATACCAAATCACAATATAACATAAAAAGAAAGGTACACACAACAATGAAATTACAGCAATTTTACATTGACGACATCATCAAAACCGCTTTGACCGAGGACATCAA
This sequence comes from Oscillospiraceae bacterium, assembly GCA_014799365.1. Classification (GTDB taxonomy): domain Bacteria; phylum Bacillota; class Clostridia; order Oscillospirales; family Ruminococcaceae; genus Ruminiclostridium_E. The sequence continues at coordinate 22,585 of JAAVIF010000004.1, forward strand.
TTACATCGACAGCACCACCGACCTGCTTATCCCCGAGGACGACATTTCCGAAGCCTACTTTATGGCAAAGGACAGCGGCGTGNTGGCGGGAGTTGAAGTGGCGGCGCGTGTGTTTAAGCTNCTTGACGAAAACATCGAGGTAAAGTTTTTGTTTAAGGACGGCGACAGGGTGCAAAAGGGCGACGTTATAGCGGAGTTTAAGGGCANCACCGCCGCCATGCTGAAGGCCGAGCGCACTTCCCTGAATCTTATACANCACATGAGCGGNATAGCAACCTATACAAGAAAATGCGTTGACTTGGTGGAGGGNACAAATGCCTCCGTCACCGATACCCGAAAGACCCTGCCGGGACTNAGACCCTTACAGAAATACTCGGTAGTTGCGGGCGGCGGCAAAAACCACCGCTACAACCTCACCGACGCNGCCATGCTTAAGGACAACCACATTGACGCCTACGGCGGAATAACCGCGGCGGTAAACGCTTTGCGCGAAAAGGCCGGGCATATGCTGAAAATAGAGGTGGAGGCGCGTACTCTTGAAGACGTAAAAGAAGCGTTGGACTGTAAAACCGACGTTATAATGCTTGACAATATGAGCTGCGAGGAAATGAAAAAGGCGGTAGAGCTGACAGCGGGACGAGCAAAGCTTGAAGCCAGCGGGAACGTTACCCTTGATACAATAAGGGAGATAGCCGAAACGGGCGTTGACATTATAAGCTTGGGCGCGCTTACTCACAGTGTAAAGGCGTTTGACATTTCAATGAAATGGGGAAAAAAATAATGTCGGGACAGCCTATTGTGTACGAGACNCTCGAAANAATGGGTATAAGCTACCGCAAGGAAGAGCATATCGCCGTGTTCTCGGCGGAGGATAATGAAAAATGCGGTCTTGATATATGGGACGGATATAAGGTAAGCAAAAACCTTTTTCTAAGAAACGCCAAAGGCGATAAGCATTATTTGGTGGTGACTACTATTGACAAAAAGGCCGATTTGAAGCTGTTGGCTGAAGAAATAGGCTCTACAAGGCTGTCCTTCGCATCGGAGCAGCGGCTTGACAGNTACTTGAAGGTAAGGCCGGGATCGATCTCCTCTTTTTGCGTGCTNAATGACGAGGAAAGAGCGGTGACCGTTGTGTTTGACGAGGAGTTGAAGGGAGAAAAGCATTTTGCCTTGCACCCGAATGAAAATACAGCTACCGTTTTTATTGATTTTGCCGATATTGAGAGATTGGTTAAAGAGCATGGCAATGAGATAATTTACGCAAAGATATAATTTAAGCTTATTTTACATTTTGTATACTACGCATATTCAAAAAAGGTCTTCCGCGAGCAATGCGGAAGACCGATTTTTTTGTTTATCAAACATGCTTTACTACGTTCAAGCCCCCTGCTTATCTCTCTCCAGCCANATATANGCAATATCCAAAGCCTCATAAAGCCCTGTTCTTTCGCAGGATTTTTTCATGATCTCGCTGGCGTCNACCCCTTCCGTATTAGTCAGCATAAGCCAGACCTTTACCCTGTCCGCGACCTCCAAGCCGTTAACATTGCGCGTTGACATTATTTGCAGCGTNGTAACCGTTTCATCGCTCATATTGCCGTAATAGATTTGTTTCCCCTTGCGTACCAAAGGTAAACCCTTATAAGTGAAAAATTTCTGCTCTGCCATTGTTCTTTCTCCTTTTCGCTTTATTTTTATCAATAATTCAGAATTACCTCTTCGCCGTTCAGATAAGCCTGCGCNTTTTCCTTTAGCCGCGTNCCGTAATTCCATTTTGTCTTGAATATATTCTTCCCGTTCACCTCTATAATTACCGTGCGGTCGTCGGAGCCATACAAAACAACGGTGTCGGGTTCCCTGCTGTCATCGTAGGTATAGGAAAATTCGGCAATAAAATCACCTTTTTCTTCATCTGTGTATATCTCCTCGCCGCGGCAGCTTACAAGGAACTGATAAAATGTCTTAAACCTGTCTATATCGCTGTCNTTGCCGTTGAGTATCACTTTACCCTCGTCGGCGTTGCCCTCTACCACCGCGGTAAACTCACAGTTTTCGTCACGNTAGGTAACGGTATCCAAATCGTAAATGTAAGGCATTAAGAACAGCTTTGACATATAGCGCGTAGGCTCCATTGTTGCCCATACGAGCTTGTCGGCACTGAAATAGTAGATAACGTCCTTGACCTGATTGCTCATTGCGTAAAAGCCTTTAAGCTCAGTGGCAGTTACTCCCGTTTCCTCGTCCGTTACCTCCTCGGTAACCGAATTTCCGATATAAAGTCTGTAAATCGTATCTCCCGCTAACATATCCACCTCGCAGAATGGATCGTCCAGACCCGTTTCCGCCCTCTGTTCGTCGGTGGGATTTACATATGCCGCTTTATCGGCGGTAAGCGAAAACATGGCGTTCAGATAAGTGTTNCCCTCCGTCAGATCAAGATATACATCGTAAGGAGAGGTAAAGGCGTAAGCATACACCTGTATGCTGTCCTCCGGCACCTCGGGAAGTGCTTCCAGAATGATGGGCGCGTCCAAGTCCTTTCGCTTTACGGTTATTTTCTTTATTTCGGGCGCGGTCGAAGAATCGTAGGAGGGCATTGCCGCGGTATTGATAAAGGACATGGGGTCGTTATTCACAATACTGCTTAAATTATAGGTATAATATGAATAAACCGTATCGCTGTCCCCTGTCTTAACATAGCTTGCCGAACCGCTGACAACATTTCCGCCGATAAGCAGAGTAAAGCTTTCGCCGCCGCTGTACCTTACTGTTGCCTTAGCCTGCGGATTCACCAAGCCGTATTGATCCAAGTCCTCGGGATTTTCCTCTATAACGGAGCGGGCGGTCATTCCCGTAAGAGTCTTTGAGATATTTTCAAGGCTGCTCTGAACCCAAAGCCCCTCGTCAATATCCTCCATTCCCTCAACGATCCAAATTTTATCGCCGTCCCCGTTTGTAACGGGCNTTACGGTAAAGCTGCCATTGCCGTTTTCTATATAAATGCTTTCTATATCGCCTTTATCCTCAGGCTGAAGCATTAAGGCGGGGTCGATTGTGGTGGTTGTNGTCTCCTCTTCCATACCCGNTTCACCGCTGTCGGGCGAGGTCAAGGTCAGTATCAGTATTACCGCCGCCAAAACCGCAAGTCCGATAACGGAAAACAGTATTATACGGAAATTTTTACTGCCTGTATTTATTTTCATTTATAAACGTACTTCTCCTTTTTGGAAATAGCTTTTTGACTTATCTTCTCTTGCGGCGTATTATTACAACGACTCCCGCCGCTACCACCGCTAATGGTACAACTATTGCGAAAACCGCACCTATGGTCTGTCTCTGAGAAGCGGTAATNTCAAAGGTCGGCACCGAGAAGGACTTNGGAGAAACCGAGATTTCCACCTTATCCTTGCCGCTGGCGTAATTAAAGATATTTAAAAACACATCGGAATTGTTAAGGTAAGTTGATTCCATAAAGGTTCGGTCTACAATATAATGTCCGCTTGCTACGTAAACACGGCTTTGGTGAGGTTCAACTCCCTCATAATAGGTNTTTGCAGAGCTTGCCACAACGGGGAAAGAGCCTGACTGCTCCGCGGAAGCGGGGTCAAAGCCGTCCAATCCGTTAAAGGGAGCGATAACGGAACCGCTGTAAGAGGAAACTATCGCTTCGGTAGAGTAAATCGAGTAATCGTCAAAAAGCAGTTCGATAGGCTTCAAACGATCGCCCTGCGTCTGCTTAGTCATAGTGTCTATGCCCTCGCTGTAAGTTCCCTCCGCAAGAGATAAGGTCTGATAGGTATTGGCACCGTTATAGGCGTAGTCGTTGGTCTGGAACACATATCCCGTACCCAGGGAAAGGCCCCACTCTTTAAGATATGCGTTCAGATTGGGCAGCTCGTCAACGGCAGCCGCCGCTATATACATTAAATTCTTGTCATATTTTCCGCCGTTATCCAGCCACATATCTATTTTATTCAAGTCGTCGTTGGTAAAATCATAAATAGGCGCAAAGAGGATCACAAAATCAATATCCGCGTCGATTGTTTCAACGCTTGTTATTTTGATTTCTTCAATAATATAGGCGTTAGCCTCCAGCATGCTTATAAGAGCCGAGGGGGAGCTTGCGCCGTAGTCCTCGGTCAGAACCGCAACTCTTACGGGGCTTTCATCGGTAACGCTCATTATTCCCGATAAAAAGCATCTTTCCGCCGCCGCGTAGTACTCCACGGTAAGCAGTCCCGTAGAACCGTAGCCCAACTGGTAGTACATGCTGTATTCATCGGAGGTTATCTCGTTTCCGTTAAAGCTGTACTTTGGCGACAAATAATCGCTGGGGGTAATTATTGTGTTTCTCCCCGTTTTTTCCGACTCGACTATTATAGAGCCTGCGGTAAGGGTTGCTCCGTAATTGGAATAAAAGGCGGGGTTTGAATCCAAGTCAAGGTACTGCGCGGTTATTCTTGGATTAGTCGCCGCAAAGGTCTTGACTATCTCGCTTACCTGTTTGTAATATGCTCCCGCGTTTTCAAAATCCGTTTCCTCAGCGGTAACGGTAATAGTGATATTGTCCTGAATACCCGCCACGTAATCCGTGGTTGTGGAATCGATAGAATACATGGAATTATCGGAAAGGTCGGCGGAAATATCAAATCTGTCCAGTACCATATTGAAGATAATATTTATAAGTACTATCGCCGTTACGAAAATCACGGTAAACACAACGGACAGCGCACCATGCTTTAATCGTTTTCCTCTGCCGCTTACTGGCTTTTCCTTAGCAGGCTTTTCGGAGACGGCTTCTTTTTTCTCGTTTGCTTCACCGCTGTCCTCAATGTCGGCGGCCGCCTCGGTGTCAGATTCCGAAGCCTCATCGGCGGAAACCTCCGCTTGTGAGATTTCTTTCTCTTCCTCTGTATTTTCTTTATTTAAATCCAAATCTTTTTTGCTCATTTTAAAATTTATTCCTTTCCTTTGCAGAAATCACGCCATATGCGCCTTCATTTTCACATTTGCGGCAATTACGCCCATCTGCGCTTTTCGAGTACTCTTACCGTTAAAAACAAAAAGATAAATGCCACGCTTGCGAAAAAGAAAATATTGGAAAGACTGAATATACCTATTGTAAACTCATTATACTTGCTGAAAAACGACAGCGAGTAAAAAATATCCTGCAAAAACTTGGTAGGCATTACCGAAGCAAAGGAATCGATAAGGATAAACACTATGTTTAATCCTATGCTGCCCACCGCCGCTATCATCTGGTTTTCGGTAAGGGTGGAAACAAACAGCCCCGCGGCAACGCAAAGCGAACCCAAAAGCAGCATTCCCACAATATTACCCAAAATAATAGCCCAGTTCACGGAAGAAAAGCAGCTCAAAACAATGCCGTAAACCAAAAAAATAAACATACAGATAAGCAGTATTACAAACGCCGAAAGGAATTTACCCATAACAAGCCTTGTAAGACTGACGGGAGAGGTCAAAAGGAGCTGGTCCGTTTTCTGTCTGTTTTCCTCCGCCATAAGTCTCATGGTGAGGATAGGTATCATTATCAGCATTACAAAAAACATTCCCGTGTAAACATAAGACATATCCGTAGACTGAGAGGCCAAAGTAAACAAAAACAAAAACACTCCCGAAAACAGATAAAACACCGCTATAAAAACATAGCCCAGCGGCGATGTAAAATATGACAAAAGCTCTCGCTTCATTATGGCAAGCATTTATTTCTTACCCCCCTTTTCCTTGCTGTCCAAGGTCTGCTCGAATTTTTCCAGTCCGCCGTAATTGTCTCCCGTGGTAAGCTTTAAGAATATCTCTTCAAGAGTAAGCTCGTTGGACTTCATCATAAGTATGGGATAATTTCTCGAGGACAATTTTTTTGAGACGTCTCGGCGTATATCCTTATCCTGCTGCGCTTCCAGGAAAAATTCGTAAACCCCGGGCTCTGCTTCTCTGTTTATAATTACTCTGTCCATTCCCGGGATCGCGGACAGCAGCTTTTTGATCTCCTCCGCGTTTCCCTCCGTTCTTATAACAAGCTTATGATCGGAGGAAAGATTTTTCGCCAAGGAATCGGTGGTATCGTTGGCAACAATGCTGCCGCTGCTGATAACAACTATCCTGTCGCACACCGCCTGAACCTCGGGCAGGATATGCGACGACAGGATCACCGTATGATGCTTGCCAAGCCTTTTGATAAGCGTTCTTATTTCAATTATCTGCTTAGGGTCAAGTCCCACGGTAGGCTCGTCCAGTATAAGTACTCCCGGATTCCCCACCAAGGCCTGCGCAAAGCCCACGCGCTGCTGATANCCCTTTGAAAGATTTCTTATAAGTCTGTTTTTTACGTCGGTTATCTTTACAAGCTCACAGATTTCCGCCAAGTGGCTTTCTCTTGGCAGCTTGCTTTTTTTGAGCTTATATACAAAGTTCAGATATTCCTTTACNGTCATATCTCCGTACACAGGCGGCTTTTCGGGCAGATACCCTATACATTTTTTTGCCGCTATGGGGTCCTCCAGCACGTCGATGCCGTTGATTCTGGCAGTACCCGAGGTTGAAGAAATATAGCCTGTGAGCATATTCATAGTGGTGGACTTTCCCGCGCCGTTAGGTCCGAGGAAGCCCAATATTTCCCCTTCCTTTACGGAAAAGGAAATATTTTTCACCGCTAACTTGCTTCCGTATTGCTTGGTGAGATTATTTACCTCTATCATTTTTAAAGCAGTTCCTTTCCTTTGAAAGACATTTTTGGCTTTACATAAACTCTGTTCAATATTAAATTAATGTTATCACTTTTCGGTGAAAACAAGGTGACGATTTTCTAATATATTTTTTAGAACAGGCTCATAAATCCGCACTTGACTTTTAAATCCGCGGCGAAGCCNTTCCGCAATTTNCAATTATCAATCCTCAATTTTCTGTTTGTACCGCTCTTTCCTTATCCTTTTCAAGCTGTAAGCGCAGGTCATCCATGCTTTCAAACTTTCTTTCCTCCCGCATATATTCCCGAAGCACCACTCTTGCTCTTAAACCGTACAGGTCTCCTTCGTAGCCGATTATATGCGTTTCCATTTCCTGGACTCTTTCCTCGCCGTCATCAAGCTTAATGGTGGGCTTTAGTCCGATATTTGTTATCGAGGGATAATTTCTGTTTCTTACCTGTGTCCAGCTTTTATAAACNCCCCTTTTCGGTACTATCATACCTTCGGGNATAATTTGGTTTATCGTAGGGAAGCCCATTTTCCTGCCGTTTTTTTTGCCTTCCTGCACCTCAAGCACATAGGTAAGCTCATAGCCTAAAAGCGTGTTTGCTTTTTCGATCTCGCCCTGTCTTATAAGCTCTCTTATGGCAGTGGCACTTATAGGCTCTCCTTCATAAGTAACGGCGGGCACAACGCAAGCTTCTATCCCCCTGCCGCGGCATATCTCCGCAAGCTCCTCAGCGGTTGAAGTGCCGCCCTTTGCAAAGCGAAAATCATAGCCGCAGGCGACAAACCCCGCGTTAAGCTTTTCAACTAATATCTTATCCACAAATTCCTCCGCNGACAAGTCTCTCAAATCCGCAAAATCGGGAGCGAAAATATAATTTACTCCTATTCTTGACAGCAGCTCCAGCTTAAGATCGTAGGTAATTATATTTTCCCTTTCCTTAAATTTGGGGAGAATGGTCTTATCGTTAAAGGTAAACACTACCGACAGCAGATCGGTGCGCAATAACGCCTGTTTGATTACCTCGATATGTCCCAAATGCAGTCCGTCAAAGAAACCAAGTGCAACCGCACTTTTTCCGTTTTTACAGCCCCTTGCGGTTATATCGGTCATATGCTGTCATTCCCTTTCTGTCAGATGTATTTACTCTCAGCTTAAAAAGATTCTTTGCGCCTTTTTGTTAAATTAAAATCAGTGTCAGAGGGATTTTAATACTCTTTTAAATAAAATCGGTATTGCTGCGAGTATTGAAACNTTTCCGCAAGCTATTCGTCCGAAAAGTCGAGAGCGTTTTCAAGGTAAGCAAGATAATCCTCGTCGATAGCGTTTTCCTTTAAGCCTTGTTCGGTATTTGCCGTGTCGGTTTCCTCCAAAGAAGCCTCTGTCGGCTGTGCAGTTTCCTGTTCGTCAAGCACAGTGTTTTCCTGTCCCGATACCTCGGTTTCTTCCGGCGAAATTTCCTGCGGTACAGCTTCCTCCAACGATTCCTTTGTTTCCTGTTCAACGTTTTGCTCGTTGCTTGCCGCGCTAATTTCTTCCGAAACTATGTCCTCTGCCTGTGCCGATTCCTGTTGGTCAAGCACAGCATTTTCCTGTTCCGATACCTCGGTTTCTTCTGTCGAAATTTCCTGCGGCGCGGCCTCCTCCGGCACTTCCCTTGNGTCCTGTTCAACGCTTTGCTCGGTGCTTACCTCGCTAATTTCTTCCGAAACNATGTCCTCTGCCTGTGCCGATTCCTGTTCATCAAGTATAGCATTCATCTGCTTAAATACTTCGGTTTCCTCTATCGAAGTTTCCTGCGGCGCAGCTTCCTCCAACGATTCCTTTGTATCCTGTTCAACGCTTTGNTCANTACTTACCGCGCTAATTTCTTCCGAAANNGCTTCCTCTGTCCGTGCCGCTTCCTGTTGGTCAAGCACGGCGTTTTCCTGTTCCAAGACCTCGGCGGCCTCTGTTTTCTCTGCGGAAATATCCCGAGGGCTTTCCGCTTCGCTTTCTTTTGTCTCGGATATTTCCCGATGCAAATCATTATTCGTCTTTACGGCTTCCGCGCTTTGATCTGTTTTTGGTTTTTTCGGTTTGGGAACAAAGGGTACTTCACGAGCTACCTCCGCTTCGGAAACGGGCGGAGGCGGAGTATAGCTTTGCTCCTTTGCGGCTTGTTCTATTGCGGCGGCAGCCTCCGTATTAAATCGGCGCATTACCTCCAGCTGGTGTTTTTCCCCGATCTTTCCAAGTCCCAGAAAAACACCGTCCGAACCTTCTATATAATAACCCTTATCGTAAATAGTATCGAATAATATCCTGTCGGCGTCCAGCTCCGCTCCGTTTCTGAAAAGCTTGGTCTGCTTCTCGTCAAGGTGCGCCTTGGGCAATTGACCGTACAGCTTTTCAAGAGGCATAAGCAGGCTTTCCAGCTCCTGCTCCGATTTTCCCTCCAGCTCGGAAAGTCTGTGACAGTCCTCAAGCTTAAACACTCCCGACCTTGTGCGCACAAGGCTTGTCATAACGGCTCCCGTACCCAATTTCTGACCTATATCATGTATTAAAGTGCGTATGTAAGTACCCTTTGAACAGGTTACCGACATTTCTCCGCAGTTATACCCGTAATTTGTTACCTTTATTTCATATATCGTGATCCTGCGGGGCTGTCGGCTGATAACCTCGCCTTTTCTCGCCAGATCGTAAAGTCTTTGTCCGTTGACCTTTACCGCGGAATACATTGGCGGAGTCTGAAGCTGTTCTCCCGAAAAGACCCTTTCTACCATAGGCATTTTGTTGCGGCTCACATAATCGTCGCAGGTGCTTAAAACCTTTCCCGTTATATCCTGCGTATCGGTGGTGATACCGAACTGAAAGCCCGCCAGATACTGCTTGGTATCATCGGGGCAGAAATCCGCAGCCTTGGTCGCGCTGCCCACAAAGACAGGCAGAACGCCTTCGGCCATAGGGTCCAATGTTCCGCCATGCCCCACTCTTTTCGTATTATATATTCGGCGCACCGCCGCCACTACATCAAAGGAGGTCATTCCCTTTTCTTTGTAAATACATATTATTCCGTTCATAACTGTTATGATAGTCCTTTCCTTTTAAGGATAGCTTGTCAAATCAATTTTGAATGTTAACCTAATATCCGAGTGCCGTTACATACGGTAATTTTAATGCTAAACAAAAGCTTTGCATGAAAATCAAAGCTTGCCCACAGCATCTGTCACCGCTTCTTTTATCTGTCTTTTCACTTCGTTCACATCGTCGGTATGGAACGAACACCCCGCCGCTCTCAAATGTCCTCCGCCGCCGAACAGGCCGCAAATCTCCTGCACGTTAACGTTGTTTGAACGCAGCGAGGCTTTCCAGCTGTCTTTTTTCTGCTTAAGCACTATGCCGACCTCTACGCCCTGTATTTGTCTCGGCAATGCGGAGATACCGTTGACGTCCTCAACGTCCACGCTGTCTAAAATTTCCTTTGACAGTGCGATTATCGCACCCTTATCCTCCGCGAAAAATTCGATATTTTCAAAAACATAGCGTTCAAGCTTTATTCTTTCCTTTGTTTTCATATCAAACAGGAGGTAATTCAGCGAGGGCGCGTCAAAGCCGTATTCCATCAGCTTTCCCGCCTTCTCGTGAGTTACTCCCGTGGTATTTCCGAACTTAAAGCAGCCCGTATCGGTTGCTATGCCGGTGTATAAGCACTTGGCGGTTTTTTCGTCCAAGGTGTTTTCCCCCAGCAGCTTTACCAGATCAAAAATTATCTCGCAGGCAGCGGCGGCGGTATCGTCAACGAAAATTCTTTCGGCGAAGGGACGGTGAGAAACATGGTGATCTATCGCCAAACAAATCTTATCGCCGTATTTTTCTTCCAAGTCCCCAAGCAGCGATTTATCGGCTACATCTACCGAAACAATTGTTTTTTCTTCAAAAGCCTGCTCCTCAACAGCTTCCTTCATATATGAAAATCTTTCGGATAAAGGGTCGGCGCACGCGGTTCTTGCTTTTTTCCCTATTCTTTGAAGCGCGCCGCAAAGAGCGTAGGCACAGCCCTCGGTATCTCCGTCGGGATTGGCGTGGGAAAGTATAAGAAAATTATCGTTGTTCAGCAAAAATTCCGCCGCTTGTTCTAAAGTAATATTGGTCGCTTTATTCATGTGCTTTATCCTTTCGACGATTCATAAAGAGTTAATCTGTTTCGGTTTCCGAATCGGTATTTTCGGCTTCCTCCTCCGATTCGCTGCGCATGGGAGGGAGCTTTGTTATGATGTTATTGATCTTTTCGTAATAATCGAGGGATTTATCCGCTACAAAGGTTATTTCGGGCATTTTGCGCATTTTTATTCTCGCGTTTATCCTTTTTTTAAAAAAGCCCTCCGCCTTTTGCAGCGCGTTTACCGCTTCCTCCGTTTTTTCACCGCCGCCCAGCGCGCTTACGTATACCTTGCAGTAGCTGAGGTCGTTTGTTATTTCCACGTCGGTAACCGTTACCAAGCCGTTTGCAATGTGCTTATCCTTGAGCTGCGTCATTGCGGTGGATATTTCACGCTTTACGTCCTCGGTAAGACGTGCGATATTATGATTTGCCATTTTTTCCTCCTTTCGCATACGCCCCTTAGAACCTGTCTTTACAAGCCTACGCACACGTCTTGTGAAGACANGCTCTTAAAAGGGCAAGAGGTTGGAAATTGTTGATAGTATTTGCGGTTTTCTCGGGGTAATACAAAATTACGGCGCGGTTTTTATACTTCGCTCTTATTCCTTATATGCCGAATATAAGCCAAATCTTGCCGCATATGGGGGCTTTGCTTCCTCGCGGAGCTTAAGCTCCGCTTCCTTTTTGGAGTCCAAAAAGNAAGCGAAAAAAACACCCGCGGCTTCGCTGCTTTTCCTTTTTTAAAAAACAAAGGCTGCCGCTTTTAATATGCGGCAGCCGCCTTATCTCTTAACGGCGATTGCCAATGCACTCAAAGAGAAATCTTAATCCCTGTATTCCTCCATGTAGTAACATTCAAATACATCGCCCTCCTTTATATCACCGAACTTCTCAAGGGAAACGCCGCACTCAAAGCCCTGCGGCACCTCCTTCGCATCGTCCTTGAACCGCTTCAGTCCCGCTATCTTATCGTCGGCAACTATAATACCGTCGCGCACTACCCTTATCATGCAGTTACGCTGCAATTTACCGTCGGTAACATAACAGCCTGCAACAGGTCCCACGCCGGTGATCTTATAGGTCATTCTTACGTCCGCCTTGCCCAGCATGATCTCTCTGTACTTAGGCGCAAGCATGCCCTTCATTGCCGTTTCGATCTCTTCTATTGCGTCATAGATGATTCTGTAAAGTCTCAGATCAACTCCGTCGCGCTTTGCGTTCTCCTGCGCGGCGGGATTGGGTCTTACGTTAAAGCCGATTATGATAGCGTTGGACGCGCTGGCTAACATTACGTCGCTTTCGCTTACCGCACCGACAGCACCGTGAATTACCCTTACTCTGACCTCGCTGTTGGAAAGCTTCTCCAAGGACTGCTTAACCGCTTCGACCGAGCCTTGAACGTCCGCCTTGACGATAAGCCTTAATTCCTTCATCTCGCCCTCTTCGATCTGAGCGAACAAATTGTCAAGGGTAACCTTCTGATAAAGATTAAACTGAGCTTCCTTCTCCTCAAACTTACGCTTCTGCACCAATTCTCTCGCAAGCTTTTCGTCCTCGACCACCGCAAAGCTGTCGCCCGCGGAGGGAACCTCGCCGAGACCCATTATCTCAACGGGAACGCTGGGACCCGCTTCCTTAATGGAACGTCCCGTATCGTCGCGCATAACACGGACGTGACCTACCGCGGTACCCGCAATAATAACGTCTCCGGAATGCAAGGTGCCGTTTTGTACCAGCAGGGTAGCAATAGGGCCTCTGCCCTTGTCAAGTCTCGCTTCGATTACCGCGCCCTTAGCAAGCCTGTTGGGATTTGCCTTAAGCTCCATAACGTCGGCGGTAAGATTTACCATTTCAAGCAGTGTGTCCATTCCCTCGCCCGTCTTGGCCGACACAGGAACGCAGATAATATCTCCGCCCCATTCCTCGCATACCAATTCATACTCGGTAAGGGTCTGCTTTATCTTCTCGGGATTCGCTCCGGGCTTATCCATTTTGTTGATAGCCACAATTATGCTTACTCCCGCGTCCTTTGCGTGGTGTATCGCCTCTACCGTCTGAGGCATGATTCCGTCGTCCGCCGCCACGACAAGTATGGCAATATCGGTTATCTGCGCGCCCCTTGCGCGCATAGCGGTAAACGCCTCGTGACCGGGAGTGTCCAAGAACGTTATATCCCTGCCGTCAACGGTCACGCGGTACGCGCCGATATGCTGTGTGATTCCGCCCGCTTCGCCCGCGGCAACGTGAGCGTTTCTTATATAGTCGAGTATTGAAGTCTTGCCGTGGTCAACGTGACCCATAACAACAACTACGGGGCTTCTTGCGGTCAGATCCTCGCTGTTGTCTTCTTCCTCGTCGAACAGTCTTTCCTCAATGGTAACGATAACCTCTTTTTCGACCTTCGCGCCTAATTCCTCCGCTACGAGAGCCGCGGTATCGAAGTCGATAACCTGGTTTATCGTACACATCTCGCCCAGCTGCATAAGTCTTTTAATGACCTCCGCCGCCGTAACCTTTAATCTTGAAGCAAGCTCGCTTACAACGATCTCATCGGGGATCATTACCTTTAACTGCTGTTTTCTCGCTCTTTCAAGCTCCAGTCTCTTAAGCTTCTGCGCTTCGGTCTCACGCATATTTTTGCCGTACTGACCGCGCTTTTGCTGGCTCTTTTGATTTATCTTCTGCTTTCTGCCCGCAAATTCGCTTCCCTTTTTGGAGCTGCTCTGTGCGATAGACTCGTACTTTTCATTATACTTATCGAGATCAACATAGCTTCCGCGGGTGTCCACATGCTTTGTGACCTGCTCGCCCCTTTGCTGAACATTGCCCTGCTTTTCCTTTTTCTTTGCAACGGGCGGTTCATTTGTCTTTATAGTTGAAATATCCACCTTTGCGGCAGGCTGCTTGGGAATGATCTTATGACGGTCCGCTTCGGGCTTGTCGTTTTTGGGGCGGCTGCTGTTCTGATTCCGATTTTGACTTTGATTTTGGTTCTGGTTAGAATTTGCCTTAGGCTGGTTTGTATTGGCGTTGGGCTTCTGCTGAGACTGATTTGCCTGATTCTGCTTCGGAGAATTTACGCCGCCCGCGCCGGAATTGCCGACCTTTGCCGCGTCTGTTTTGTTGGCGGGCTTCTGAGACTTTTCTGCGGACTTCTGCTCGGTTTTCTTTGCTTCCTCCGCCTTTTTCTGCTCCTCTGCCTTTTTGCGTTCTTCGGCTTTTTTGGCCTCCTCGGCTTTTCTTGCTTCCTCGGCCTTTTTCGCCTCTTCTGCCTTCTTGGCCTCGGCGGCGGCTTCCTCGGCCTTCCTCTTTTCCTCCGCCTTCTTGGCCTCTTCCGCCTCTTTCTTTGCTTTTTCGGCCCTTTCCTTTTCCTCGCGGCGCACTCTTTCACCCTCCGCGAAATACTCGTCAAAGCTGTCCACCTGATTATCCTGCGTCAGCTTTTCAAGCACCACGTCAAGCTCTTCACCGATAAAGCTCGCGCCCACTTTTTTCTCCACGCCCAAGTAATTAGATACCACCTCGATAGCCTCGTTCGGTGATACGTTCAAGTCCTTTGCGAAATCTCTGATTTTTGCTTTAGAATTGGTTTCCATTCAGTTTCCCCCAAGATTGTAAGGTAATAGCCGAGGCGTTTGTTTGTTTACAAAGTCCGTCGACTTAAAAATTTTTTGATTTATATCCGTTTATAATAAGCTTTAAACCTAAAAGCCATGCTTAATACTGAATATTAGTGTTTTATGTGTGATCCCATTTTTACCTATGAGATCGGTATAAAAGAAAGCCAATGGGTTACGGCGGTTTATTGTTTTATCGGCTCGCTGTCCTTTGAAAGCGATTTCCAAAAGCCCTCGTCCATAATTGCCGCTATACCCGTTCTCTTTCCGATAACGCCCTCTATTTGCTTCATATCGGCGTCCAATACCACTATGTCCATTTGCGGTCGGTGTTTATCTCTTAAAAACAAAATTTCCTTTTTTGTCTTTGCCGACAGATCGTTTGAAAGAGCAACGCCCGCGATTTTTGACGTGGGGCTTTCAAGCTCTCTTTTCACCGCGTCAAATCCGATTATAAGGCAGCCTGTTTTTTTCATTAAACCGAGAGTTGAAAGATTCAAGCTTCTTCCCCCTCTGCCGCTTTGATCTCCTGCTCCAGCCGCAGGTATACCTCGTCGGGTATCCGGCACTTTAAGGAACGCTCCAGCGACTTTTTTTTCTTGGCCTTTTGAAAGCAATCGGCGGATCTGCATATATACGCGCCCCTGCCGTTTTTCTTTCCCGTAAGGTCAAGAGAGATTTCTCCCTCCTTGCTCCTTACGATCCTGAGCAAGCCCTTTTTTCCTATCATTTCATCGCAGCCGAGACATTTTCTCAGCGGTTCAACCTTTCCCACGAAACAACAACCTAACCTTTATTTAAATTAACCCTCGAAAAATCCGCTTTCGGGTTTGATATCGATCTTATAGCCTGTAAGCTTTGCCGCAAGCTTTGCGTTTTGACCCTTGTTGCCTATGGCAAGCGAAAGCTGATTGTCGGGTACAAGCACGGTACACGACTTGACCTCCTCGTCGGGAATATCAACGCTTATAACGTCTGCGGGCTTAAGTGCCTGCTTGATAAACTCGTGAGGGTCCTCGTTGTATATAACAATATCGATCTTTTCACCGCAAAGCTCGTCGCATATCTTTGAAATTCTGCTTCTCTGAGGTCCGATGCAGGCTCCCAAGGGGTCAACGTTGGGATCGCTGCTTACCACCGCCATTTTGCTGCGCTGTCCCGGCTCGCGGCTGATAGACTTGATCTCCACGATTCCCTCGTATATCTCGGGAACCTCCTGCTCAAACAGTCTTTTTATAAGATCGCGGCTGGTTCTGCTTATTCTCAGCATCGGTCTGCGGTCGGTGGGTGAAGCTCCGCTTACGAAAACCTTTATCATGTCGTTTTCATGCAGATCGTCTCCCGCAAGCTGATCGCTTCTGAACAAAGTAACTTCGTTTCCCTTTATTTCAACGGTAGCGTTTCCCGTAGCGGGTTCTACCTTGAGGACCTTTACGCTGACAGCCTCGTTCTGAAGCTCTCCCCACTGCTCTACAAGCTTGCTGCGCTCAACGTCCTTTATTCCCTGCTTCATAACCTGCTTTGCCGTCTGCGCCGCGATCCTGCCGAAGTGCATGGTATCAAGAGGAATAACGCAGGTATCGCCAACCTTGTATCTTTTGCTGTACTTCTTTGCCGCTTCAAGCAATATCTGATTCGCGTCGTCCTCTACCTCTTCAACGATCTCCTTTAGCAAAGCGACCTCTAACGCGCCCGTTTTTTCGTTTATTGTATATTTAACGTTCTCGCATCTGGGATATTCCTTCTTTACGGCAATTCCCACAGCGGTCTCTATCTTCTCGATAAGCAGCTCGGGCTCGATTCCCTTTTCCTCAGCGAGCATCTTTAAAGCCTCATAAAAGCTTACGTTTTTTTCATTGGCAGCCATTGCAGCATTCCTCCTGTGAATATCGGCTTAGAACCTGTCTTTACCGGCTTGCGCACATGTCTTTACGGCATATTCCGCCGAATAACCGCGTGAAGCTCCTCCCGACGGGAGACAGCCCGCCTGCGGCCGCTTTTCTTGATCTCGGCAAAATCATGCTCGGAGATCAGTACACGCATCTTGTAAAGACAGATTCTTATTTATTCAAATTGTTTGTTTTCTTTTTTTGTTTTTAATATAACGGTTATCGGCGTACGCCTGCGTTTATTCTCCGCTCTCGCCGAAGCCCTCCGTTTCCTCATCGCTTTCGGTATCGTCAAAATATTCCGTTTCGTCGATTTCTTCAAGCTCCTCGGGTTCATAATTGACCTTTACGCATTTTGAAAGCTTGATCTTTTCCCCGTCTACGGTAATCAAGCCCTCCTCTTGGTCATAATCCTCAAGAATACCTATCTTGTAGCTTTCCGCGCCCTCGGTTTTGACCTGCGCGCTTACCCGCCGGCCCAAAGCGGTATTAAAATGCTCGGGCTTTCTTAATTTCCTGTATACGCCGGGAGTTCCGATTTCAAGAATATCAACCTGTTCGATAAACCCCTGCTTGTCAAACAACTGATTTATCGGCTTGGAAATTTCCTCGCACTCGTCGCTGTCCACGCCGCCCTCTCTGTCGAAAAGCACTCTCAGGTACCACATAGCACCCTCTTTTTCAAAGCATACGTCCCACAATGTACACCCCGCTTTTTCCACCAAAGGCTTAGCGAGCTTCAGGGCTTCTTCTTCTATTTTGGGTGCAAGTGCCTTTTTACCGCCCTTTTCTTTTGCCATTCCGTTTCTCCGTTCACATAAATACCCGTGCCAAAAACTCCCGATATAAAGGTGATTTTTACGGGCATTTCAAAAATGTCCTCAAACAAACGTTAAGACCGAGTTGCAAACCCAGTCTTACCATACTCTATCTTTACATTGATTATATCACTAAAATTTACCTTTGTCAATGGTTTTATGATAATTTTTTGAAAATACGGAAAAAATTTGTTTTTTTGTCGCCCGAAATACAAAAATTGTAAAAAAACTGTTACTTTTTTTCTCCGGCCCGCGACTATATAATTAGAGGACAATAATTTTCTAATTACAAATAAGGAGAAAGCACCATGACCGACACCTGCATAATAGAGCTGTATTTTCTCCGCGATGAAAGTGCCATAGAGGAAAGTCGACACAAATACGGGGGCTACTGCCATTCCATAGCTTACAATATACTTAACTCCAAGGAGGATTCCGAGGAATGCGTCAACGACACATGGCTCGGCGCATGGAACGCAATTCCGCCCAACAGACCCAACAGACTGGCACTGTTCTTAGGCGGTATCACCAGAAAGATCTCGATCGATCTTTTCCGAAAAAGAACCGCCGAGAAAAGGGGCGGAGGGGAAACGGCGATATGTCTTGAAGAGCTGGAGGAGTGTACGGGAAAGGGCGACTGCGGCAGCGAAGCTCTGGAGCTGAAAGACGCTCTCGACCGTTTTCTTGACCGCGTAAAGCCGAAAGCGAAAAGGGTATTTGTGCTCAGGTACTGGTATATGCTTACGGTAAGGGAGACCGCCGAGCTTTGCGGAATGACCGAGGGGCAGGTAAAAATGTCCCTTAAGCGCACGCGGGATAAATTAAGAAAATTTCTGGAAAAAGAGGACATTGAGATATAATAATGCAAGAAGCATAACAAGAAGCATAAACAGTTACATAGAAAGGAAAGCGTATAATGAAAAAAAGCGAAAAGCTCCTTGAAGCCATAGGCGCGATAGATGAAAGACATCTTCCCGACCCAAGCGATATTTTTAATATACAAAGTGCCGAAAACAGCGGCGAGGAAGCGGAAATACGGTTCAGCGGCGATTATCGGAGAAAAAGGCTTCCGTTAAGGGCTGCCGCGCTTTCCGTTTTGTCGGTCGCGGCCGCGGCGGCTATTGGGATCGCGCTTAAAAATTATCCTCTTCCGACAGGCGGACCGACAGCGACCGACTATACATTTGAAACCACATCGCCGCTCGCCGAAGAGGATAACCCCACACAGCCCTCCGGCACAACGACAGGAACGCTCTTTGAAGGAACGGAGTTGGCTCCTCTTGATCTTATCGGCTGCTATATCGACGAGGAAGGACATTATCGGGCAAACGATGCCGACTGGAAGCTTTCGGACGATTATGAGCTTTTCAGAAAATATTTCTTCGGAGAATGGGAGGGAAGCTTTACTTTTGTGGATCGCTCGAAACGCGATCTCCTGATCATAGACGATTCTCTTAAATCATATAACATGGCAGATCACAACAGTATTTTATACAAATATTACGAAGTAAACGACCATGTGCTCGCTTTTTTCACCGGCGGCGTGGAAGGCACCTCTATACTTTGGATAGATACCGATAACCCCGATACGATGTATACGACGTGGGGAGGATTGGGCGAGAATAATTGGCTTTGGTCAAGAGACGACGACGGAAGAATGTCTTCTCCCAAGGTTTATACACTGACAAAAACCGACGCTCCGCCCAACGAACCGGAGGACGGATTTTTGAGTATATTTCGGCTTCGGGAGATCTCGCGGGATTACGGGATCGATATCGATATGCTTGTTGATATTGAGTATGAAACCGACTTTTATATCGGTGATAACAGCTATTTTGTCACTCAAAACGGAGTGCTCAGAGAAAAGCTTTACCATGATGATCGGTATCAGTTCTATCCCGTGTATCTTGTTTCCGAAGCTCCCGACAAGCTTGAATTTAAAACCCGTATCGGAAACATTATGTATAGTCACCTTGAAGGATTTGAAGCCAACGCGGAATATACCCTTGAAAAAACAAGCGTAGGGTGGAAAAGAACGGTATTATTGACATTCTCCGACGGCAGTACCGTAACGCTTTCCGAGGCAAAGCCGCTCCCCGAGGAAGAGGCTTTTTCGGCTCTGGAGCTTTTGGCCTATTACATTGACGAAGAAGGAANTTACAGGACGGACAACAGCCAATGGAGAACTTTACAGGATTANGAGCTTTTCAGNAAATANTTCTTCGGNNNATGGGGAAACGANTTTNCCGANAANTNNAGNTCTTGGTGGGAACACATGGTAATAGACGATTCGGAGCAGTCAAGCTTTATGACGGAAAAATATGATTGGTACAGCGGCTTGTTTTACGAGGTNAACGACCGTACTCTTGCCTTTGTTTACAGCAATATAAACGGAGCGTCAATATGCTGGATAGATACCCATGATCCCGATACCATGTACTTTGTGTACGGTTACCTCTCCACAGGTGACTCGGTAACAATTCCTTTCTACTACAACGGTTTGGANATATACGCCCTGNCAAAAACCGACAAANCNCCCAANGAACCCGAGAACGGATTTTTAAGCATATTCAAAATATACGAAATGTCCTATAAATACGGTATTGACCNTGAAATGCTTACGGATATAACATATTCCGCCGATTTGGGCATCAAGCACGACAGATATGTTGATTTTTATCCCATATATCTTGTTTCCGAGGCTTCCGATAAGATAGTGNTAAAAACGATGCTCCGAGACAATTATAACTACTTTTATGAAGATCAAAGCAAATATGCGGAAGCGGACTATACTATCGAAAAAATAAACGGAGAGTGGACAAGAACGGTAATATTGACCTTACCCGACGGCACGACCGTTCCCCTTGAAACGGCGGATACCGAAAAGGAACAGTCCGATGCCCAAGAAAGCGAAACTTTAACAGCGGAAACNNCANCNGTTCCTTCGGAAACCTCCGCTGAAACAACAAACGAACCGGTCTCGGNCCCTCCCGCTGCCGAAGATAACGGGAGCAGCGAGCTTATAGTTCACAAATTNGATATAGGNAGCGACAGACATATGGACGGGTGTTTTCCTGTTGAATATAACGGTATAGTGTATAATTATAATTTTGTTAACGGAAGNTATATCATAGATTCGGATAACAATATTACCCATCGGGGAACCTACGGCGAAGAACAGCTTGACCCGGAGTATGAGCTTNACNCTCTTTTGATGAATTTTGAAGAGCTNGAGTATGTGGGCAAGGTGGACATAAAAGCTTTGAATTGGTCTCCCGATTACGGTACAGNATATGCGGATATGTATAAATACGGTGATAATCTGATTTTCTTATTTAATTTCTTTATTCCAACTCAGGAAGTACTTTTTTGTCGGGGATATTTCGGTTTTGAATTTACCATAAAGGAAAACCAGCAACTGATNGAGGATAGAAACAGCATTAAGGATATTCTCGCGGAGCATGGTATAGATTATGATCCGAGTATATTTTATGAAGCCGTTATGTTTACAAAAGGAGAATTGCGCCACACTTATGAGTATGAGGACGTATACAGCATTATAAAATAGGGTAATCATTCATACTAATCTCTGTTTTGACGGTAGACAAAATATAACAAAGTCTACCGTCAAAACAGAGTTACGCCCTAAGCACTAATATCTGTTTAAAAAGCCATTTTATCCACTTTTTAAACAGATATTAGTATCAAACCCGCGAAAAATTTTTTGACGAAGTATTGACATCACCTTAACATAGTGCTATAATTTTACCTGTCGGAAGCAAAAACCGACGCAATAAGCAGGGAGCTGATATTTCGGCTGAGAGGAAACGGATTGACGTTTCGACCTATTGACCTGATTCGGATAATGCCGACGTAGGGAGAATAGATTTGTATTTTTACGATACCTCACACCCCTGCGCATAAAAGCGCGGGGGTTAATTTTTTCCTGCATTCAACGAAAGGACGGAAAAAAATGAACAACAAAACACTAAGACTGACGGAATCGGCGATAATGCTTGCCTTAGGCTTTATTTTAAGCCTGCTGAAAATTATCGACATGCCCTTCGGCGGCTCGGTAACGGTTTTCAGCATGCTGCCCGTGATTATCATCGCTTACAGGTACAAAACCGCTTGGGGCTTGCTAGTTGGATTTACGGCAAGCCTGCTGCAAATGCTGACGGGGCTTAAGAACCTTACCTACGGCACAAGCGCGGGCGCGGTGATCGCCATTATCCTCTTGGACTATGTAGTCGCCTTTACCGCAATGGGTCTCGGCGGAATTTTCAGAGGAAGGATAAAGGATCAGGGCGTAGGCCTTGCGGCGGGAGCGTTTGCGGCTTGTCTGATACGTTACATATGCCACACTGTCGTGGGCTGCACCGTATGGGCGGGCGTTTCCATTCCCACAAGCGACGGGCTTTTGTACTCGTTGGTTTACAACGCCGCTTACATGATTCCCGAAACCGTCATTACAGTTGTGGGAGCGTATTTTGCGGGTAAAATATTCACATTGAACGAGCAGCAGATAAAGCCTGTTCCCATAAGCGGAAGCACCTCAAAAAATATGTTTGCCGCAGTTCCCGCCGCTCTCGGCATAGTTGTTGCCTTTGTGTTTATATTTGCAATGGTGCAGACCGAGGACGGCTTTGATATCACCGCCATAGCTCAAACGGATATTTTCGACTGGCTGGCTCCAATTATCGTTCTGATAATAGGCATTGTCGTTTCGGTCATTGTAAAAACCTATTCCTCCAAGGAAAAGAAAGCTTAAATCCAAGCCCGCTCTAAATAAAAACAAAACGGCTGCCGTTCATTCTCAACGGCAGCCGTTTTGTTTTTCAGTGGAGTCTTATTGACATGAAAAACAAAGAAATCGGAAAAATTATTATCGTTTTCTTCGCAATGATAGTATACGCATTTTAACCGTCAAAATACCTTGTATTTTGTAAAAAAATTCGGCGGTTAGGGTGAAAAACATTTTATTGAGCGGAAAATTTTTGTCTTACGGTATTGACCTTGTTCTGCTCCGCCTGCTCGGTGGGATACCAGCCCTTTTCCGACATCTTGTCATAAATATTGTCCTGCATGCAAAGAGCGTCGTTAAGAGCGGTGTTAAAGGCCTGATGCACATTGGCGGTCGAAGATTCGATTGTGCCGTGCATAAAAAGATCGCATACGCCCTTTTCCAAAAGCAAAATATTTTCCATTAAATTTTTATCGTCCATTTTATAATTTTCCTTTCAAGAAAAAATCAATTACAGCAGCCCGTAAAAGCTTTGGAATATCTGCTGATGCTTCTGCGCCATCTGCTGAACGCAGGTCTTAAGATCGGGGTCTTGTATCTGGGAAGCCGTTTCGCAGCATTTGGTCTGAAAATACTGCTCGTGTCCCAGTGCGTCCTCAATATAAAGCAATTCTTTGTTGGTCATTTTCTTACCGTCCTTTCTTCGGGAGGCCTGCATACAAAATTCAGATAAAAGCCTCCTTCGTTTTTACGGTAATATTTTGTCTTATTTTATCAAAAATATTCGATAAAACGATTTATACAAGTTGACAATATTATAAAAAGGTGGTACAATTCAAAAAGCAAATTATTAAAAAGGAAAGGACACAAATAAAATGAAAAGAATCACCAAGGCCGGCTGCGCTGCTTTGGCTTCCATACTTCTGCTTACAGGCTGCAGCGGCTCTGATAACAACGGGAATGACAGCGGGGATTACGGCGGAATCAAGACGATAAGCACACCCGACAGCTTTGAGGGCAACGCGGCGGATATAAACGGCGACGGCAGCGACGTTCAGCTTAAAAGCGGCGATACCTACGCGGTAATAACAATCGAAGGCTACGGCGAGATCACCTGTAAGCTGTACCCCGAAGCCGCTCCCGAGGGAGTCCAAAACTTTATCGATCTTGCAAACAGCGGGTATTATACGGGCAAGGATATACACAGAGTAGTAAAGGACTTCATGATGCAGGGCGGCTCGGCCAACGGAGACGGAATGTCCGTAGACAGCGACCCCTCCTTTAACGTTGAGTACAACTCAAAAATGCGTCATTTCTACGGTGCCTTGTGCTATGCCAACGCGGGAGGAATAAACGGAAGCCAGTTTTATATAGTTAACAACAAAGGCTTCAGCGATGTTGACGAAGCAAGCTTTGAAAGCCAGCTTACACAGCTCAACACTCTTATTGACGAGTTGAACGGCTATCTTGAAGCCGCCCAAGGCGACGAAAAGGCTTATTACCAATCCTATTACGATTACTACGTTTCCATGAAAAACACCACAGCTTCAAATCTTCGCGCCCTAAAGGAACGCACCGACGAAATAAACGCGAAGTACAGGGAAGTCGGCGGAACGCCCTTCCTTGACGGCGGTTACACGGTTTTCGGACAGACGGTGTCGGGCTTTGACGTGATCGACAAAATAAGCGAGGTGGAAGTTGAATTACAGTCAAGCGGAAGCGAAAAAAGCCACCCCGTTCAGAAAATAGTTATAAGCTCGGTGGAGATAAAAACAGCCGAATAAACGATTTAGGCAATGCCGTAAAAAGCCGCAGGCGGTTTATTACGGCATTGCTTTTATTTTGACTTGCGTCAACAATTTCCTTGACAAGCGTGAAATGCGTGTTATAATTAAAAATAAAGCTTGCCGCAAAACGCAGGCAAAAATAATCAAAAAAGCGGAACAATATAAAAACCGCGCAAAAAAAGCTTAACGTTTTGGGGGTTATGTCATGAAAAACGAACTGACCGCTTATATACGACAGGTTGAGGAATGGATCAGCCAAAGCGAGGGGCTTGACGGTAAAAGGCTGGAAAGCATAAGAATAAATATCGGTTTTTTTCAGCATGAAAGGCTTATACATCTGATAGTCACTATGACCTTTGCCCTGCTTACCGTCATATCCTTGGGTCTTACGGTTTCGGAAATTTACTTTTTACCGCTGTTTGTGCTTTTTCTGGTGCTTGAGGTGCCTTATGTGTTTCATTATTATAGATTGGAAAACGGAGTACAAAAGCTGCAAAGACTTTACAGGACAGCGGAGGAAAAGGTAAAGGGAGATCAGAGCAATGACTGACATTAAAGAAGCGATCATCAAAGCAACTACGGAGCTTATCGAGGAAAACAAAGGAGATATTAAAGCCGTAACCGCCCGCGCCATTGCCGAAAGGTGCGATATAGCGTTGGGGCTTATCAATTACCATTTCAAAAGCAAGGATAAGCTTATAGAGCTTTGCGTACAGCGCATTGTTAACAAGATACTTCTGTGCTTTTACATAGGGAGCGGCGAAAACGCGCAGACCAATGTAGTAAGCAAAGTAACGGAACAAGCAAAACAGATCATGGACTTCTTTTTTGAAAATAAGGCCATGGCAAAAATATTCATACTGAGCGACTTTAAGGAATATCACCCGAAAAGCAACTCCGTTTCCACGCAAAACGGACTAAAGCTTGCTGTCGGAAACAGGATAGACAACAACAGGAAAAGAATCCTTGCCTTTGTTTTGACCTCCGCTATGGAGACTGCTTTTCTTGCGGGAGACTGCTCAAAGGAAATATTGGGCTGCGATCTGAACGACAAGGAAGAACGCGGCCGCTTTGTTGAGGATACCGTCAATATGCTGTTTCAGGGGGTGCTTTAATATCCTTAATATAATGAACATTTTGATCGTGGACGACGATAAAGACCTGTCCTTTATAATTTCGGAAATGCTTGAGGGCTACGGCTATAATGTCACCTGTGCCGAAAGCGGGGAAAAAGCCTTTAAGCTGTTGTCGGAAAACACTTTTCACCTTATTTTGCTTGATATAAACCTGCCCGACGAAACAGGATTTGAGCTATGCGAGGAATTAAGACGGGTTTCCGATATTCCCGTTATTTTTGCCAGCGCAAGAACAAGCGAAACGGACAGAATAACTGGCTTTGATATAGGCGGCGACGATTACCTGCCCAAGCCCTACTCAATGAAAGAGCTTTTGTCAAGAGTAAACGCCCTTATACGCAGAAGCTACGGTTTTGACAAGGAAGAAAAAATCGTCTCCTTCGGAGATATAAGGGTCAATATTACCGCCAGAACGGTAACAAAAAACGGGGAACCCGTTTCGCTTTCACTAAGGGAATTTGACTTACTTTCATATCTTTGCTTAAATATGAACAAAGCAATTGCAAAGGACAAGCTGCTTTCGGAGGTATGGGGGGCTTTTTCCGAGGTTGAACCGTCTACCTTGGCGGTGCATATAAGGTGGTTAAGAGAAAAGCTGGAGAATAATCCCGCTAATCCCGAGTTTATTATAACCGTGTTTAAAATAGGGTATATGCTGAGG
The DNA here is from genome assembly GCA_014799365.1 of Oscillospiraceae bacterium. Lineage (GTDB taxonomy): Bacteria > Bacillota > Clostridia > Oscillospirales > Ruminococcaceae > Ruminiclostridium_E. The sequence goes on from JAAVIF010000004.1 coordinate 48,101, forward strand.
GACGGAAGCGGCGAAAACTGTTAATTTTTCGCCTTATAGTATATTTTTTGTGATATTTTACATTAGGTAAATTAAAAAGAGGTTAATTTTTATGAAGCATAGGTTTGTTTTATTGTTTTTGATATTTTGCGCCCTTATCGCTGTAATTACGGGCGTTTTGTTTTTTTCGGAAAAAGCTTATAATACCGATGACGTTAAAACGGAGCAAATTTTAGCTGTCAACGAAATACAGCAGCTTGCCGAAAAAGGAGATATAAATTCGGTAAAAGAAAAGACCGACGAGCTTAAAGAAAGCATACGGCTTGGCAGCTCCAATGAAAAAAGCGGTTTTAAGACGCTTATTGCGGGGGGAGCTTGTATAGTTGTTTTGGGCACGGTATTTTTGTACCTTTATTTTGCGATACTTAAGCCTTTTGAAAAATTAAAGGGCTTTGCGGAAAGGATAGCCGAGGGCAATTTTGATCTGCCTTTGAATTACGGGCGTTCCAACTACTTCGGGGCGTTTACATGGGCGTTTGACAGCATGAGAAAAGAAATAACAAAAGCGAGAGCCTGTGAAAAGGAAGCCGCCGAGAACAACAAAACCGTTATAGCTACCCTTTCTCACGATATAAAAACGCCGATCGCTTCAATAAGAGCTTACGCGGAGGGCTTGGAAGCCAACATGGACGGCACGGCGGAAAAAAGGCAAAAGTACATTTCGGTAATTATGTCAAAATGCGACGAGGTTTCCAAGCTCACCGACGATTTGTTTTTACACTCCGTTTCGGATTTGGATCGGCTGAAAATCACTCCCGAAAGAATAGAGCTTACGGAGTTCTTTGAGAAAGCCGTAAAAGAGATCGGAGCGGAAAGAGGAGACGTGCATTACGAAAAGCCGGATTTCAAGGCCGTGGTCTTGATTGACAAAAACAGACTGATGCAGCTTACGGAAAATCTTATTAACAATTCGAGAAAGTACGCGGAAAGCGATATAGATATTTTCCTTTCCAAGTCCGAGGATATTGTGAGGATACATTTCAGAGATTACGGAAACGGAATACCAGACGAGGATATGCCTTTTATTTACGGAAAATTTTATCGGGGAAAAAATTGCGGTGATAAGCAGGGCTCGGGGCTTGGGTTGTATATAGTTAAGTACATTGCGGAGAAATCGGGGGGGAAAGTTATGCTGTGCAACCATTCTGACGGACTGGAGGCGGTTGTGGAGATGGGAGTAGTAAATTGAGAAATCAAAATTGATAATGGCGGTACGGCTTCGCTTATTTTTATGTCGGTGCGAGTTTAAAGCCTTCTAAGGGAAAAGCAAAAATTTTCGTGCGGAAAGTGGTTAAATAGTATACCTTAGCGCGACAAACAATGTTGAAGCGGCGGAGCCGCGGGCGACAGCCCGCTGAAATGCGAAGCATTTCAAAATTTTCGCCAAAGGCGAAAATTTGGCTCCGCCCCCTGCTGTGGGGCAGTTATTGTAAAAGGAGCAGTTTTACAGGATAGGGCGGCACAAGTCAATTGGGAGAACAAGCATAATTATACATTGCACAAGCCAATGGGAGTCGCCAACGTCACCAATAAAAACCCCTAATAATAACGGAATGCCTGCGACCCGAACGTTAATAAAACACTACTGCATATCGCCGACATTTACTAATTAACAAACCTATCTAAGTGCCATTTCACGCACTAATCCTCTGAAGCAAACAGCAAAAAATCAAGCACTACGCATAGAGGGGGGTAAGGAAAGGATTCTTAAGGTGAAACCTAAGGGGGGAGAGTGGGGCAGTAAATTTCGCCGTCTTTTTGCATTTATTATATGACGGCACTTTCTTCAATATTTGTATCAGCTTATGAAGGCTAAACATAGGCGGAATTTACTGCACCTTCTCCCCCCTTTGGTGTCACCTTAAGCCCCGCGCGGGAGCGCAAACTGCACCTCGCTTCCGAGGAAAAAAAGAAGTTTACATAAAGCGCAGTTCTAAAAAAGCACAAACACCCCTTTGTTGCAACCAAGACAGCATATTATAAAACGCAATTTTAAAAAGGCATTTCGCCGACTGAGAAAAACTTACCCTCACCCACTCTCTTAAAGATTTCTTAATATCTTTTCGGTTAGAATAACAACATCAAACAAAGAAAGGAAACCCAAATGAAAAAGACTATTCTATCCGCAAAAGGCCTATGCAAAAGCTTTGCCCACAACGGAGGCCAGCTTCACATTTTATCCCACATAGATCTTGACCTGTACCAAGGCGATTTCACCGTAATAATGGGAGCCAGCGGTTCGGGAAAATCCACGCTTTTATACTCCTTAAGCGGAATGGACAGAGCGACGGCGGGGCAGGTATACTATAATGAAAAAAACTTAGCCGCCGCAAAGGAAAAAGAGCTGTCCGTCCTCCGTCACACCGATTTCGGCTTTATTTTCCAGCAAATGCACTTAGTAAGCAACCTGAGCCTGCTTGAAAACGTGCTGGTAAGCGGCTATCTCAACAAAAACACAACTGCCGCCGAGGTAAAGGAGCGCGCGGAAAAGCTGTTTACCCAAATGAACATATCTCATATCAAAACCCATTTGCCCTCGCAGGTCTCGGGCGGAGAACAGCAAAGGTGCGCAATAGCAAGAGCGGTCATTAACAACCCGAAGCTGCTGTTTGCGGACGAACCGACGGGAGCCTTAAACAGAAAAAACACCTCCGAGGTGCTTAATCTGCTTACCGAGTTAAACTCGGAGGGACAAAGCGTGTTAATGGTAACTCACGACATGAAAGCGGCGTTAAGGGCTACAAGGCTTCTATACTTAGAGGACGGCAAGATAACGGGAGAGCTTGAGCTGCCGCCTTATCGCAAGGACGAAGAAAAAAGCCGCGAAACACAGGTAAACGCCTGGCTTTCTTCCTTGGAATGGTAAAGGGGGCGGCATAATGGAAACATTGATATTACTTAAAGCCAATTTAAAAAAGAAAAAAAGTGCCTTTATTTCGGTGGCCATATTGATGATAATCGTTACCGCTTTTATGACCGCAATTTTAAGTACCACGGACAATTACCGCATAGGATTTGAAAAGGCATATGAAACGGCGGAAAACGGAGACGCGGTTGTATCAATAATATCGGAGTATCTGACGGACGAACTGAAAGAAAAAATCGAAAGCAGCTCCATAGTCAAAAAAGTAAGCTATCACAATGCCTTAGCGGTTTACGGAAGCAGCTGCGGAAAAACACACGACGGCAACAGCAGCTTTTTGCAAAAAATGCGCGGCGGCATATACCTGTACGACAGCGGTCTGAAAAGCTTCACGTCGGACACACCGAAGCTTGAAAAGGGCGAAATATACGTACCCTTAGGTCTAAAAAGCAAGTTATCCTGCAATATCGGCGACACAATAACATACACGACTATCGAAGGAACCGCCGATTTTGTAATAAAAGGCTTTGTTCAGGAGCCGTCCTTTGGCGCGCAAACCATAGGCTGGAAGCAGATTTTTATAAGCGATGAGGATTTTGACTATTTCTATAATCGCTGGAAGCCCTTGGAGGATACCAAAGTTGTCGATTTTACTATGGTATCTGTTTATAAAGCCGATGACTGCAATTTCCGTTCGGGAAAATTCCTGCGGGAATTAAACCTTGAAACAAAAATAGCAGATATGGCATTAGGTGCGATGACGAGAGAACAAACCGAAAGATACAGCATGCTTTTGCCTGATATTTTAACAAAACTGTTCACGATATTTGTAATGTTTTTGTTTATCATTGTTCTGATACTTGTCAGCCACAGCATTTCCACCGAAATAGAATCCGATTACGTTTCCTTCGGTATTTTAAAATCACAGGGATTTTCCAGAAAGAAGCTGACAAAGCTGTTTTTTATACAGTATCTTTCAGCGGAGCTTTTGGGAATAGTAATAGGCACGGTGTTATCGCTCCCCCTGGAAAGCACTCTTACCGAAAGCTGTCAGCTTATAACCGGCATAATGCCAAACAGAGGGCTTTCAGTGGGAAAAAGCCTTGCTATGATAGGAATAATTTTACTGGTAAGTGCCGCCTTGATTTTTATAAAAACTCTTCCCTTGGGTAAAATTTCTCCCGTTAAGGCTATTGGCGGCGGAAAAGAGGATATTTACTTTGACAGCAGAATAAAGCTGCCCATAAGCAAAACGCTGCTTTCCGCAAGCCTTGCGGTAAGGCAGTTCACCTCCGCAAAAAGAAGATATATAGGAGCGGTCATGATTTCCGCTATACTGGTTTTCTTTATGCTGACAGTAAATATGATAATAAATTACCTTACCTCCAAAAACGCGCTGCAAGCAATGGGAACTGAATTTACCGATATTACGGTTTACTTTCAACGAGAAACTGCCGAAAAATACATGGACGAAGTAAAGGACTTGGTCACCTCTCTGACAGAGGTCAAGGAAATATACTGCTCGGATAGTCTTTATCTTTCCATGAACGGTGAAAATCTGTTTACGCATATTGTAAAGGAGCCGGAAAAGCTGTCCCCAATTTTAAAGGGCAGAGCCCCGATTTACGATAACGAAACGGTAATCACCGAAATGATAGCGGACACTCTCGAAATAGGCGTAGGCGACGAGGTAACGATTTCTTACAGAGAAAACGAGGAGACCTATATTATATCGGGTATATATCAGACCGTCAACGACAGCGGAATGTGCTTTGCAATGTCTGAAAAAGCCATAAATAAAATATATCCCGAATTTATAATCCGTAACATAGGATTTTTGTTGGACGATTCCGACCCGAATGCCTTAAGCGCGGAGGAGCTCAAAGATATAATAAAAGAACAATACCGCGATATTGACGGAGTGGGCGTTGAAAAATTCGATATAGACAGCTTTATAGGCGCGGAGGTGTTGGATATGATAAAGCTTATGAGAGCCGCAATTTACATTTTCTCCGCAATATTCGCGCTTGTAGCGGTAAGAATGGTGTGTACAAAAGCGTTTTTGCAGGAACGAACGGATATAGGCGTCTATAAAGCGTTGGGCTATACCGTAAACAGGCTCAGATTGGGCTTCGGACTGCGCTTTTTAACCGTGGCCGTCATAGGAACGGTTTTGGGAGTGATCGCAAGTCTGCTGCTTTCCTCAAAGACCTTGGGCTTGGGTCTGTCCATGATAGGTCTTTCCCGGCTTCCCACCACCATTGACTTTGTTTCGGTAGCCGTGCCGTCCGTACTGCTGATAACCTGCTTTTTCGTATTCGCGTATCTTTCAAGCGGAAAAATCAAAAAAGTGGCGGTAAGGGAGCTTGTAACGGAATGATCTATCCCTCCAATAATTCCCTTAATCTTTTAAGTGCTTTTTTCTCCTTTCTGGACACCTGCACCTGCGAAAGCCCCATGATCTCCCCCGTTTCCGTCTGAGTTTTATTTTTGATATACCTGATAACAATAAGCCGCCTTTCCTCCTCGTCAAGCAGCGCAAGACACTGATTCAGGGCGATACGCTCCGTAAGCTTGGCCTGTTCGGGCGGTACGGGTACGTCAAGCTCCTGCTCCCCCTCCTCGTCGCTTACCGTTAGGGACACAGGCGGCAGGGCTGCGGCAACGGCTTCTCCCGCCTGCTCCACGCTTACCCCCAAGGCCTTTGCAATATCCGAAAGTCTTGGCTCGCCTCCGTTTTTTCTTAATTCCTCCTGAGCCCTTGCCGCTTTAAGAGACAATTCCTTTAATCCGCGGCTTACCTTGACTGCTCCCCCGTCGCGAAACAGCCTTTTTATTTCACCAAGTATTACGGGAACCGCGTAGGTGGAAAATTTAAGCCCCCTGCTTTCGTCAAAGCCCAGTCCCGCCTTAACAAGCCCCTCGCAGCCCGCCGCAAACAGCTCCTCGTATTCTATTCCCCTTCCCTTGAAACGGGCGGCAAGGGAGTGCACAAGACCTAAGTTGTCCTGTATGAATTTATTGTCGGTTTTATTCATATTTTCCGATCAGCCTTTTTTTCATAGTCACACAAGTGCCTTTTCCCACCTTGCTCGTCACCTTAAGAGAATCGGTAAAGGCTTCCATTACCGCAAAGCCCAGCCCTGCCCGTTCCTCCTCGGGAGCGGTGGTATAAAGCGGCTCCATTGCCTTTTCCACGTCCTCTATGCCGCAGCCCTTGTCCGCTATTTTTATGTAAAGGCAACCGTCGTCGGTCAGCTTAAGAGTCAGGGTTATGTCCCCCGCCTTGTCGCGGTAGCCGTGAACGATAGCGTTTGTTACCGCCTCGCACACCGCCGAGCGTATATCCGAAAGCTCCTCCACCGTAGGGTCCGCCTGCGCGGCGAACGCTGCTATACAGCTTCTCGCTAATGCCTCGTTTTTAGACATTGCGGGAATGATCATTTTCATTTTGTTTACTGTTTTCATTTTTTACAATCCACCTTTCCTATTGAGAAGTGTCGGCGCAAATGCTCCGGCACAGAGGGATTGGTATGAAAGTAAATTCTTTCACACCTCATCCTTTTCACTGCATTTTTATCTTTTCGGGCAGTATCATAGCACCTAAGCCCGCAAGCTTTATTATTTTTTCCGCGTATCGGGAAGGATTTTTTATCATCACCTTTCCCCCGTAAAGCTCCGCGGCTCTTTGACGACCCAAAATAAGACCTATCCCGCTGCTGTCCATAAAGGAGACTCGTGAAAAGTCCAATATGCAAAGCTTCGGCGTGTGCCGCTCCAGTCTTGCGTCTATAAGCTCTCTTGCCTTGGCGGCGGTGTGGTGATCAAGCTCGCCCGACAGCGCGGCGGTTAAAAATTCCTCTCCTACCGTAATTTCAACAGTCATTTTTAATATTCCTTTCTCGGCGTAATAAAAATTTTGGCATAAAAAAACCTGCTACTCATAATAGTAACAGGCTTTGTATAAGAAAGTAGTCGAATTCGGTAATCGTGCAATTTTGCGCTGTAAAAACAAAGGCATTTGGGGCGTATCTTAAAACTAAGCAATTTTGTACAATTTCGCTAAATGCGTGGCGATTTCAAGGAAAAAAGCGCAGAAATACTCTCGTATTCCGAGCATTTTTGACGCAGAAAGCGTCCGCAGTTAGTAGAAATTGTGCAAATTGCGACTTTTCAGATAGTATAACCTTTTTTCGCGGTTTTTTTCGGGTTAAAACCCTTGCGGAAATTAACCCTCAACAAACGCCAATGGGCTTATGAAGCTTCCGTCCTTTTTAACCTCAAAGTGAATATGAGGTGCCAAGCTGCACTCGCACTCGGCGGTATTCCCCGCTCTTCCTATTATATCTCCGCAGGCGACCTCCTGACCTATCGACACGGGTACGTTTATATCAAGTCCGTATACGCTGCTTATATTTCCGTCACCGTGATCTATGGAAACGCAAATTCCCCACAGCGCGTCCTCCCAAATATTTAATATAGTACCCTCTCCGCAGGCTTTTACCTCCGTTCCCGTTTCCGCCGCAATATCCACGCCGTCATGGGTCTGCCAAAGGTTTAAGGTCTGTGATTTGACAAGCTCCCCGTCGCTGTACTCGTTGATGATCTCACCGTCGACGGGTAACGCTCTGGGGGAAGATGCGGCAAAGAAATTGTTTGCAGGCTCGTTTTGCGGTTCAGTGCTCGTATCAGCGGGTGTGTCGGGCGTCGTCGCTGCCGGGGACGTTGTTCCCGGTGTTGTAACGGGAGCGGGCGTTGTGACCAATGGGATACCGGGTTGGTTTTTGTCAACCTCCATAAAAAGCTCATCGCTGTTTTCACCTCCAAAACCGTTCATAACGCTGTTGTAAGCATAATAGGTAGAAAACCCCACCGCCGCCACACTGAGTGCCAGGGCTACAATAAAGCCCTTACCCTTCATAGCGGCTCTGATTTTAGCAAATACTTGTTTTTTCATTGTATAAGGTCCTTTCTTTTATTGCTGTTGCCGATCGTCCAAGCCGACTCCTCAAGGGTCTTGCGTAGTCGGCTTAAATCTTATGTGGGTATTGTTGGCAGTTAAAGGACAATTATACATTTTATGGGAGAGAATTATTTTTGAAAAAAAGAAAAACGTCATGCTTCGGACAAGAATGTCCTTTTGCATGACGTTTTGTATTCTATTTCAATCTTTAAGCAATGCCAGCAGTTCATCGGGCTTAATTACTTTGACCTCTGTAGCAATATCCGCAAATTTGTCATCACGCGATATAATATAATCCGCGTTTACGTTTTTAGCGCATATCTCAACAAGCGCGTCCTCAAAGTCATCATTCTGTAAATCAAGTGCTTTCAGGCAATCCTCTTTTGTCACTGTTACTACGCCGTATGTGCCGAGCAAAAAAGCAAGTGCGTATTTTGCTGTCTTTCTGCCACGTGCCTTACTATACAGGAAAAAAATATCCGTTGCTGCGTTTGCCGTAAAAAAGCATTTAATTTTTCCGTTCTGACCCAACAGCATAATTTCTTTTGCGGCGATATCAAAAGGCTGACGCTCCTGTAAAACATCCATAATGATATTGGTGTCAAGCAATACGGTCACTTTATCAACCTTTCTGTCTTAATGTCATCAAGGTCCGCATCACTTGGAAGTGTTCCGAAAAGCTGCTCTATTGAAGTAATTTTTTCGGGTATAGCTTTCATATGCCACGGTTCTTTATCAAAACGAATTATCTTAGCTGTGGGTTTGCCGTATTTCGTGATTATAACATCTTCCGTTTCAGCCAAATCGACATACTTACCTACATTTATTTTAAGATCGGATAACGAAATCTGCATAAATAACACCGCCTTTCCTCTTTATACCATTATAACGCATAGGTGCTGTTTTGTCAAGAATTTAGGTGCTGTTTCCAAAAAATACATGTAACAAAATATACAATATGTGCTTGCCGCTCCCCGGTTTTACCTCCTCACCAGATTTTCTTAAGCGCATTGGAAAGCGGCTTATAAATCGCAAACGTTATAATGGAATCGATAAGCATTTTCACAAAGGTAAAAGGCACGTTAAAGATGATCAGTGCCTCCCATATGCTCTTAACATTGGGATTTATTGCCTGATACAAGCTCAAAACCACCTCTTCGGGAGCAAGAAGCTGATAGTAAACGGGATAGCTGATAAAATAATTTACAAAAAGGCTTAAAACCGCACTTATTATACAGCCCGTTAAACAGGCTATCAGCGCACCCTTTCTTGTCTTTTTATACTTATAGATAAATCCCGCGGGTACTACCATAGCAACCCCCAAAAGGAAATTGCACAGCTCGCCCACTCCCGCGGAGCTTGTGGTAGAAAGCTTGATAATATTCTTTACAAGGCAAACGGGAATACCCGCAAGCGGCGATACCACAAAGGACGCTATCAAGGCGGGAAGCTCGGAAAAATCGATCTTGATAAACTCGGGTATCAAAGCGGGCAGTGGTATTTCCAAAAGCTGGATAACCGCCGCCAATGCAGCCAACATTGCCGTTACCGCTATTTTTCTGATATTTGTTGACGTTGTTCTGTTTTTTACTGTTGTTGACATAATTACTCTTTCCTTTCCTTGTGCGCGGGTATACCCCGCGCCTATCATTATTCTATATAATACTAATATCCATTTAAAAAGTAGACAAGCTACTTTTTAAATGCGCTGCCGCAATAGCGGCAGCGTGAGGGAGCGAAGCTCCCTCAGATATTGTATTGAACGTACATATCCG
>JAAVIF010000005.1 GCA_014799365.1 Oscillospiraceae bacterium
AGAAGTGCCGGATTGCGCAGGATTTTTGGCGAAAGGCAAAGTGTGCCGAACGCCGCTGTACTGTATGTACCGCAAGTGAGGTACACAAAGCCTTTCGCNAAAAAGACAAGCAAGACGGTGCTTCGGAGGTTACCGAACAGGTCTATTCTATAATTTTGCATTNNCTTTATTTAAAAGCCAAGCAGCGCAATGATCGGAACAACATTCATATACATTCCCTCAAATCTGTANCCGCTTTCNTCNCCCTCNTTTTCCGNAAGGAANNNAAGNAGATCGCCCAANATACAGCCGCTGACCTTTTCCNGCGNCAANCCGCTCTTTTCGCTTATTTCCCTTACCGACGCAAAAGCGTCCTCCGATGAAACGGTGAGCTGATACAAAGCGGCGGCGGTTTTCAGATTGTCGGGTACCGAAAAGGCCTTGATTATACCGCAGATTCGTTTAATATCGGTATTGGTAAAGCTCATNTTCCGATTGTTGGAAAAGAAAACGGAGCTTTTTCGCATTGTTGTGGTCAATTCGGGAGCGTAGACAGCGGAGTAGCCCCACTCCGATCTCGCGGCATGCTCCATNGCGTCGTCCATATCCCAGCCCGAAACGGGATTATTATTTTCGCCTATATAATCGGAAAAAACAAGCGTGTGCAGAGCGGTGGCCGCCCTGAATGTAAAATCCGCCTTGCCGCTTTCCGAAAGAGCGTTGAATTTTTCTCTNAATTGCAGGATAATATCCTCGTTTTCAGGCGGAGTCCCGTGTCCCAGAAGCCTGTCGGTGGAAACGCCGAACAATTGGGCGATTTTGGGCAAAAGCTGAATATCCGGGCAGCAGATGTTGTTTTCCCATTTCGATACCGACTGATTGGTTACGCCCAAAGCAACCGCAAGCTCCTCCTGCGTCATTCCCTTTTGTTTTCTCAAAAACGTTATCTGTTCGTTTATTTTGATATTGCTCATAATTTTTACCGTCCTTATTTTTGTTTGTGCAGCTGCAAATATATTATAGCAAGATAAACTCGTTAAAACAATAACTTATTTGTTTGACATCAAAAAGCTTTTTCCAACCTTAGGTTGGAAAAAGCAAAAAAAGNAAAATTTGAAATAATATTAACAACAGCGACAACCTATTCGGAAACAGTATCAAAAGCCGCAAGATACTCTATAACGCCGTGCGCGGCAATATTGCCCTCTCCCGCCGCTTTGACATACTGATAAGGTCTGCCCGTGCAGTCTCCGCAGGCAAAGCAGCCCTTTAAATTTGTTTTCATGCNTNTGTCGGTCACAATATGTCCGTCTCTNACCTCAAGCTCCGGCATCAAGGTGCCGGGAGAAATACAGTCTCTAAGGCAGAAAAGGGCGTTCACTTCAACCCTGTCCCCNTTTTTAAGCACTATTTCCGACAGTCTCTTATCGCCTTCCGCGCTTTCGGGAAAAGAATTTATAATTTTTACGCTATCCGACAGCACAGTATCGGGCGGCACTTTATAGGCGGGAAAGAAATACAATGTCTCCGCCAGCTCNGCAAGGTATTTCACCTCATGCAGAAAACGCGGACTTGTGCTGACGACCGCTATTTTTTGATCTTTATAAAGCCCTCCGTCGCAGGTAGCGCAGTAGCTTAGACCCTTGCCCAAAAATTTTTCCTCGTTTTTTACAGTGGCGGCCGAGGTAACGCCCGTTGCAAATATCAGGGCTTTAGTTTCNTAAAATTCGGTTTGCGCCGTCACGGCGTAATGATCNCCCATGGAAATTACAGAGGTTGCCATTTTTTCGGTTATTTCTATCNGCATTTCCTCCANGTGGGCTTTAAAAGCNGCGTTGAGCCGCTCGCCCGTAACGGAGGGAAAGCCGGGNTAGTTGGAAATTTTTTCGGCTTTGGTAATTTTTTCGCTGAGATTTTTGCTGCCCAGCAGAAGCAGACTTTTATTGTGGATCTTTAAGGTAAGTGCGGCGGATATTCCCGCGGGGCCGGTGCCTATTATTATTGTATCGTACAGCATTGTATATCCTTTCGCTTTACNGTTNTGNGTGTTATNTTATTATATCATTTTATACNGTTAAATTCAATAAGCGGTTTTTTAAAAAAACAAATCGGCGCAACGTGCCAAAAAAGCCGAAACGCCGATTTTNATACTAATCNNNTTTTAATAAAGTGATCAGTGCCTCGGGTGCNNTCCCATTTTAACCNTTGGATTTTTACAGTGNGGTTAAAACGGAATTGGTACGAGAAGCGATCATTCCTCCATCTGTTTGGAAAAGTACATTGCCGCCGCCTGCACCAGCGCGGTCTGCTCGGGGCTTGCGTACTCCGTACCCTCTCCGTCAAGCATCATAACCGCGCCGTTTACATCGCCCTGCGAGATAATGGGAGCGCACACTATCGCGTACTTATTTACCCCCTCAATAGGCATAAGCCTGTTGTCCTCATATGAGCGGTAAACGTGGCTTTTGCGCTGTTCGATCAGATCCTCCAGCGAACCTGACACCCTGCGTTCAAGCACTTCCTTTTTCTGCATGCCCGAAACCGCTATTATATGGTCGCGGTCGCAAATAGCTGCGGGACAGCCGCCGATTTTCGATAAAACCTCCGCGTACTGTGACGCGATAGAGGAGATTTCGCCTATGGGAGAGTACTTTTTAAAAATAACCTCTCCGTCTACATTTGTATAAATTTCCAGCGGGTCGCCCTCGCGAATACGCATTGTGCGGCGTATTTCCTTGGGTATTACGACTCTGCCGAGATCATCTATTCTTCTAACAATCCCTGTTGCTTTCATAACACAAGCTTCATTCCTTTCGATAAAAAGTTTGTATTACTATTCTTTACAGCGCGTGGGGTTTTATTCTTTAAATTTTTCCGTCTGTTGGAATTTTTAATTTTTAAATAACCGATTAGCTTTGGCNGCACAAAAAGAAAGGAAAAAANCAGCGGCCGCAAAAGCCGCTGTTATAACTTTTTAGTTCTGTTGACACCTAATTTCTTTAATGTTATAATTACGTCATACCCAAGAAATTACAAATTATTCCTATTAGAACACGTTTTAAAGAAAGCGGCAAATAAAATGAAGTATGAAAACACAGTAAAAGGAAAATTTATCGACCGNCCCAACAGGTTTATCGCAAACGTTGAAATAAACGGAAAAAAGGAAGTATGCCATGTCAAAAACACGGGACGCTGCAAGGAGCTTTTGNTCGAGGGCGCAGCGGTCTATTTGCAGAAAAGCGGCAATCCCGAAAGAAAGACCAAATTTGATCTGATAGCGGTAGAAAAAGGCGATTTACTTATAAATATGGACAGCGGTGCTCCCAATAAGGCGGCAAGGGAGTACCTCGAAAAAATATTCGGAAACGAGGCGGTTATAAGACCCGAAAAGACCTACGGTGCTTCAAGGATCGATTTTTACGTTGAAACGGCGTCGGAGAAATGGTTTNTTGAAGTAAAGGGAGTTACCCTGGAGGAAAAAGGACATGCNTTTTTTCCCGACGCGCCCACCGAACGGGGAATAAAGCANATAAACGAGCTTTGCAATGCGGTCAAAGAGGGGTATAAGGCTTGTATTCTTTTTATTATTCAGATGAAAGGAATTAAGGATTTTGCGCCCAACGACGTTACCCANCCCGCTTTCGNCGAAGCGTTAAGAAAGGCGGCAAAAAGCGGCGTCGTAATAAAGGCGGTGGACTGCCTGGTCACTCCGTACAGTATGACCGCTGATAGGGAAATTGAGGTTAAGCTTTAAGGCAACACCGCACCTTATGTAAGGATTTGAAAATAAAACTTTATATGTAAAATTACTTTGAAATTATTGTTTTCCCCTTCGCTCAAGCACANNCNCTATAATACCCCGCAATTGAGCCATATCTATCGGCTTGGGCGCATGCGCGTTCATACCCGCGTCTATGGATTTTTTCTGATCCTCNGCGTATGTATTTGCCGAAAGGGCTATTATAGGTATGTCCGCCAGCTCCTTATCCTTCAGTTTTCTGATAGCTCTTGCGGCATCGTAGCCGTTCATTCTCGGCATTTGTATATCCATAAGCACAAAATCGAAATATCCGTGCTCGGAATTTTTAACGGCTTCCACCGCCAGATCTCCGTCCGATACGGTTTCAACAAGGAAGCCCTCTTCNGTCAGCAACGCCTGNGCGATCTCGCTGTTTATCTCGTTATCCTCAACAAGCAGCACTCTTTTTCCGTTAACGGAGCATTCGCAATTGATAGTCGGAGCAGCGGGAATGTCCTTTTCGAGAAGCTTCAAAACAACTGTTACCGTAAATTTGCTTCCCTCGCCCAGCTTACTTTCAACTTCGATCTTTCCGTCCATCAGATCAACAAGGTTTTTTACTACCGCCATACCCAAGCCGCTGCCCAAAACTCCGCTTTTGGTTGTATTTTTTTCTCTGGTAAAGGGTTCAAACATATGCTCCATGAATTCTTCCGAAATACCTATGCCGTTATCCTCAACGATAAANCAGTACCTGCCGTAATCGCCCGAAACCGCTTCCTCGCTTACGGTAAGCTTTACTGTTCCGTATGGTTCCGTATACTTTGCCGCGTTGTCCAAAAGCTGGCATAATATTTCCTTGGTTCTTATAATATCCACATAAACCGAAAAATGAGAAACACGGGATTTATCTATTGTAAAACTGATCGATTTTGCGTTCATTTCTGGGATAACGGCTTTTTCCACCTCTGCCAGCAGATCCACCAAATGGCATTCCGTTTCCGCAAGAACGGCCTTTCCCGATTCCATTCGGGTAACCTCAAGGGCTTCATTTACAATGGTAAGCAATTGATTGCCCGAAAGCTTTATTTTTTCAAGATACTCGTCCGTTTTGGCTTTTTCGTTAATATGAANCTTTATTAAATCCGCAAAACCCAAAATGGCGTTAAGGGGCGTTTTTATATCGTGGGACATATTAGACAGGAAGGTGCTTTTGGCAATACTTGCCGCCTGCGCCTGACGAAGTGAAAACTTAAGCAGCTTCTGTCTTTCCATCTGATCGGTAACGTCCTTGGCCATGATCAGTGCCGAAACATTGTTGTCATCGTCCTTGCCCAACAGTATCACATAATGCAGCATGCGTTTTCTTCCGAGGGCGTCTACCGTCCGAAAATCGTAGGTTTGCTCCAGTTCGCCGTTTTCGCAGCATTTAAGCAGTCGGCTTATGTCAAAAAATCTTTTGTATTCGTTAGGTTGATTTTGATTTATACGCTTTGAAGAAAAGCTTACAAAATCGGAAAATCTCGTTTCGCCCGACGCGCTTACGGAATCGAACAGCTCAAACAACTGACCGTCGTAAGTCTGAGTAACGGCGGTAATAAATTTGTCCTCGGTAAGGCTTACTTCAAAGAAAAACACCGCCTCATAGAGAATGGCCTTGCGGTATTGGCTTTCGCGTGCGGAGGCTCTCACCAGCTCATTGTTGATTGATTCCAGATCGGACATTCTTTTTTTCATTCTTTCGGTGTCGTCGGCTATAAATACATAGTAAATATCACCTACGCCGTCCAAATGCGCAAAACGTCCGTAATCCGTTATCCAGCGTGTAGAGCCGTCCTTTTGCTTGATACGGTACTCTACGAAATCAAGATTGCTGGCACTGTGTTCTATTTGATACGCGATGCTTTTTTCTACCCTTTCAATATCGTCCTGATGAACAAGACCCTTGAATGTGTTTCCTGTGAGCTGTTTAAATTCCTCATAGCTTTCGCAGCCGAAAATTTTCAGTGCCGCTTTGTTTATTTGCAGAATCTCTTCATTCCCGTCCGCGCGGTAAATAAAGAATCCGCCCGGCATTTCCTCCACCAGCCGACGAAAAAAATCCTCGGAACCGTCACTTGAGATATTCAGCAGTTCATTAAAGCTTTCGTGCATATTGATCCCCCATCTGTAAAGTTATAGAAATATATATTTCAGAATAAACAACAAGGCAAGTACATACATAACAGGATGTATCTCTTTTCGCTTGCCGCAAACCAGATTCAGAACAACGTAAGAGATAATTCCAAAGGATATTCCCTCCGAAACGCTGTAAAACAAAGGCATTGTCAAAATGCAAAGATATGCGGGAATTGCCGATGCAAAGCTTTCGCCGGTGAGCTTAATCTCGGTAACTGCGCTGAACATCAGAAATCCTACTATGATCAGCGCGGGAGCCGTAGCAAAGGAAGGTATCGCTATAAATATAGGCGCAAACAGCATTGATAACAAAAATAAAACTGCGGTTGTGAGCGAGGTAAGACCTGTCCTTCCGCCCGACGCAACGCCCGCGGCGGATTCAACAAAGGTAGTGGTGGTTGAGGTGCCAAGCACCGCTCCCGCCGAGGTAGCAATGGAATCAGCCAGCAGCGCGGGTCTGATTTTGGGCAGCTTGCCGTTTTCGTCCAGCATTCCCGCTTTGGCACTTGTGCCTATAAGCGTTCCGAGAGTATCGAAAAGATCAACAAAAAGGAATGAGAATATTACCACGATAAAATTAAAAATTCCCACGCTGCTTAAATCAACGTTGAAGCACTGTCCGAAGGTTTCGCCGAGCTTTGAAAAATCGGTCATGGCAAAGGTCGGAAAAACCGAGTTATAGCCCGATTCGGGATTGGGAACATAAAGTCCGATAAGCTGACAGAGCATTCCCAAGACCCATGTGCCGATAATTCCTATAAGAATCGAGCCTTTGACATTTTTGATATAAAGGATAGCGGTCAATAAAACTCCTATCACCGTAAGCAGAGCGCATATTCCCGACGTATTGAAATCGTCGGTAAAGCTTACGGCGGTAACAAGGGTCGATTCGCTGTTTACCGCAAGTCCCGCGTTTTGAAGCCCTATAAACGCTATGTATAAGCCGATGCCCACAGAGACGGCTTTTTTCAGCGTTATGGGTATTGAATTAAATATGGCCTCTCTGATTTTGGTTAAAGAAAGCACCAGAAAAATTACGCCCTCGATAAATACCGCAAGCAATGCTACCTGCCACGAATATCCCAATCCGTTGACAACGGTGTAGGTGAAAAAGGCGTTAAGCCCCATTCCCGCCGAAAGGGCAAAGGGAAGATTTGCCATAAACGCCATGCAGGCGGTGCCGATAAAGGACGCGATACAGGTGGCGAGAAGAACCGCCGTGCTGTCCATTCCCGCATCTGAAAGAATACTTGGGTTTACCGCGAGAATATATGCCATTGTCATAAATGTCGTGATTCCCGCGGCGATTTCCCTCTTGGCGTTGGTTTTGTTTTCCTTTAGTTTAAACAGCTTTTCAAGCACCTTTAACACACTCCTCGATTGTTATTTGAAATTTGTCCGTGATCTTCAATCCCTTGTTTTTTTTACTTCTTTTAATGATGTCGGTTGGAATCGGATAATTTGCCGCTTTTATCCGAATTTGACAAATATACTATTTACAGTATAGCATAAGTGTAAGATTTTGTCAAAAATAATTTGATAAAAACAAAAAGACAAAAAGATTAAAGCCGTTGACAAAGCAGACCGATTGCTGTACAATAAACATATCGGATAAACTTACAGCGGGGAGGGCTGTTATGAATGTCTCATTATCCTCATTAAAGGAAAACCGCATGATAAAAATACTTTTTATCTGCCACGGCAACATCTGCCGTTCCCCCATGGCGGAATTTGTTTTCAATCATCTTACGGCACAGTCCGGTCTTGCCTCGGTAATCCAAGCCGGCTCAGCCGCCACCAGCACCGAGGAGATCGGCAGCGATATTCACCGAGGTACAAGACAAAAGCTCACCCAAATGAAAATACCTTTTTCACCCCGTCACGCCCGACAGGTGACAAAAGCCGATTATAAAAATTATGATTATCTGATAGTAATGGACGGGAATAATCTGCGCAATTTAAGGCGGATAATCGGTGACGATAAGGAGAATAAGGTTTACAAGCTTCTGGATTTTACCGAGAGAAAGGGGCAGGATATATCCGACCCTTGGTATACGGGGAATTTTGATGAGACCTATGATGATGTTTTGGAGGGGTGCATGGGGCTTTTGAGGTATTTGGGGTATTAAAGGAACCTCTAAAAATCAAAAACGCGAGTCTTTATGCGGCTCGCGTTATTATAATATTTGACGCTTTCACTGCGCCCTGCCAATTTTTGTTAAGGCGTTTATACCGATTTCAGTCAAAAAGCGTTGCATTTATCTTACCGTGCTTCCGTTAGGCACTTCGGGATCAACGGTAATTATCTTAACGCTGTCTCCGCAGTCGCAGGATAAAATCATTCCCTGGCTTTCTTCCCCGCAGAGCTTAGCGGGCGCAAGATTTGCCACAAAAATAATTTTCTTTCCTATAAGCTCCTCGGGCTTGTACCATTGAGCGATACCCGAAACTATCTGCCTGCCGCCCCTGCCGTCGTCCAATTGGAATTTAAGCAGCTTTTTGGATTTTGCGACCTTTTCGCAGGAGATTACCTCGGCCGTTCTTAATTTAACCTCGGCAAACTTGTCTATGTTTATGGTATTTGCCTTGTCCAGATCCTCGTCCTCTTTGTATTCGTCCTTTTTAGGCGCGATAACCGAATTGAGATACTCTATCTCCGCGTCAACGTCAAGACGGGGAAACAGCACGTCGCCCTTCTGTACCGTCACATTTTCGGGCAGAACACCGAATGTTCCCAATTTTTCGTATTCTATATCCTCAGCTCCCGCGCCTATCTGCTCCAACGCCTTAGGCATCATTGAAGGCATAAAAGGCAGCAAAAGCGCGGCGCATATTCTGATAGTGTCAAGCAGATTGTAAAGCACGGAAGCAAGCCTTGCGGATTTGGAGGGATCCTTCGCCAATATCCAGGGCGCGGTCTCGTCAATATACTTATTTGCTCTTGAAACCACCGCCATGATCTCGGTAAGTGCCAAGGAAAGCTTTGTTTCATCAACATACTTTTCAACGGCGGGAGCAAGCTTTTCCGCCATTGCCTTCAAATCGCCGTCAAATTCGCCTTCCTCGCGCTCCGAGGGCAATGTTCCGTCAAAGTACTTTATAACCATTGCCACCGTTCTTGAGACCAGGTTGCCCAGATCGTTGGCAAGGTCGGAGTTTATGCGGTTTATCATTATCTCGTTGGAGTAGTCGCTGTCCGAGCCGAAGGGCATTTCGCGGAGAATATGGTAGCGTATTGTGTCAACGCCGTATCTCTCGCCCAGAACAAACGGGTCTACAACGTTGCCTATGGACTTGCTCATCTTAACGCCGTTGAAGTTGATATAGCCGTGTACCGAAAGCGTTTTGGGCAAAGGCAGATCGAGAGCCATAAGCATTGCGGGCCAAATAAGGGCGTGGAATCTCATAATATCCTTTGCCACCATATGCACGTCCGCGGGCCAGAAATCCTTCATATCGTCAAATTTGCCGTTTTCGTAGCCCAATGCGGTTATATAGTTGGAAAGCGCGTCTATCCACACATAAGCTATATGCTTTTCGTCAAAGGGCAGCTTAACGCCCCATGTAAAGCTTGTTCTTGATACGCATACATCTTCGAGACCGGGCTTTATGAAGTTGTTTACAAGCTCCTTGGCTCTCCATTCGGGCTGAACGTAATCGGTTTCGGTAAGAAGCTTTTCGAGCTTGCCGCTGAAAGCGGAAAGCTTGAAAAAGTAAGCCTCCTCGGTGGCTTCCTTGACCTCTCTGTGACATTCGGGGCATTTTCCGTTTTCGTCAAGCTGAGATTCCGTCCAAAAGCTTTCGCAGGGAGTACAGTACTTGCCCTTGTACTCGCTTTTGTAAAGATAGCCCTTATCGAGCAGGGTCTTGTAGATATTCTGCACCGCCTGTTCGTGGTAATCGTCGGTGGTTCTTATAAAGCGGTCATAATCCACGTTGACATATTTCCAAAGCTTCTGGAATTTCTCGGCGATCTCGTCCACATACTGCTTGGGAGTTACCCCCGCTTCCTTTGCTTTCTGTTCGATTTTCTGTCCGTGTTCGTCGGTGCCCGTTAAAAACATAACGTTATAGCCCTGCATTCTTTTGAAGCGGGCTATTGCGTCACAGGCTACGGTAGTGTACAAATGCCCGATATGAGGGGCCGCGCTGGGGTAATAAATAGGGGTGGTTATATAAAAATTCTTGTTCATGCTTACTGTTTGTCCTTTCTTGTGAAACAAGCTATAATACTATATTTCAAATTGTGTGAGAATTCTTTTATTATTTCGTTTAAGTTAACGGCACATTCGTTCGCGCAATGTAAATCGGGTGCTTAACAGCTTTCTTCCGTTCAAAAGAGCCGCCCCTTTCGTTTTTCATTATTAAAAGGCTCTTTTCACCTTATTATCTTAATATTATAACACCTTTTTTAGTTTTTGGCAATATTACAGAAAAATTTATGGATAAATTTACATTTTTCATAAAAAAGACTTGATTTTTTTGCCGTTTTCTTGTAAAATAGATATAAATTAGTTGCGCTAAGCGTCTGCTGAATAAACAGGCGGCCGCGCGCAAGGCAGCTGTGCTTTGTTTCCAAGGACGCCTGCGGAAAGCCCCGCGGGAGAGTCAAAGAGAAAAAAGCCTGAAATAACGCGAGCTTGTAGATATTGTGGCATTGTTTAAATTACATAATGTACAAGCCATCGCATTGTAATGCAAAGAAAGAGGATTATTTTATGTCAAACAGATTGTTTCAAGGTGTTGTACATCAGATGAAGGACGCGATTGACCGAGTAATAGGGGTCATTGACGAAAACGCCACTATTGTCGCCTGCTCCGATCTGACCAGGATCGGAACTGTGGAGGAGCTTTTTACGGTAGAGCTTAACGAGACCCACGACACCTACACAAAGGACGGATACACCTACAAGGCTTTCGGTATCCACGTAAGACCCGACTATGTGGTATTTGTGGAGGGTACCGACGAGGTAGCGGCAAAATACGCTTCCATCATAGCTATATCACTTTCCAGCATTAAGCAGTATTATGACGAAAAATATGACAGAAACAACTTTATCAAAAATATTATTCTCGACAACGTTTTACCCGGAGATATAGGCATAAAATCAAGAGAGCTTCACTTTAACGCGGATATTAACAGAGTGGTCTTCCTTGTTAATATAATCACCTCCAACGAGGTCTCCGCATACGATGTTATTCAGAATCTTTTCCCCGATAAAAACAAGGACTTTGTTTTTAACATTTCCGAAAACGACATAGTGCTTGTTAAGGAGATAAAGAACAACATAGACGTTAAAGACTTGGAAAAGCTTGCCCGCTCCATTTCGGATACTCTTTCCGGCGAGTTCTTTACAAGAGTGAACGTAGGCATAGGCACTCCCGTTACGGGCGTTAAAGACCTTGCCCGCTCCTTTAAGGAGGCGCAGATGGCTCTTGAGGTAGGAAAGGTGTTCGATACCGAAAAGAACATAGTAAGCTATGACAATTTGGGTATCGCAAGGCTTATCTATCATCTGCCCACCACTCTTTGCGAAACATTCCTGAAGGAAGTGTTCAAGAAAGGCTCTATCGAGTCATTGGATCATGAAACACTGTTTACTATCCAGCGTTTCTTTGAAAACAACCTTAACGTTTCCGAGACCAGCCGCAAGCTGTTTGTACACAGAAACACCCTTGTTTACAGACTGGACAAGATAAAGAAGCTGACAGGACTCGATCTGAGAGAGTTTGACCACGCCATTATCTTTAAAATAGCCTTAATGGTAAAGAAATATCTCTCTGCCGATCCCGTGAAGTTCTAAGAACATGTTCTAAGCTCGATAAAGAAATTATAACATCTCCCTCACTTACAAGTGGGGGTTATGTGTTCTTTTGACCTATGGAAAATATTGGATTGGGGGTATACTCTCCGCTATTGCAAATCGCACAAATCCTGTCGGCATAAATTCCGTGTGTTTTCGTTGTCGTCCTTGACTTGCGACAGCAAGCCTGCGTCCTCCGCCTCAACACACGAAATTTCTGCTCAACATTATTTGCACGATTTGCAATAGCGGCGAGTATAAAAAGAATTTTTTAAAAGGAAAGAAAATATGGTAGAATTAAAAAATGTTGATGTGCATTATAAGGACGGCGGCAAACATGGCGTTGACGCTTTACATGACGTAAATATCCGTATAAACGACGGTGAATTTGTATTTATAGTGGGCAACAGCGGCGCGGGAAAAAGCACTATGCTTAAGCTTCTGACCCGTGAGATTTTGCCTACGAGCGGCCGTGTCTTTGTCAACGGCTACAACCTGTCCAAGATGAAAAACAAAAAAGTGCCCTATTTCCGCCGCTCCCTGGGCATGATATTTCAGGATTTCAGGCTTATTCCCGATATGACGGTTTACGACAACGTGGCCTTTGTGCTGAGAGTCACCGACAAATCCAACAAGTACATAAGACAAAGAGTGCCTTACGTATTGAATCTTGTTAAGCTTGCGGATAAGGCTAAGTTCAAGCCTACACAGCTTTCCGGCGGCGAGCAGCAGAGAGTGGCCATTGCCAGAGCCTTTGCCTGCGACCCGAAGCTTATCATTGCCGACGAGCCTACCGGAAATATCGACCCCGCGCTGTCATATGAAATAGTTGAGCTTTTAAAGGATATTAACAGATGCGGCACCACCGTTTTAATGGTAACGCACGAGCATGATCTTGTGCAGTATTTCGGCGGAAGAATAATCAACCTCAGCAACGGTTCCGTTGCCTTCGACAACTACATCGGCGGAGACGAGGAGTATATGGAGGACGAGCATGAGGGGGAGTAATTTTTCATATCTTGTAAAGCAAGGCATAGTGTCGGTATGGCACAACCGAATGATGTCCTTTGCGAGCTTCTGCATTATCATGGTGAGCCTGCTGCTTATAAGCCTCGCTACCTTGATAGCGGCGGATTTGAACGTAGTCATAGGCAACGCCGAGGACAAAAACGAGGTGCTTGTTTATGTGGACGACGCAAACGAAGACACTCTTTTACATATAGAGGAAACCATAAAAAACAACGCCTATACCGAAAGAGTGGTTTTTTATTCCAAAGAAGAGGCCTTTGAAGCCCAAAAGGAAAAAATGGAGGAATACGCGGAGGTTCTGAACGCCTTAAGGGAAAACCCCATGCCCGATACCTTCCGCGTTACCGTTAATGATCTCTCCAAGATGAACGAGGTTAAGCGCGCCTTTGAAAGCATAGAGGGCGTAGACGAGGTAAGCGCGCCTTACGACTTCGCTTCGGTTTTGGTAAGCTTAAGAACTACCCTTACGATTATCGCGGGCGCAATGCTGATAGCTTTGGTTATAGTAAGCGTTGTCATAGTTTATAACGCGGCAAGAACAAGCGTTTTTGCACGCCGCAAGGAAATAGGCATAATGAAAAGCGTGGGTGCTACCAATTCGTTTATAAAATTTCCTTTCTTTATCGAGGGAATGTTCATAGGAGTTGTCGCGGGGGCGGTTTCGTGGATACTTACCAAGATTGCCTATGAAGCTCTTGTTTCTTTCTTTGCGGGAGATCTGACGATCTGGCAGGTTCTGGGTCTTTCCAATGTTTTGCAGTTCGACGATGTAAGATGGTATCTGCTTGCTTTCAACTGCCTTATCGGAGCGTTGCTCAGCGCGATAGGTACTGTTTTCAGCATGGGCAAGCATTTGAAGGTGTAGCCTTCAAATTGAAAATTTCGGTGTTCTTTTAGGTGTTCTTATACAATGCTTATGTGAGTTTTTGAGCTTGCGCACGATTATAAATATAATACATGCGGCGCATCCGCTCCGTAATTTTCAATTTGTTGACCCGTCTTTCGGAAAGGAGAAGGTTATATGAATCTTAATTACAGTAAAAAGGTTAAAAGTGTTGTTTCTTTTTCCGTTGCTTTGGCACTTCTTTGCGGTATGACCGTAATCATGCCCCCCTGCGGCGAACAAAGTGTCAGCGCGGCGGCCTCGACCTCTATAACGGATAAGCAGGATAAGATCAAGCAGCTTCAGGATCGAAACAATCAAATAGACAGCGAGATAGCTTCAATTGACGGCAATATTTCCGACAACGAGTATTTGCAGGACCTGGCGTATGAAAAATTAAACAACGCCAAGGATCAGCTTGATAATTACAACAATCTTCTTTACTATATGGAGCAGGATATAGAATCCAAACAGGCGGATATAAACGCTTTGGATATTCAGATAGGCGCAAAGGAAGAGGAGATAAAGCAAAAAAAGCAGGATATAGAGACTCTTGAAGCGGAAAATGAAAAAAATCTCGAAAAATTCGGAGATATGCTTCACGCCTTGTACATAACCGAAAACTCGGATATTTTCTCTGTGCTTTCCGATTCCTCGGATATTTACGATTTGCTGGTAAGAACAAAGATGATGATAAATATTACCGAGCAAAACAACAATCTCATGGAGAGCTTAAAGCAATCTCTGGCGGAAGCGGAAGAAATGCTTGTGCAGCTTCAACAGGACGCCGCCGATCTGGAAACCTTCCATACAAAGCTTGACAACGATATGAAGGAGCTTGAAGACAGGAAGGCCGAATTGACGGAAGAACAGCAAGCGGCGCAGGAATTAAGCGACAAATTCAACGACGAGTACGACTATTATTCCTCCGTTATCGATAATTTCGAGTACAGACAGAGCCAGCTTAAAAACGAAAAAGCGGCCAACAGAGAGGAAATCGAGGAATATGAAAAGCAGATACAGCGTGAGATAATGCTGGCGCAGCAGGGAAGCAATCAGACCTATCAGCAGGGAGACTGGCTGTGGCCATTGGACACACGTTTTCATTACATAACCACCAGATTTGGCTATGATTCATGGAGAGGCGGCAATCATAATGCCATAGATATAGGCGACGGCGGAATAAACGGCACCAATATCTACGCTTCAAAAAGCGGAGTTGTTATCACCGCCAAGGACACCTACATACCGGGTTACAGCTACGGAAAGTACATCGTAATAGACCACGGCGAAGGCTACTCCACCTTGTATGCTCATTGCAGCGCGATCTACGTTACGGTGGGACAGACGGTAAATCAAGGAGATGTTATCGGAGCGGTAGGCTCTACGGGCTGGTCGACCGGTCCTCACCTTCACTTTGCCGTCAATGTGAACGGAGTTCCGCAGGATCCCTTTAATTACGTTAATTACCCCGGTTAAAAACGGTTCGGAGGAAAAACGCGGCGGTTTTAGAAAAATTGTCATAAAAACAAAGAAAAACCGCCGAAAATAGTACGGCTTTGACATTGATTTTCGTCCTGTTATGTGGTACAATAGATGTCATGTGTTGGATAACAATCCTTTGCCTACAATGTACTTTAACGATACAGACCACAGCAAAAGAGTACAAAAAGCGAGGATTGAACAACGTTCAAAAGGGACAAAAGCTTATAAACAGCGGATTAAATAAAAACAAGTCAAAAGAAAAGGACATCAAAGACAGCATATGAAGAAAAAAGTTTCGGTGGGCATGCTGATAAGCCTCGTGGCTATCGCCTGCGCCATAACCTATGTTGTTACGATCACCGTATCAACAAATATGTTTAACCGACTTATCGGCGGCGTTAACGAGCGCGAGGAGATCTATTCAAAAATTCAGGAGATAGACTCATATGTAAGAAGCGCGTCATATTACGACATTGACGAGGAAACGCTTTTAAGCGGCATCGTTAACGGCTATATCGGCGGTCTTGCGGACAGCGGCGCGCAGTATCTTACCTCTGCGCAGGCGTTTAAAAAATTGCAGGTAGAAAACGGAACGCTTATTTCCGTGGGTTTTGAAGCGCAAAAGGAGGAAAGCGGATATATTGTGGTTTCTCAGATATATCCGAACTCTCCCGCGTCGGACCTGAACATACAGGTAGGAGATGTCATTACCGCGGTAGACGGAAACAACGTGCTTGAAATGGGCGCGGAAAACGCCATAAACGCGCTGGAGGGCGACGAAAGCACCAACGTTCGCTTATCGCTGCAAAGAAACGGCGAAACTATCTCGGTCACCGCAACAAGACGTTCCTTTACTATCCGCTCGGTCACCTCAACAATGGTAAAAGGGTACGGTTACATAAGAATAAATGCCTTTAACGGAGAAACCGACAGCCAGTTTATTTCCGAATTGCAGAATTTGCAGGCGGGCGGCGTTTTAGGCTATGTAATAGACGTAAGAAGCTGTACTGGTACCTTTGACCCCCTGCCCGATATGCTGAGCAGATTTATTTCGGGACAGCTTATCGCTAATGCAAGATATAAGGACGGCTCGGTAGCCAAATTTGCCGAAACCCTGGGCGAGGCGGACGTTAAAGTGCCTATTGTGGTTATCGTAAACGAAAATACCGTAGGCGCGGCGGAGCTTTTCGCTGTAAGTCTCAGGGACTTTGCTCAGGCAAAGGTGGTAGGCAAGCAGACGGCGGGAAAAGGCACGGTCACCGAGACCAAAAACCTTTCGGACGGCACCGCTATTGTAATAACCACGGCGGAGCTTATTCCCGCCGTGTCAAACACCCTTTCGGGAGGGATAAAGGTGGACTTCTCGGTGGATATTTACAACGCTCCCGATTACAGTCCGACCGACGTTTCCTCCACAGACCCTCAGATAAGCAAGGCTTTTGAGGTGCTGGAGGGTATGAAAACGGCGCAGTAATTTTCTTAAGGCACGGACAATTTTCAAAAAACACATTGAATACATTGCCGAAAAGCTCATATAAATACAATTGTAAAAAATAAAATAACATAAATTACAATCGGAGGAAGTAATCATGGCAGACAAGCAGCATGTGTTAACTACGGAGGGTCTTAAAAAGCTTCAGGACGAGCTCGAAGAGCTGAAAAGCGTCAAACGGCGCGAAATAGCCGATAAAATCAAGGTCGCGCTTTCTTTCGGAGACCTTTCCGAAAACAGCGAATACGACGAGGCCAAGAACGAGCAGGGTATTATCGAGGCGCGTATCTCGGAGATCGAGGCAACTCTCCAGAACGTTAAGGTACTGGACTCCAGCGACCTGTCCACAGAGCATATCAGCGTAGGCAACAGGATAGTTTTGAAAAACCTTAACACCAATGAGGAAATGGAATTCCATATCGTAGGCTCCAAGGAAGTGGATATGAAAAAGAGAAAAATCTCTGACGAGTCCCCCGTGGGCAAAGCCTGCATGGGCAAAGCAAAGGGAGATGTTTTCGAGGTTGAAGCCCCCGCGGGTATTATGAAATTTGAAGTATTGGATATTTCCAAGTAATACGAAAGGTAACAGACATCAATGGCAAAGGAACAAAACGAAACACAGGAAAATGTTGAGCTTACAGAGGAACAGTACCTTGAACAGCTCAGCGAACAGCACAGAATAAGAATTGAAAAGTTAAATCAGCTTAAGGCCGAGGGGAAAAACCCCTATGAAATAACCAAATTCCCCGTTTCGATATTGAACGGGGAAATAAGAGCCGATTTTGAAAGACTCGAAAACGAAACGGTGTCCATTGCGGGCAGGATCACAAGCTGGCGCGATATGGGCAAGGCTAACTTTATTGACATTCGCGACACCTCCGACCGTATGCAGGTCTATGTAAGAATAGACGATATTGGCGAGGACAGCTTTAAGGAATTCAAAAAGTGGGACTTGGGCGATATTGTGGGAGTAACGGGCTTTGTTTTCCGCACAAAAAGAGGGGAAATTTCCGTTCACGCAAAGGAGATCACTTTGCTTTCCAAGTCGCTTTTGCCGCTTCCCGAAAAGTGGCACGGCCTGAAGGACAAGGAGGAGCGTTACAGAAAGCGTTATCTTGACCTCATCGCAAATCCCGAGGTCAAGGATACATTTGTTATCCGTTCAAAAATACTTCGCGAGATAAGAAGCTACCTTGACGGCTTGGGCTTTATCGAGGTGGACACACCCGTTTTGCACACTCTTGAAATAGGCGCGGCGGCTCGTCCCTTTGTTACTCACCACAATGCCTTGGATATAGACATGTACCTGAGAATAGAGACGGAGCTGTATCTTAAAAGGCTTATTGTAGGCGGCTTTAACAAGGTCTACGAGGTAGGGCGCATTTTCCGCAACGAGGGAATGGACGCTACCCATAATCCCGAATTTACCTCTATTGAAATGTATCAGGCGTATACCGACTACTTTGGCATGATGGACCTTATCGAAAATATGTACCGCACTATTGCCGTTAAGATATGCGGCACCGATACCGTTTCCTACCGCGGTACGGATATTGAGATAGGCAAGCCCTGGACAAGAATGAAGATGACCGAGGCGGTAAAGAAGTACGCCGAGGTCGATTATTACAGCTGGACAAACGACGAGGAAGCAAGAGCGGCCGCGAAGGCTAAGAACGTTGAGGTTGACGGAGCGGCTACCAAGGGAGACGTGCTGATCGCTTTCTTTGAGGAATTTGTTGAAGAACAGCTTATTCAGCCTACTATCATTTACGATTATCCCGTTGAAAATTCTCCTTTGGCTAAGCGCAAGGCGGACGAGCCCGCGTTTACCGAAAGGTTTGAGTATTTTATCTACGCTTCCGAGTTCGGCAACGCTTTCTCGGAGCTGAACGATCCTATCGATCAGAGAGAGCGTTTTGTAAAGCAGGTTGAACAGAGAAGAAAGGCGGGCGGTACCAACGCGCAGGTTGACGAGGACTTTGTTACCGCGTTGGAATACGGCTTACCTCCTACGGGCGGTCTCGGAATGGGACTGGATAGGTTTGTGATGCTGCTGACGGACAGTGCGTCTATAAGAGATGTGCTGTTGTTCCCGACAATGAAGCCTTATACAAACGAATAAATCAACTCAGCATTTTATATATGATTATTTTTGATTACAAAAAAATATTTTATGTAATCACCTCATATATTTTGAATACAATGGCAGAATATAACGAGGTGATTAAAGAATGGAAAGGATGCAGGTGTATTTTATGTCTGTTAAATTTTCAGCAAAAGAAATGGATGAAATGGAGGATATTATTGACAGTTTCTTTAAAATGAAGAAAGTAAAAATATCAATTCCGGTTGACATTTTTGAGCTTGCTACCGAGTTGGGGTTTGATGTGAGGGGGGCGGAATTTTCCGAGCCGTTAGAAGGGCTTTTAATTGTAGATGAATTTGAAAATGAGATAGGGGGATTTAATTCAAATAAAGTTATTGTGTATAATTGCGAAAAAGATATTTATACGAAAAAGTTTGTTGTAGCGCATGAACTGGCTCATTATATATATGAAAAAATAATATCTAAGGAAAGCAAAATAGTCGTGGCCGCGCGCGACCATGAAAATCAAAATTATTCCGATGATAAAAAAGAGCAGATGATGGATTATATTGCGGCAGGTTTATTGGTGCCGAGAAACGACTTGCGCAAATATAACAAAAAAATGGATTTCAAGGAAATTGCTTCAAAATATAATGTTTCGTCTGAATTGGCTAAACGGCGTATAGAGGAAGTTTGTCATGAGTGATGGTTATCATTTTAAGAATAATGGCGATTATTTAAAAGAGTATTATAAGACGCTGTCTGATGCGTACAAATCGAAAATTGACCAAAGGCCAACGCAAAATGAAAAGTACGCTAAGCAGCTTATGGGGGTTCATACCGAATTTGCAAATCGTAATACAAGGCTGACGGATTTGCTGAATGATTATATAACACAGCGTAATGAAAGAGTAAAAACAAATAATTATTTAAAAAAAATTATTTTTTGGTTTTTTATCGGTTTGTTGGGAATTTTGACAATAGCGGTTGCAATTTTTATAGCTTGTAATAATAATATTGACACTATTCCCGCAATGGTTTCATTGCTTTCTGTATCTGCAACATATCTCGGAAGCCTTATTGCGGTTTTTGAAATTATTTCAAAATATCTTTTCCCTATTGACGAGGAAAAGGATACAATAAATATGATTCAAACGGTAATCAATAATGATGTTAAGGTTGAAGAAATAATGCTGAAAGCCATTGATAAAGCACATACCGAAATCATTGAAAGACTGAAAGCGGTTAAGGCTCTACATAGTGACGGCGTTTTAACTGATGAGGAATTTAAAGAATTGAAAAAAATCATATTAACAGAGCTTAAGAATAAGTGAATTTTACCCCATATTTGCGGGAATTTTTGATGATTTAACAAAGCGCATAAACAAAACGTCCTTCGCTTGCGGCGGAGGACGTTTTTTATTAAATACAATGATTAACCTTTTATTTCCACATTATAGTACCTAAGCCAATATTCAAGCTGTATCATATAAGCAAACATCTGCGGCGTCGCCATAAGCTGACCGTACCAGTTTTTGCTGAACGCCGCCCCCTCGGTTCTTTCTATTTCCAGCAGCTTCTCCCTGTCCATTATTTCAAACAAACGGCAGTCCGATTTTTTCATCAGCTCGCTGAATTTTTGAAGCATCAGCTTGGTATAGTCGGGGTTGTGTGTTTTGGGATAAGGTGATTTTTTGCGCCACGCCACGTCCTCGGGAAGAATTTTTTCCGAAGCAAGCCGCACTATACCTTTTTCGCGCCCGTTGTAGAATTTGATCTCGGGGGGGATATTGTAGGCATACTGAGCAATACGGTGATCGCAGAACGGCACTCTCACCTCCAGGCCGTGCGCCATTGAACAGCGGTCCTTTCGGGTAAGGAGAGTTTGCATAAACCAATAGAAATTGAGCATAAACATCTCGCGCATTTTCCGCTGCTCGGGAGTATCGGTGTCAAGACAGGANGCCATTGCGGCGGTTTGCTTTGCGAGCCCCTCCGTATATTCCGTCGGTGAAACGCCGCGGCAGAGGTCGGAGCGAATAAGATCGTACCTTTCTTCGGTGGCACTTGCCCAAGGGAAGCCGGAACGGTTCAGCATTTCCTTNTTAGAGTACCATGGGTAGCCGCCGAAAATTTCATATGAACACGCATGGTCACATATATAATACTAATCNCTGTCAGAGCTGTGNGTATTACGTCAGTTCAAAAAGGGATTGGNATAAATACGCTCNTATTCCTTAGGCAGCTTTGGATATAAAAGCAAAGTAAAATCATCGGCGGAGGTTNCTTTAAAAGCCCCGCTTTTTTCTTTGGAATAAACCGCCTTGGCGATAATACACTTAAGCATTTCATTTTTTGCGGCCGCCGAATCAAGAGCATTATAAACCTCCAAAATACTNCCGATTTTNGGANTAAATTTTTCNCCTTGCGGATTATCATCAGCCGACCTTTGCTTGCTGTCCAATATTGCCCTGTATTCCCTTTTGGCTTCGTCAAGACGTTTGGAAACGGAAGCGGAACGGGCGGAAAACTGTTCCGGCGTATATACCTTTTGTTCCAAAAGGTCATACATATTATCCAATTGCTTTTCAAGNGTATTGATTTTCTTTTTTGTTTGCGCGATTGTTTTTTCAAGNATTTCGCCGCCGGAATTTCGGGTAACACTGCCGCCGTTTTCTTTCCATTTCAGCTTGTACCCGGACGTCCAGTCCCCGAGAATATTCAGGAGCCTTTTCTCCACAAGGGGAAACGGNGACGAAACGTTGCCGCAGTATCTGTACCGNCATACAAGGTAGGGCGGTTTATCGGGCGAAGTCGGACTTCGCAGCGTCATTTTATGTCCGCATTTCGAACAAATNATAAGTCCCGCAAGGGGAGATCTTATTTCCTTTTTATAATTAACGGGCGGAGCGGTCGAGGACTTTAATATTTCCTGTGCCTTGTCAAAAATGTCCTGTGCGATAATCNCCTGATGAAGCCCCTCGGACAATATGCAATTTTCATTCAGGCTTACGGGGCGGCTTTTGATTATTTTGCCGTCAACCGCGGTTTTCTTTACTTTACGGTAGCCCCAGCGAATTTTTCCTATATATACGGGATTTGTTATTATATCCCGAAGTGCTTCCTTGCCCCAGTAATCGTGNCGGCAGGGCTTTACTCCAAGATCGTTCAGCCTTCGGGCGATCCCCCCGAGACCGAGTTTTTTCCCGTCAAATCCGTTAACATACCAGTCGAATATATTTTTTATCACCTGCGCCTGTTCGGGAATAATTTGCAGAGTGTAGCCCTTATCCCCCTGAATTTTTACTTTTTCATATCCGTAGGGGGCGATGCTTGCTATGTACTTTCCCTCTTTAGCCGCCGCGGCTCTGCCGTTCTGCAAACGGCGGTTTATTGTTTTGTACTCTCTGCGCGACATAAACAGTCCGAACTCAAAATATTCCTCATCAAATTCATTGTTGGGATCGTAGGTTTTTATCGGAGTTATTATTTTGGTGTCCGACAGCTTAAAGGCTTGAGCCACGATACCCT
The DNA here is from genome assembly GCA_014799365.1 of Oscillospiraceae bacterium. GTDB lineage: Bacteria > Bacillota > Clostridia > Oscillospirales > Ruminococcaceae > Ruminiclostridium_E. The sequence continues at coordinate 22,207 of JAAVIF010000005.1, forward strand.
GATCGATCGTATCACCTCGCGCAAGCCTCTCAACCTCAATTACAAGCACGCCGTTATAGAAGCACTGTTCGACATCTGCTAAAAGCTGCTGCATTTGCGGACGGGCAGCTATGCTTTCTCCCGATACGATCTCTTCATATATTTTTGTTATATGAAGCCCGTTTTTCTTGGCATAATCAAGAAGTACGCGCTTGTGTCTTGCAAGAGTTTCGCCCTCCCCGTGCGCTTCGGCTTCGGCGTCCTTACGGGATTTGCGGAGGTAAATGGCGTATGTAGGCATTTTAACTCCTTTCGTTTGCGGATTTTCAATTACGCCCTAAATACTATTAACCAATTAAAAAGTATTTTATCAGCTTTTTAATTGGTTAATAGTATTATATATTCATTTTTTCAATAAAATACTTTTTNGCCCCGCAAATAAACTAAAAGTATATTTTAAAGCTTGTTTTACATTTTATAAATATATAAAAAGCATAATAGTAATTTAAGCAACTGTACAAACCCGACAGTCATAAAATGTACAAAACAACAAAAAACGAGGTGCATTTTATGGGAAGAAAAGTTGAACCGCCTAAAATCGGTAATATTGCGGCGGAAAGGTATGACGGNAATACTCATTGTATAATATGCGATGATTTTTACAAAGATACAACGTCCGAGGAGGTTCAAGCCATTCTTGACCATATTGCCGCCGATATTGCCTATCCGAATTTATACGCGCAGGAAATGAACCGAAGAAAGCAAAATATGAAATAGTTTTTTACTTTTTTATTACCGTTACTTCCATGTTGGAAGAATTTGAAAAGCTGTCTAAAATTCCCTCGGTAACAAGTATTTTTTTATCGTCGGTGACTAAGAGCATTTCAAAATCGCCCTTTTCTCTCCAAAGCTTTTCGGCCTTATCGCTGCCCATTACGAAAATCGCCGTGGAAAGTGCGTCACAGGTCAGCCCCTTATCTCCTATTACCGTTGCGGATACTATACCGTTATCGGCGGGAAAGCCGTCGGCAGGGTCGATAATGTGATGATACCGCTTGCCGTTTTCGTCCTCAAAGTATCTTTCATAGTTTCCCGAAGTGACTATCGCTTTGTTTTGCACCCGCAGCACACACAGGCAGCTTTCGTCAAATGGGCTTTTTACCGCAACATTCCAGCTTGTGCCGTCGGGCTTCGCGCCCAAGGTCTGAACGTTTCCGCCCAAATTTACAAGAGCCGAGGTTATCCCCCGCTCTTTTAATTTCTCTATCGCCTTATCCCCCGCATACCCCTTTGCCACCGCTCCCAAGTCGATTTGAAAATCCTTCGGGAGTGAGACTATGTTTTCTTTAAGCTGTACGGCCTTGTAATCTGCCTTTTCAAGAAGCTTTTCCAGCACCGCAGAGTCGGGAACCTTGTACTCTCCCGTGGTAAAGCCCCATTCCTTAACTACGGGGCGCAGAGTTATGTCAAGCGCGCCGCCGCTTTCCTCCGCCGTCAGCAAGGCTTGGGATATAACAGCTTTGGTATCGTCGCTTACCGTTACGGGCATTCCCTCGGAAGAGTTTATCTTATATACCTCACTGTCGGAATCGGTGGCTGACAATAATTCCTCAAGGCGTTCTATTTCACTTTGACAGGACTTTGCCGCCGATTCCCTGTTTTCTCCGTAAACCGTTAAGGAGATGTAAGTATCCATTGAAATAAAACCCGTTTGATAAACGGGGGGCGCGGTATTGAGATCGGTACCGCAGGCGGTTACCGCAAGAGCGGTTAAAAGTAACGCAAAAGCTTTGATTATCTTACTCATCTTGTCCTTTTGTTTTGACCCCTTTTGATATGTTTTTTTGCGTTCGCTTCAATACAAGCTGTGCCGCCAAGCCCGTAATCGTACCCGCTATACAGCCCGACAGCACAAGCGGCGGAAGGTAAAGCAGGACGGCGGCTGTCCTCATTATCAGCACGGCCGCAGCGATCTGTCCTATATTGTGAAGCACCGCGCCCAAAACGCTGCAAAGCCACAAATGATTCATGGGGATAATTTTTTTCAGCAGGAGCATGCCCAATAAGCACAGAAATCCTCCCGACAAGCTGTAAATTATTGCGGAAGGATTGGAGGTGAACAAAGCACCTAAAAGTATTCGCGCTAAAAGTATCAGAGCCGTTTCGCCCCACCTGTAACGGTATACGGCATACACAGTTATTATATTGGCGAGTCCCGGCTTTACTCCCGCGATAGGTGACAAATTAGGTATCTGAAGCTCTACGACAAAAATAATTAAAGCTAAGGCCGTCAAAAGAGATAATTCGGTCAGGCGTTTTATTTTCACTTTATTATATCCTTTCACGGAACAAAAAGCTTGCTTTTACATTGTTAAGTCAATGAATCAGCCCGCTATCGCGTCGATCCCGTCCTGCTGCGATGAAAAACGTATTACCAAATGATTTGGCAGACACACAACGGGAGCGGAAGAGGACAACCAGCCCATTTTGACGCAGGTGTTGTCCTTGCAGCCCGCTTCCCGCACTCTTATTTGCCCGTCCTTTATTTCGATAAGATTATAGCTGTCGTTGTAATCCACACGTATAACTTGATCCTGCGCGACGGTAAGATCAAAGGTATATAAAACCTCATCGTCCCTTGTAATTTCAACAACATTCAGCGCAGGTGAGCGTAACAACAGAAGCGTTCCTATTACTCCGAAGATAAACAGCAGCGCAGCCGCAATATATGCCGCTAAAAGCTTTTTTTTCATTTTTGTCCGTAGTAGGCGTTTTCGCCGTGCTTTCTTAAATAATGCTTATCCAAAAGCTCCTGCTGCATTGAGGAGAGATTGTTGTTAAGCGTCAAAGCGTGATACGCCATGAAAGCGGCTTCTTCTAAGACAACAGCATTGTGTACGGCTTCCTCGGCAGTCAAGCCCCAAGTAAACGGACCGTGACTTTTTACAAGCACAGCGGGAATTGACAGAGGGTCCGTATCTTTAAAGGCCTCTATTATAACGGTTCCCGTTTCCTTTTCGTACTCGCCCTTTATCTCGGCTTCGGTCATAGCTCTTGTGCATGGTATTTCTCCGTAGAAATAATCCGCGTGGGTTGTTCCCAAAGGCAATATACCCTTTCCCGCCTGTGCGAAGGAGGTTGCCCAGCGGCTGTGAGTGTGAACTATACCGCCTACCCCGGGAAACGCCTTGTATAGCTCCAAGTGAGTGGGAGTGTCGCTGGAGGGCTTGTACCTTCCCTCAACTACTTCGCCTTGCAGGTTTACCGTCACCATGTCCTCAGGCGTCATTTCCTCGTAGGAAACTCCCGACGGCTTAATGACTATCAATCCCGTTTCTCTGTCTATCGCGGAGACGTTACCCCATGTGAAGGTAACCAAATTATATTTTGGAAGAAGCAGGTTAGCTTCAAATACTTTTTGTTTTAATTGAGTGAGCATTGGTGTTTCCTTTCTTTTAAATCTCTCCCGCCTTTTTTTGTGCTTCGAGTCCCGCTTTAAATCTTGTCATATATTCATTGAAGCCTTGTACTCCCTCATTATCGGGATATACCGTTCTCTTTTCCATTTCTTTAAACACCCTTTCGGACAAAAAGTCCGACAGGCTGCTTTCACCCTTATCACGCATATATGCCGCCAGCAGTGCCATTCCCCACGCGCCGCCCTCTCCGGCGGTAGTCATAACGGTCAGCGGTACATTCATTGCGTCGGCCGTAAGCTTATCCGCCGCTCCCTCGACCTTAAACAAGCCGCCATGTGCGGCAAAGCGTTCCGCCTTAACATTTTCCTTTTCAAAAAGAATATCCGTACCCATTTTTAAAGCCGCCACCGAACTCATAAGCTCGGCACGGAAGAAATTCGACAAATTGAATTCACCGTCGGGAGCGCGGAAATACATGGGTTTTCCTTCTTCCACGCCCGCAACGGGTTCGCCCGAAAGAAAATTATAAGCCGTAACTCCGCCGCAGCTTATATCTCCCCGCATCGCGTTATTATATAAAATTCCGTAAAGCTCGCCCTTGTCAACAGGCTTGCCTATCAACTCCGCAAACTCATAAAAAACATTTACCCACGCGTCAAGCTCCGAACAGCAGTTGTTGCAGTGTACCATTGCAACATCCGAACCGTCGGGAGTAGCTACAACGTCGATCTCTTTATATACGCCCTTAAGGGGCTTTTCCAGAACAAGCATTGAAAAAATCGATGTGCCGCCCGAAATATTTCCCGTTTTGGGCAAAACGCTGTCGGTTGCAACCATTCCCGTTCCCGCGTCACCCTCGGGAGGGCAAAACGGTATTCCCGCCTTTAAATCACCCTCGGGGTCCAAAAGCAACGCGCCGCTTTCGGTAAGCGTACCGCATTGTTCTCCCGCGTTCATTACCTTAGGCAAAATTTCCTCAATATCCCATTTATACCCATTCTTGGCTGTAAGCTGACGGAATTTTTCAAGCATTTCCCTGTTATATCCTATTCCACTTGTCGGGAACATTCCCGAGGCTTCTCCGACCCCCGCCGCAAATACTCCNGTTANGCGGTAATGAATATAAACCGCAAGGGTGGTTATATAGGAAATTTCACTGACATGAGCTTCGCCGTCCAAAATTGCCTGATACAAATGCGCTATGCTCCAACGCTGAGGTATATTGAATCCAAAAAGCTCAGTAAGCGCGTCCGCCGAGTNCTCTGTGGTAGTATTTCTCCATGTGCGGAATGGCGTCAATAATGCGCCGCTGTCATTAAATGGCATATAACCGTGCATCATTCCCGATATTCCGATTGCGCCTATATCGGTAAGAGTCACNCCGTATTTTTCCTTAACGTCCTTTTTTATATCCGCATAGCAGCTTTGCAGACCNNTGTGTATATCTTCAAGCGTGTATATCCAATAGCCGTTTTCAAGTCTGTTTGTCCATTGGTGCGAGCCNGTTGCAACGGGNGTATAAGTATCATCGATCAGGACNGCTTTTATTCTTGTCGAGCCAAATTCTATGCCCAAATATGTTTTCCCGTTTTTAATATTTTCTTTTATTTTTTCTGTCATGACTTTTCCTTTCTTGAAAATAGCACTATGTTATTACGTTACNGCAAACTTTATCCGTTATCAAAACAAAGATNAACATAAAATGTTACAAATTTACGTCGATGCACCTGTAAGCTATTTTTGTGCATCGACGCAAAATAAACTTTTATAGCCCCCTAAGGACAGCTTCAATTTTATCCTCGCTAATTCCAATTGCCCTCATTTGCTCAATCATATTTGCGCGCTCCAATGTTTTTCCCTGTGCCATTCCTTGCGCCATTCCCTGTGCTATTCCCTGTGCTATTCCCTGTGCCATTCCCTCTGCAATCCCTTCTGCCTTTCCGTCATTTCTCGCTGCCTCCAACCTTGAAGCTTCATCGCGCATTGACTTTTCCCTTAATCTCACCATTTCCCTTACCTTTTCATCTTCACTCATTGTGCGGATAACATTGACCGCTTTTTTTATTTCGGGGACCTGCGTATTATTCAACATATTAAGCACCTCCTCGGTGTCGGCCCTGATAAGCTGTAACCACAGCTCCGTTAAATTATTGCAGTTTAANTCGTTTGATGTTTTTTTCAACTCAAAAAAATGTATTTCACACTTGTCCGTCAGAAGTTCTCCTCTGNTGTCTTCTTTTATTTTAAAAACCGAATGAAAGTCCNNACAGTCAAAAAGATTGAAATTAACTATACTTATTGAAATGCTTTTCTTTAGCTTGGAATAAGTATCACTTTCTTTCAGATCGCCGCTGTACAGCTTTGACCAATAATACAGCACTCGTTCTTTAAAGGTTGTGTCGCTGTGCAGCTGCATTTCAACGTTTACTTCGCTGTCATTCAATCTAAGTCTTATATCCATTTGACCGATTTTTCCNTCAACTTGTTCCGGAATAATTTCGGGATTTCTTACTTCAATTTCAGTAATTGTCTCAATGGGCAGCGATAACATATTCGCCAAAAAATGTTTTAATAGGTCAATGTTGTTCACATCCGAAAACATTTTTTTAAATATTATATCATATTTTGCCGATAATATTTTCTTTAGCATATGCCCTCCAAANTGCGCTTCTTTACAGTTACAGTATAACATAAAAAAGTTTTTTAGTCAATATATCTAACCTATTACCTAAAAAATACAAACAAAAACCCCTTACGGATTACCGTAAGGGGTTTTCGTTAAATTGTCAACTCAAAGAGTGAAATTACTTTCTCTTCTTGGAGATTACAACTGCTGCTGCTGCGATAGCTGCGGGAACAACTGCGAGAACTACGCCTGTAGGAGCATTCTTGTCGCCATTGCCGCCGTTAGTAGCACCTGTTGCAGGAGCCTCAGTGGTCTCTACGGGAGCCTCAGTAGTGGTTTCGGGAGCGGGAGCCTCAGTAGTGGTCTCTTCTTCCTCGAATTCAAGGCCGAATGTGCTGAACTTGCTGGTCTTAACTACTACATAACCGTCGGTCTTGTAGGTATCAGCATTTTCGATCTTGAGGTTTTCAACTGTACCGTCGTTGCAAGTATGCTTAACGTCACCCTTGATCTCTCTGCCCTTGAAATCGGAAGGAATAGAAAGCTGGAGAGTGAGTTCGCCNGCGGGCTGAACATATGCGCCGTTAGCGTCGGTAAGTTTGAGAACGTAGTCAACATTGTTGTTGGTGATGTTGTTTACAACTGTGAGTTCCTGTGCGCCGTTACCGAAGATGGTNTGGTCGGTACCGATAACCTTAACCATGCAGTCTGCGCTGCCTGCTGTAAGGATTCTGGTAGCGTCTGNNGAAGGAGCGGGCTCTACGGTTGCCTGNTCAGGGATGATGATGTCNATCTGCTTGATAGCGATGTTGTAGNATACTTCATCGCTGCCNCCGATAGTAGAATCGGTCNAGTCANNTGCATGAGCCTGACCGTCNGTNATNNTGTTNATAACATTCTNNGTNNNNTTAACACGGATTGCNATGCTGTCAACGTTACCNGAAACNGTAGCGGAAGAATTCTGAACNAGAGTATCCCAGTCAAATTCTACCATGTANTCCTTGATNGTNGCTGCCTGCTGNAGTCTGGTGGTGTTCTGAAGGTTTACNCCGATAGCAACGTCAGCNGCTNNNGNCTCGCCGGAAGCGATAGGATCAAGAACGATGCTNCCNNNCCANTGTGCCCANTCATAAGGCAATGTNGGATAAGAAGAACCGCCGTTGNTTTCAATAGCAGACTTCAGCTCGCTGGGCTTCATNAATGTNATTCTGAGCTTCGCGCCTCTGTTCTGAACGATATTGTCGTTTACCCAACGGAGCAGGTTGTTACCGAGGGAAATACCGTACTGCTCACGAGCNCCCTCCCAANCNTTNNCACCGTGGTCTACAACCAAGGTTNTGCTGCCTTCGGTTCCTTCAAATGTGNAGATACCGTTTGTTGTNANGAGNTTGCCNTCGCTGTCGTCCTTNTCGCTCTTGTATGTGCCGGANCCCTTGGTGAAGTTATCNAGCTTCAGANCAATGTTGTTGGNAACGGAAATATTAGCGATNCCTTCGGGAACGAANNAGCCCTTAGTGTCGATAGAGAATGTGTTGGTCAATGTGATGGACTTGATAAGATCCATATCGGTCAAGTCGATCATGTCGCCGGGAAGAACAACTTCGTCGTTAGCAACTCTGATGGTNTCCAATGTCTTAGCGTCGTTAACCTTAGCCTTAGCCTTGCTGGTNATNTCCTTTTCGGTCAAGGAGTTGAANCCAACAACGGTGAACTGTGTGCCGCTNCCGNNTTTGTAGNNCTTCAGGATGTTGTTAACATCGNTAAGATTGTCGGTCTTGTAGCCGTCCTTAAGNGACANANCNAGATCGTAGTCAAANGAATAGCTGTTTACATAGCTGTCACCATTTGTNTGGAAAACTTCAGAAGGCTCAATNCCGCCTCTGAATGCTATTGTCTGGCTGTAAGTGATTTCCATAGAACCAACTTTGCCAATGAAATTAAATGTTTTGGTTGTCTCTGCAGCCGAAACACTTACTACTGCAAGCGAGCTAACTGTCAAAGCGGCAGCTGCTGCGCCAGCAATAATTTTTTTCATGCTCATAATAAGTCCTCCATTTTTTATTATGTTTTGTTTTTTCTATAAAAACAGACTTGTTTTTTGTCTGTATGTATAGCTTGTTGANCTTGCGGTTTTTCAACCTGTGAGAAGCGANATGCNANTGTNTTTTACAAGCNTATCTTGTACTCACAAGGTAAAGTTTACCATACAATCCTTTAAAATTCAATTGGCAAAATATACCATATTTGAACCCAATTTACATTGAATATTGCTAAAATATCTAAATGCAAATTTGTGAATTGCGTCTTGCATTTAAGAAGTCATCAGNTTGCTTGAAAAAGTTTCAGTGTTTTTTAATTTTCTTTGTTTTTTTCTTTTTCGGGATTTACTTGGTTGTTTCCCTCTCGCATTTAGGTAGTCGCACGGAAGAATGTAAAAGTTTCATAGGGGCGAAAAATTTTTTTGAATGTGTCAACGTGTGCTTTGTGATTTGCCCTTTTATTATAGTATATTTATGNTGTTGGTTTTTTAGAGAGTATTGACAAATTCGGAATGATCGGGTATAATNTAANCAGATGAGGAAACCGATAGACGGTTANCTCCCCCNAANTCTNANNNAAAATAATCGNCNNCTGTTTGNNAGAGNGCAGGCGATTATTTTTTTNTGTTCATTTTATGAACNGATANNANNANNGNTANNANNCTGCAAAGCAGCGTCANNATCTNAATNAAATCNGACATNGTNATGTAGNAANCCANANNATCCACCCCCTTNTTTANAACAGNGCAAGGGNTTTTGCNGCNCTGTNNGGGAGNNTTATTTAACCGCCTATCGTCTTTGGTTTCCTCATTACTATTATATAATAAGTAATCGAAATTTGTCAAGCTTGTTTTGTGAGTCATACTAAATATCTTTGGCATGGGTGTTGACAAATTCGGAATGATCGAGTATAATATAAGCAGATGAGGAAACCGATAGACGGTTAACTCCCTAAGAATTGGATTAAAAAAATAATCGCCGGCTTTTGTAAGGAGAGGCGATTATTTTTTTATTCTTATGTAAATACCATACCAAGCCGTGCATCAGCTTTCCTTATCCCTGTTGTTCGCCGCGTCAAAGTAAATCTCGGAAAGGCAGTTAAAAAGCGACTGCTTATCCTTAGCCACCAATCCCCTGCCGTTAAAGATCGCTCTGGCGTCCTTTAACAGCTCCAACGCCTTATCGGTGTCCTCGCTTTCCTCGGAGGCGTTGTGAAGAAATCTTTCCTCGCTGTCAAGGATAAGGCTTTGCTTATCGTCAAGGAGAAACTCCTTAGTCACCTCAAGCTCCGCGCACATTTTTTTCAGTATGGCGGCTCGGGGGTTTCTCGTTCCCGCAAGGTAGTTTGCAAGTGCGCGGTAGGTTATACCCAATTTATCCGCAAACTCGGTTTTCTTATAGCCTTTTCTTCTTAAAAGAATTTCAATTTTATCGCGGAAGGTCAATCAAATCGTCCCTTTCATTGTCGAAAATAAGCACATTATATTTACTTATTATTATAATAGTAGACAGTGAAACAGTCAATAAAAATTTTAAAAAATCCGAAAAATGCAAAAATATTCATGCAATATTCATTATTCTGTGAATATTATGCAAATTTCTGTATAAAAACACTTGACATTACCAAAAAAAGCTGTATAATGATAGAAAAGGAAAAAATCTCTTATTTTAAAGGGGAATATTTTGTTTTGCGTTAACCCGCAAAGCTCCCTCAACAGGAAAGGACTTAATTATGGCAAAGGAAATCAAAAAAATCATATTGGCTTATTCGGGCGGTCTGGACACCTCGATCATCATTCCGTGGCTGCATGAAAATTATCCCGGCTGCGAGGTTATCTGCGTAGCGGGAAACGTGGGACAGGACGCGGAGATCGTAGGGCTTGAAGAGCGCGCGAAAAAAACGGGAGCGTCTAAGCTTTATATAGAGGATATTCAAGACGAATTTGTAAACGACTTTATTTTCCCCACATTAAAAGCGGGTGCTAAGTACGAGGGCTACCTCTTGGGAACTTCATTCGCGAGACCTCCCATTGCGAAAAGACTTGTTGAGATCGCGAGAAAGGAAAACGCTGACGCTATCTGCCACGGCTGCACGGGAAAGGGCAACGATCAGGTGCGCTTTGAGCTTACCATAAAGGCACTTGCCCCCGATATTCAGATAATCGCACCTTGGAGAATCTGGGATATTAAATCCAGAGAGCAGGAGATCGAGTACGCGGAAGCGCACAATGTACCAATTAAGATCACAAGAGAGACCAACTACTCCAAGGATATGAACCTTTGGCATCTTTCCCATGAGGGACTTGACCTTGAAGACCCCGCCAACGAGCCGCAGTACAATAAGCCCGGCTTCCTTGAATTGGGCGTATCTCCCGAAGCCGCTCCCGACAAGCCCACCTATATCACTATCAGCTTTGAAAAGGGTATTCCCGTTGCGCTTGACGGCGAAAAAATGAACGGAGTGGCACTTATCAAGAAGCTGAACAAAATAGGCGGCGAAAACGGAATAGGCTTGTTTGATGTAGTCGAAAACCGTCTTGTGGGCATGAAGTCAAGAGGCGTTTACGAAACTCCCGGCGGTACTATTTTATATCACGCTCACGATGTTCTGGAAACTATCTGTCTTGATAAGGAAACTCAGCATTACAAGGCGGGTCTTGCGCTTAGGTACGCCGACCTTGTTTACAACGGACAGTGGTACACTCCTTTGAGAGAAGCTATGGACGCCTTTGTGGATAAAACCCAGGAAACCTGCACGGGCGAGGTCAAATTGAAGCTGTACAAGGGCAATATTATCAACGCGGGGGTTACTTCGCCTTATACTCTTTACAGCGAGGATTTCGCTTCCTTCGGCGAGGACGATGTTTACGACCAGAAGGACAGCGCGGGATTTATCAATCTGTTTGGTTTGCCTATTAAGGTCAAGGCTTTGCTGGACGCGGACAGAAATAAGTAAAAACAGAAAATTAAGGATAGATTAAACGGAACACTTTCCGTTTGTTGGGTTGACGCCGCACACAAAACGGCGTCAGCCCCCTAAGAGCTTTTTAATTTAAAAACTTTTAGGGGACTGAAAAAATACTAAAATAACAGAGGTTTATGATATGGCAATGATGTGGGCGGGAAGGTTTTCCAAAGAGGTTGACAGCAAGGTAAACGCTTTCAATTCTTCTATTTCTTTTGACGGAAGAATGTACGGGCATGACATACGGGGCAGTATCGCCCACGCCGAAATGCTGGGAAAGTGCGGGATAATTTCCGAAGAAGACAGCGCGGCACTTGTTGAGGAATTAAAAAAAGTGCTTCAGGATATTGACGACGGCAAGATACAGCTTGACATGAACGCCGAGGACATTCACATGTTTATCGAAAGCGTTCTCACCGAGCGGCTCGGCGAGGTGGGAAAAAGGCTTCACACCGCCCGTTCGAGAAACGATCAGGTGGCTTTGGATATTCGTCTTTATCTGCGGGACGAGATCGATGAAATAATTTCTCTGATTAAAAAATTGATCAACGTTTTATGCGATACCGCCGAAAAGCATACCGACACCATTATGCCGGGCTATACTCATTTACAGCGCGCTCAGCCCATAACCTTCGGTCATCACCTGATGGCGTACGCGCAGATGCTTTTGAGAGATATAGGCAGACTTGAGGACTCCGCAAAGCGTATGAATCAATGCCCCTTGGGCAGCGGAGCGTTGGCGGGTACGACCTATCCGATCGACAGAGATATGACGGCAGAGCTTTTGGGCTTTGACTGCGCCATGATAAATTCACTTGACGGAGTTTCCGACAGGGATTTCTGCATTGAGCTTGCAAGCGCGATTTCGATCGTTATGATGCACCTTTCAAGATTTTCCGAAGAAATAATCATGTGGTGCAGCTGGGAGTTTAAATTTATCGAGCTTGACGACGCATTCGCTACGGGTTCAAGCATAATGCCCCAAAAGAAAAATCCCGATATTTCCGAATTGGTAAGAGGAAAATGCGCCCGCGTTATCGGGGACAATATGACCCTGCTCACCATGATGAAGGGATTGCCTTTGGCGTACAATAAGGATATGCAGGAGGACAAGGAGGCGATTTTTGACGCCGTTGACAACGTTAAGCTTTGCTTGTCCACCTTTATCCCAATGCTTGAAACTATGTCGGTATACAAGGAAAATATGAGGAACGCGGCGGCAAGAGGATTTATCAACGCCACCGACTGCGCCGATTATCTTGTTAAAAAGGGTATGGCATTCAGAGACGCTTATAAAATCACAGGCGGCTTGGTTGCGCTTTGTATTGAGAAAAACACCGATCTGGAGCATTTGGCTTTAGAGGATTACAAAAGCAGAAGCGAATTGTTTGACGGGGACGTGTATAGGGCAATTGCTCTCGACACCTGCGTGAATATGAGAAGCTCCAAGGGAGGTCCTTCGCCCGACAGCGTTAAGAAGCAGATAGAGTATACAAGAGCTGCATTAAAAAAAGTGTAAAGTCTATATACTTTACACCTTTTATGAAAATGTGATCGGCTTAATCTTTTTTTGGTTCAGCTTCAATATTGTTAACCGCGTTTTTATCAATTCTCTGAATAGCATTTTTTATAACAGCTATTGCCCTTTCGTTATTGTCGGTTTCCAAGAGAGCCAACAGAGAGTCAAGCAGTATGCACAATTCATTGTTTGTCATATCATACACCTCCTTTTCTGTTGTTGATATTATAGCATAAAAAAGAGAATGTGTAAAGTGTTTAACTGTATTTAATTTCAAATAATAATACCGTCTTATTTAAAGAAAAATTACAAAGCCTTTTAATTTTGCGGCGGAAAGGAAAAAATGAAAAATTACATCTACATGTACGGTCAAATAATCTCCACAGTCAGCTTCCTGCTGTACGGCGACTTCCCAAAAGCAGACGGCTACGGAGAAATAAAGGAAAAATATCACCTTGTGGGCGGAGAAACAGGCACCGCCGCCGCTGTTCTGGCTTCCTTAGGCTGTCCTCTAAAGCTCGGCGGCACTCACTTGGGAAACCTGAACCGAAAAATAATAAGAGACTACTTTTCAGATAAAAACGCCGACCTCACCGAGTTAAAGGACAAGGATTTCGACGGCGTTACAGATTATGTGATAATAGACAAAAGCACAAGAACCGCTTTCGGTGAATGGCAAAAACATTACAGTCAAAAAGAACCCTTTTACGAAAAGCCCAATGAAGAATCGATAAAAAACGCGGCATGCTGCGGCATTGACCCGCACTTTTACCCCGATATATCGGCGGAGCTTTGCGTTAAATACAATAAGCCCTATGTTACAATAGACTGCGGATATAACAGCGAAATTCACAGACATTGCGCGGTAAACGCTGTTTCGCATCAGTATTTAAAAGAACGATACCCCGATAAAAGCTTTGAGGAGCTGTTTAAGCTGTACACCGACAACACCGAAGGTCTTGTGATATTTACCAGAGGAGAAAAAGAATTGATGTACGGCAGAAAAGGGCAGATGATCAAATATTTCAAGCCTTATACTCTCGACGTGGTATCGACCTTAGGAGCGGGCGACAGCTTCAAGGCGGGAGCAATATACGCCTTATACAACAAAATGACCGATGATGACACGGTAAAATACGCAAGCGCGATCGCGGGAATTGCCTGCACGAAATTTCCCATTGCGAATGATCCGCCCGTATTATCCGAGGTCAAAGCTTTAGCGGAAAGTGAGAGAAAATAAATTGACAAAAATATTTATTGACGGCAAGGAGGGTACAACGGGCCTTAAAATCTTCGAGAGATTCAAAGACCGCGCCGACCTTGAAATAATTCAAATTGACGAGGAAAAAAGAAAAGACCCCGAGGAGCGCAAAAAGCTGATAAACTCCTCGGATTTCACCTTTTTGTGCCTGCCCGATGCGGCGGCTGCCGAAGCGGTATCGCTGGCGGAAAATCCCAATGTGCGCATAATAGACGCCTCCACCGCTCACCGAACAAATACCGATTGGGCGTACGGTTTTCCCGAGTTATCCGCGGCACACCGAGAAAAGATAAAAAACTCCAACAGAGTGGCAGTTCCCGGCTGTTACGCGGGAGGGTTCATTTCACTGGTTTACCCCCTTGTTTCAAACAATTTCATAGACCCCGACTATCCCGTTACCTGTTACGCGGTTTCGGGTTACAGCGGAGCGGGTAAAAAAGCGATTGCGGTATACGAAAGCGAGGATAAGCCCTACGATCACAACAGCCCCCGACAGTACGCCCTTACACAGCAGCACAAGCACCTGCCCGAAATGCAGAAAATATGCGGGCTTAGCGAAAAGCCTATCTTTATCCCATTGGTATGCGATTATTACAGCGGAATGGTCGTAACAGTGCCTTTATTCCCAAAGCTTATGGAAAAGCGATATACCCCCGACGAAATTGTGACTATGCTTAAAGACCATTACAAAAATCAACCCATGATAAAGGTTTACGATTTTATGGGCGAGGAAGTGCTTCCCGACGGATTTTTGCCCGCCAACACCTTAAGCGGCAAAAATCACCTTGAAATATTTGTTTACGGCAATGAGGACAGGATCGTGCTTTCCTCAAGGCTTGACAATTTAGGCAAGGGCGCGAGCGGAGCAGCCGTGCAGTGTCTTAATATTATGATGGGGATAGACGAAACCACGGGACTTTTATAATAGACAATGTACGTCAATATAAGAAAGGACATTTTAAAATGGACAATAAAAATTTAGTTGCCCACTTCGACAACGGCTTTGACGGCTGTACCTTTATCGAAGGCGGAGTTTGTGCCGCAAAGGGCTTTTCGGCCGGCGGCATAAACGCTCATATAAAAGCAAATTCTCAAAAAAACGATATGGCTCTGATCTACTGCGACAAGCCTTGTAACGCCGCGGCCTTGTACACTCAAAACAAGGTCAAGGGCGCGCCCATTACCGTTACCAAACAGCATCTGGCAAACGGAAAGGCGCAGGCGGTCATCGTAAATTCGGGCAACGCCAACACCTGCAATTCCAACGGCATAGAGATCGCGGAGGGCGCGTGCGAGCTTACCGCAAAGGCTTTGGGTATTTCCGCAAATGACGTGATAGTAGCTTCAACGGGAGTTATCGGTCAGAAAATGTCCTTAGAGCCGTTTGAAAAATGTATTCCCGAGTTGGCGAAAAATCTGTCCGTTAACGGCTATAATGACGCATGCACTGCCATAATGACCACGGACACCCGTCAAAAACAGTTTGCGGTGGAATTTACCCTTGACGGCAAGACCTGTCACATAGGCGGAATGAGCAAGGGCAGCGGCATGATAAACCCCAATATGGCTACCATGCTTGCATTTATCACCACCGACGTTAAAATATCCTCGGAAATGCTTTATCAGGCGTTAAAGCAGATAAACGCCATCACCTACAATATGGTAAGCGTTGACGGCGACACCTCAACCAATGATATGGTTACGCTGCTTTCCTCCGGTTACGCGGAAAATAAGGAAATAACCGAGTTTGACGAGGATTACAACATCTTCGCATACGCTCTCCATGCCGTTATGATGAATCTTGCGAGAGAGACCGCCCGCGACGGAGAGGGAGCTACAAAGCTCATTACCTGTGTTGTAAGAAACGCCGATACCGAGGAAACGGCGAAAGCGGTGGCTTTATCGGTAATAAACAGTGCGCTTTTAAAGGCGGCTATCTCGGCTGCCGACGCCAACTGGGGACGCGTTCTCTGCGCTATGGGCTATGCCGAAGCGGATTACGATATTACAAAAGTATCGGTGGATTTCGCTTCAAAGGCGGGGCAGGTCAGAGTTTGCGAAAACGGCTTCGGAGTTGATTTTTCCGAGGACGAGGCTTATAAGATACTTTCCGAGGACGAGGTAATTATTCTTATAGATTTAAATTCGGGAGACAATCCCGCGGTGGCTTGGGGCTGCGATCTTACTTATGATTATGTTAAGATAAACGCGGAGTACAGAAGCTGATTTTTTGAAAAGCCGAAAGGAAGTATTGAAATGAAAAAAGACAGAGCCGCTATCTTAAGCGACGCTTTACCTTATATACAGCAGTACGCGGGAAAAACAGTCGTGGTAAAATACGGCGGAAACGCCATGACCAACGCGGAATTAAAACAGGCTGTTATGTCGGACATAGTACTGCTGTCATTGGTGGGAATACGCATCGTGCTTGTACACGGCGGCGGTCCGGAAATCAACGCCATGCTTGAAAAAGTGGGCAAGGAAAGCAAGTTTGTCAACGGCTTGCGCTACACCGACAAGGAAACCATGGATATTGTCCAGATGGTGCTTTGCGGAAAGGTAAACAAGGACCTTGTGGATATGCTTCATCTTCATAACGGTAAAGCCGTGGGTCTGTGCGGTCTTGACGGTCACCTTATCGAAGCGGAGCAAAAGGACGAAAGTCTCGGTCTTGTGGGCGAGATAACGGCGGTAAATCCGCAGATAATAAACGACGTTCTGGACAAGGGCTACATTCCCGTTATTTCAACGGTAGCTTCGGGAGCAAACGGCGAGGTGTACAACATCAACGCCGACACTGCCGCCGCAAGGATAGCCGCCGAGGTAAAAGCCGCCAACCTTATTCTTATGACCGATATAGTGGGGCTTTTGGAGGATAAGGACGACGAAAACACCTTGATCTACTCGGTGGGAGTAAGCGAAGTTCCCTATCTGAAAAAGCAGGGAATAGTTTCGGGAGGAATGATACCGAAAATAGACTGCTGCGTCGAAGCGGTAAGGCGGGGCGTTCCCAAAGCCAACATAATAGACGGACGTATACCTCACTCTATTTTAATAGAGCTGCTCACCAATGAGGGAGCGGGTACAATGATAGTAAGCTGATTTTTAGTTAGGAGACAAAATGAACACAATAGAAAAATTTGACTCAAACATAATGCACACCTACGGCAGATACCCCCTTGTAATGGAAAAAGGCGCGGGAGAGACCGCCTCGGACGAAAACGGAAAAACTTATATCGATTTCGGAAGCGGAATAGGCACAAATTCCCTCGGCTACTGCAACGACAACTGGGTTGAAGCGGTCTGCAATCAAGTCAAAACCATTCAGCACACCTCAAACTATTATTACACGAAAATTCAGGCGGATTTTGCTGAACAGCTCAACAGGATCACGGGCTACTCGGCAGCGTTCTTCGGCAACAGCGGCGCGGAAGCCAACGAATGCGCAATAAAGCTTGCAAGAAAGTACAGCTTTGACAAATACGGCAAGGGCAGACACAACATAATAACCCTTGTAAACAGCTTCCACGGCAGAACCTTAGCCACGCTTTCCGCAACGGGGCAGGAGGTTTTCCACAACTACTTTTTCCCCTTTGTTGAGGGCTTTATAAATGTTGAAGCCAATAATATTGAGGATTTAAAAGCAAAGCTTGACGATACCGTCTGCGCCGTGATGTTTGAATACATTCAGGGCGAGGGCGGAGTTGTTCCGTTAAGCCGTGACTTTGTGGACGAGATATTCAAGCTTTGCGGGGAAAAAGACGTTTTGACAATTGCCGACGAGGTACAGACAGGAGTTGGCAGAACGGGAAAATTCCTTGCGGGACAGCGATTCGGGCACAAAGCAAATATCACCACTCTCGCCAAGGGCATCGCGGGCGGTATTCCCATGGGCGTTTGCCTCGCCGATGAAAAGTGCAAGGATGTTTTAAGTAAAGGCACTCACGGCTCTACCTTCGGCGGAAATCCCATAGCCTGCGCGGGAGGAAAAGCGGTGCTTGACTACATCGAAAGCGGCGATCATCTGGAGCAGGTAAGAGAAAAGGGCGAGTACCTTAAAAACAAGCTGCTTGCGATACCCGAAATTATCGCCGTGGACGGAATGGGGCTTATGCTCGGAGCGCAGCTTAAGGAGAAAAACGCGGCGGAAATGGCAAAGGCGGCTCTTGAAAACGGATTGTTAGTGCTTACCGCAAAGGATAAATTAAGATTTTTGCCGCCTCTTACAATTTCGTATGAGGAAATTGACAAGGGAATAGAAATACTTAAAAAAATATTGGCCTAAAGTTAATTTGTTTTATTGTATAATTCAACTGAATTTAAACAAATAGTAAAAGCGAAAGGAAATATATTATGAAGCATTTATTAAAAATGATGGATTTATCCTCAGAGGAGATAATTGAAATACTTAATCTCGCGGATCAGCTCAAATACGAGCAAAAGCACGGTATTCCCCATGATCACCTTAAGGGAAAAACTCTCGGCATGATTTTCGAGAAGGCGTCCACCAGAACAAGAGTAAGCTTTGAAACAGGCATGTATCAGCTTGGCGGCTACCCCTTGTTCTTATCATCGAGCGAAATGCAGATAGGCAGAGGCGAGCCTGTGGAGGACACCGCAAGGGTGCTTTCCAGATACCTTGACGGCATTATGATAAGGACATTCAAGCAGGAGGAGGTCGAAAAGCTTGCCGAATACGGCAGCATTCCCATTATCAACGGACTTACCGACTACTGCCACCCCTGTCAGGTGCTTGCCGATCTGCTTACGGTAAGAGAGTACAAGAACAAGCTTGACGGGCTTAACATGTGCTATATCGGCGACGGCAACAATATGGCAAATTCTCTTATTGTGGGCTGTCTTAAGACTGGAATGAACGTTTCGGTTGCCTGTCCCGAGGGCTATCACCCCGATAAGACCGTTATGGATTTCACAAAGGCTTACTCCAACTTCAAGCTTACGGCCGACCCGAAGGAAGCGGCGGCGGACGCGGACGTACTGTTTACCGACGTCTGGGCTTCCATGGGTCA
Source organism: Oscillospiraceae bacterium (assembly GCA_014799365.1). GTDB lineage: Bacteria > Bacillota > Clostridia > Oscillospirales > Ruminococcaceae > Ruminiclostridium_E. The sequence continues at coordinate 41,045 of JAAVIF010000005.1, forward strand.
GGAGAGCGAAGCGGAAAAAAGGAAAATCGCTTTCAAGGGTTATCAGATAAACGACGACGTTATGTCGGTGGCTCACGGCGACGCTTTGGTTTTGCACTGTCTGCCCGCTCACCGCGAGGAGGAAATTACCGCAAAGGTATTTGAGGAGCATGCCGCCGAGATATTTGACGAAGCGGAAAACAGGCTTCACGCGCAAAAGGCGGTTATGGTCAAGCTTATGGGTTAATTCTACTTCACAATCACCTTTCAGGAAAAGCTTTACAAGGTCTGCAAGGTGATTGTGAATTAAACCCTAAGCACAATTTTTCAATTTACAAATATATTGTCTATACTTTGATTGAAAATAGGTAATAATATCAAATACGGAGAACCGTCGGAATTTATTTAAAATCCGGCGGTTTTGCCGATTTTACGCATTTATACTAATTTCCAATCAAAGTATAGACAAATTTTGCTGTCGATTGGAAATTAGTATTATACGGCCGCTTTTTTGATTTACCCCGCCGAATTATTACAAATTGTTTACAGTTTTTCTAATAATATTGATTTTATAAAAGAAATGTGATATAATTAACACAATGGTGTTTAGTGTTTATAAAAATACAATATTTTAAAATATAATGGAGAAGGACGTAAAAATGGAAATCAGCAGCAGTCAGGTAAGCCGAAAGCTGGGCGAAACAATAAACGAAATAGAAAAAGTTATAGTCGGAAAGAAAAACTCGATAACTCTGCTTGTGGTTGCTCTGCTTGCGGGCGGACATGTGCTTATAGAAGACGTACCCGGCACGGGAAAAACGACCCTTGCCACCGCTCTCGGAAAGGCAACGGGCTTGGAATTTAAAAGAGCGCAGTTTACTCCCGATGTTACCGCTTCGGACATTACGGGCTTTAACCTTTTTAACAAAGAAACGAACCGCTTTGAGTTCAGACCGGGCATGTCAATGACCAATATCCTCCTGGCGGACGAGATAAACCGTACCTCCCCAAAAACCCAGTCGGCACTGTTGGAGGCAATGGAGGAAAGAAACGTCACGGTAGACGGCACGACCTATCGTCTTCCCCGCCCCTTTATGGTAATCGCCACTCAGAACGAGCTTGGCTTTGTGGGTACTTTTCCCTTGCCCGAGGCTCAGCTCGACCGTTTTATGCTGAAAATAACAATGGGCTACCCTACGGTGGCGCAGGAGCTGGAAATACTTACCAACAGAAGCGGAAACGAGCCAATGGACAGCGTTCGCGCCATATGCACGGCAGAGGAGCTGGAACAATTTTCGGAGCTGACCGGACAAGTTAATGTGGACGTTTCTATCGGGCAGTACATAGTAAGCTTTGTTTCGGCAACAAGAACTCACCCCGCCGTGCTGCTCGGAGCAAGCCCCAGAGCGTCCCTGGCTCTTATGAGATGCGCTCAGGCACTTGCCCTTGTAAACGGCAGGACATATGTTACACCCGAAGACGTAAGCATTATGATACCCTATGTTTTGAATCACAGAATACATCTTAAGCAGGACGCAAAGATCAAGGGGGTCACAGCGGAGGAAGTTATAAAAGACGTGAGAAACGGAATCATGTATCCCTTCGGAAAGGAACGGGCGTAAAATGGCGGTATACCGTTTTGCATACATTGCGGTGCTTGTGGCGGCCGTTGTGTTTTCACAGGCTTACGCGGGACATCTGTCATCGGTCATACTTATAACGGTGATAGTACTTCCGATAGTGTCGCTCGCGCTTACCTTTATGGCTAAAACAAGCTTTACAATAAGCTTTGACACAAGCGCGGAGACGATAGAGAAAAACAAGACCCTAAGGGTGCGTATCTTTATAAAAAATAACTTTATGTTCCCTTCCTCGTCAACCTATATAAGCGCGTCAATGCCGGGGCTTTCGGAAAAAAAGGACGCGAGGCTGATTTTTTCCCTGTCGCCCTTTCAAATGAAAAATCTAAATCTTACCTACACGGCAGAGTACAGAGGAGAATACGACATCTCCTTTGATACTGTCTGTTTTTATGATTACTTCAAAATCTTTAAGCTGAAGAAAAAGCTGGATCTTCACAAAAAAATAACGGTCACGCCGCGAATCATAGACGTAGCCTCCGACAACGGATTTTTTGCGGTAAGCGACGAGGAAAACGAAAATCGGGCAATAAATTCCTCCAAGGGCGAACGCAGCTTTACCCGCAAATACGCGGAGGGCGACGATATAAGAAATATTCACTGGAAGCTGTCCTCAAAGCAGGAGGACTACATGGTGTGGCAAAACGCCGAAAACCTTTCCTCTCAGTCTGTTATCGTCTGCGACATGACCGCTTTCGGGGCGACCGAAAAGGATCGGGCCGTCTATACCGATGCCGTACTGGAATCCGCTTTGGCCGTCGCGCTTTACAATTTAAAAAACGACTGCAACAGCTTGATCTCTTTTTACGATTTCAAGTCGCAGAAAACGGAAAATATCCCCATAGAGCATTTAAGCCATTTGTATAACGCCGCCTCCGTTTCCGCCACGGTAAACAGCTATGACGGCGAGCCAAGCTTCTATACCGAATGTAAAAAGCATTTTACCGATAACAAAAGCGTCAAGGGCTCGGCTGTTCTGATAACTCATCACGGCGACAGAGAGCTGGTTAAGCTTGCGGAGGAATTGGCGGTTTTTTCCGATGTGCTGATTCTAATAGCGGGAGAAACGGAAAAAGGGGTAAGCAGATATATAAAAGGTCTCAGAAATGTTACCGTTGCGGAGCTTGACCCGTGGAACGTTGCGCAGGAGCTTCCCGCCGCCGTCGGAAAAATATACAGCGCGTAAAATAATACTGTTTTTAATCAGCAAACGGACCGGCCGCTTGTTGGTTGAGAAGCGATATAATACTAATCCCATTTAAAACTGTGGGTATTAAAGGGATCGGTATAAATATATACGGAGAGTAAATGAAAGCTGAAAGAAAAAAGATAGGTAAAAAGAAAAACGATAATTTTGCTATTTATAATTTTCCATATTTTAAAAAGGATCAGAGCTTTTTGCGGTTTTTTGCGGGGAAAGCTCTTTTGGCGTTTATCACCTGCTTTTACGGGGCCTATTATTTTGCCGAAATGCTCAACGCAGAGGAAGAAGCCCTTGTCTGCGCCTTTTTTGCGGGTCTATCCTGTGTGGTTTTCCTTGTGCTGCTGGGACTTTTCGGACGGCGGAACGTTATTATTTTTGCCCTCGCGGTTATTTTAATATCGCTAAAAGGTCTGATAGAATGCGGAGAAAGCTTTTTTTACCACATTCTGAAAGTGGCGGACGGAAATATTATAAATATTGAAAGCCTGATCGGCAAAAAGACGATAGAAAGCGATCCCATGCCGATACTTTTGGTTTTATCGGTGTTTTTCGGCTTTGTTTTTGCCGTTTCATCTCACCACAGATTTAATCCGGAGGCTATACTTACATACTCCGCAATAATGGTGATCCCATCCTTTTTGGCGCAGCACACCTGCTACACTGCCAATTTGGGGGTATACACCGCGGGACTGGTTTCGCTCTGGTCGGCGTCTCTCGCTTCCTCCGCCAACGCTTCCCTGTCGGTGGGCGGAATGGCGAATATTTCCGTTTTGGACAGGCAGTACCGCAAAAACAACAAAAATCGTTCTCCGATAAATCGAATAAAGGCCGACAGCCTGCATTACAACCGATATTTTTCGGACAGCGCGGTTGTGTTTATTATAACGCTTTTGATCGTTTCGATAACCGCCTCGGTTTTCCCGATCGACGGAAATCTTAAGCTTGACACGATAGTGCAGAAGGTGTCCGACTGTGTAAGAAGCATAGGCGAATGGAGCGCGGACTTCTTCGACAGAGTAAACACTTCCCCCTATAAGGGCTTTTTCTCCGCCGACGGAGGGAGCATAAACATTTCCAACGGAATCAATCCCGACGATACCCCTCAAAGCAACACTCCCGTTTTGGAGATCATAACTCAAAACAAGGATAAGCTGTACTTAAGGGGAGACGTGGGCTATGAATTTGACGGAAGACGGTGGAAATCCATTTCCGACATTAACTTTAACAATATCGAATACACGGTCAGCTTAAGAGACGACAGTATGAACCTGAACAAGGTACAGGTAAATATAAAGGACGTATTCGAGAGCTACACGCCCGAAATAGAATACTATCTCGCAAGAAAAAGCATAGGTGAAGACCCCGACTTCATTCCTTATATTGAATTGCAGAAGGTTAAAATAAACTATCTGCAAAGACTTAATACCGTGATTTTTGCGGGTACTCCCGCCAACTATATTTTTCGCGACAACGAGCTTTTTTCGGTCAAGGGCGACTTTATTGCCTTGGCGGATAAAGGAAAGATCAACTCCATGGAAACTACCGTGCTGTATCAAAACGGAAGCTTCGCGGATATGCTCGAGGACTATTATTTGCCGTATTACCAGGAAAGCTATTTTGCAAGTCTCCCCGTATCCTACGAGGATTATTTGTCATACTCCAAAGCCTACAAGAATTATGTATATGATTATTACACCGCCGTCCCCGACGAAGAAAGGCGCACTATCGTCAATCTTTTATGGCGCAGCGAATTTAATACCGATGAATTTGACAGAATAAGCTATAACGCGGGCAACGATATGCTGAGCAGGGCAATGCTGGCGGAATTTTTGGAGGAATATTTTACCTCGGGCATATACCAATATTCTCTCTCGGCGGATAACTTTACGGGCAGCGAATCACCCTTATATACATTCCTTTTTGACACAAAGTCGGGACACTGCGCGATGTATGCTTCCTCAATGTGCCTTTTGCTAAGATATATGGGAGTACCCGCAAGATATGTCACGGGCTTTACGGTGGGCGGAGACAACTGCACCGAAACAAGCGACGGATATAAATACACCGTTTTGCAAAAAAACCTGCACGCGTGGGTAGAGGTTTACTATGACGATATAGGCTGGATTCCCTACGACCCCACCCCTTCAAGAGACCGACGACCCGGCGAAGCTTCGGAAAGCACAACTACCACCGTTACGGAAATAACTACAACTACCACCGTTCAAACCACTACCACCGCCGAGACCACAACGGCCACGGCCGAAACCTCCGAAAACGAAACAACCACCGACCCCGCAGGCTCGGACAGCGAAACCTTGCCGGGCGGCGGAAGACGTGAAACGGACCCGAGAATAGTCAAAATCATTCTTATAACCGCGGGAATAATCCTGCTGCTGTTTATTATCGCAATGTCCGTTGCCGGCGGACTGCGTTCTCTTAACAGAAAACAAAACCGGCTGATGAAATTCTTCAAGAGCGGCAATTCTAAGTCGGCGGTAGCGGAAATGCTTGTATTTTCATTAAAGCTGCTTGAAATAAGGGGAATATACAGGCAAAAGGGAGAAACCCCGGAGGAATTCGGCTTCAGAGCGGATAAAACTCTTAAGGTGGGCAACGTATTCCGCGACGCCGTTCCCTTCTATGAAAGAGCGGAATTTGACAAAGACCCCGAATTTACAAAAGAAGAGCAGCTATTGGTTTACGAAAGCGTTTCAAAGCTGCTGAAAAATACTTTGGACGGAATGAGGACGCTTAAAAAGTTTATTACAAGAGTTAGACTTTTCGGCAGAACTAAGATTCAAGGGGAAAAATAATGGACAAGCGCAAGCTTTTAAAAGAAATATTCGGTCATTCGGATTTTCGCAAAGGGCAGGAAACGGCGGTAGACTGCCTGCTAAGCGGCAGAGACCTGATGTCGGTGATGCCTACGGGCGCGGGAAAATCGGTTTGCTATCAGCTTCCCGCCTTAATGCTGGAGGGCATGACCTTAATTGTTTCCCCCTTGATCTCGCTAATGAAGGATCAGGCGATGTCGCTGATCCAAAACGGGGTAAAAGCGGCTTTTTTAAACAGCTCCCTTTCCTCCGAGGAATATATGCAGACCTTAAGAATGGCATGGGACGGAGCATATAAGATAATTTTTGTAGCACCCGAAAGGCTTGAGACCGAGTCGTTTTTGGATTTTGCAAAAAGAAATAAGATCTCTATGGTAACGGTGGACGAGGCTCACTGCGTAAGTCAGTGGGGACAGGATTTCCGACCGAGCTATCTGCATATTTCAAGCTTTATCGAAGCCTTGCCCGAAAGGCCCGTTGTGGGAGCATTTACCGCTACGGCAACGGACAAGGTAAGAGAGGATATTAAAAAACAGCTTGGATTGATAACTCCCCTTGAAATAATTACGGGCTTCGACCGGCCTAACCTTTTCTTTCAGGTGATACACGCGCCAAACAAAAACAAGCCCTATGTGCTGAAGGAGCTTTTGGATAGGTTCTCCGACCGAAACGGAATTGTATACTGCTCCACAAGAAAGCAGACCGAACAGGTGTATATCCGCTGCAAGGAGTTGGGAGTTCCGACCGTTATGTACCACGCGGGAATGGACGATACCGACAGAATGGAAAGCCAAGAGGATTTCATTTACGACAGAGCAAGGGTAATGGTCGCCACCAACGCCTTCGGAATGGGAATAGACAAATCCAACGTGGGCTTTGTGATACATTACGGCATGCCGAAAAGTCCCGAGGCGTACTATCAGGAGGCGGGCAGAGCGGGGCGCGACGGAACTGCGGCCGACTGCGTGCTTTTGTACTGTCCCGGAGACGTTAACACAGCAGAGTTTTTCATAAACAACATGGCGGGCGAGGGGCTTACTCCGTCACAGCTTGCAGCCGCCAAAAAGCAGGAAAGAAAACGGCTCAACGCAATGGTCGAATACTGCAACACCACCGAATGCTTAAGAGCCTTTTTGCTTAATTATTTCGGCGAGGAATGCGAAAGCTGTTCGGGCTGCTCCAACTGCAGCACCGAATTTCGCGAGGAGGATATTACCGACGAGGCTCAGAAAATAATAAGCTGCGTTTACCGATTGAGCCAAAGAGGATTAAAGTTTGCCGCGGGCGCGATCTGTTCGATCTTAACGGGCGGCGGCGACAAAAGAATAGAGGGCTTTCATCTGGAAACACTCTCTACATACGGGATAATGGCAAATTACAACAAAAAACGGCTTTCCGAAACGGTAGACGCACTTGTAAGACAGGGATATTTAAGCCGCAATGACGAGGAGTACCGCAATATCTCCATTACCGAAAAGGGGCATACCGCGGTAAAAAACCGAGATAAAATAACCGTAAAGGTGCCTATAAAAAATAGCGGTGCTTTGTCCGCGGCTCCCGATACCGCCAATACCTCCGTTTCCTCTCAATTTGCGTATATGAAAAAGCTTGCACCTAATACCGAGGTTGACCAAGAGCTGTACAAGAAGCTTAAGGAGGTACGAAGCAAAGAAGCCGCCAAAAACCATTTGCCCGTTTATATGGTTTTCTCCAACGCTTCACTGGAGGATATGTCGGCAAAAAAGCCAACCACGGACGCGGAGTTCTTATCGGTCAACGGAGTGGGAGACGCAAAGCTCACAAGATACGGCAAGGTGTTTATCGAAGCCGTCAAAGAGTATCTGGGGCAGTGATTTTTGCTTCAATAAAATGGAAGGGCTTGACCAATCATGAATATACAGATTTTCGGCACAAAAAAGTGCTTTGACACAAAAAAGGCTCAAAGATTTTTTAAAGAGAGGGGAATAAAATTTCAGTTTATCGATCTGGCTCAGAAATCAATGAGCAAGGGTGAATTTAATTCGGTTTGCGCCGCGGTGGGCGGGATAGACAAGGTCATAAATACCGACAGCGAGGATTATACTGCGGTAAAGTACCTTTTGCCCGACGCGCAGCTCGAAAAAATACTTGAAACGCCGCAGCTTTTCAGAACGCCTATTGTAAGGGACGGAAAAAAGGCGTCGGTGGGAAACTGCCCCGAGGTTTGGAAAAAGTGGATAGAAAACGGTTGAGCCGCGCCAAATGAAATGAAAACCGCTCCAATAAAAATAAGAAAAAACTTGTAATTTTTACCGGATTGTGTTATAATTATAGCAATAAGAATTTGCCGTTGCTTTTATGCAAATTCGCAGCAACGCTTTACGGTGCTTGCCGTTTACTTATCGGATAATTCCTTGGAAATCAAATTATGAAAGGAAAATACTTATGAAAATTCTTTATGCAACCAGTGAAGCTCAACCCTTTGCGGCATCGGGCGGACTTGCCGACGTAGCGGGCTCTCTGCCTAAGGCCTTGGTAGAAGAGGGTCAGGAATGTATTGTGGTATTGCCCTATTATGTTAATACCATAAAGGATTCCCACAAGGAAAACATCAGGTATGTCGATCATTTTTACGTATCCGTAGGCTGGAGAGCACAGTATTGCGGCGTATTCCAAACCGAATTAAACGGCGTTACCTATTATTTTCTTGACAATGAGTACTATTTCAAGCGCGACTTCGGTCTGTACGGCTACTATGACGACGGCGAAAGATACGCTTTCTTCTCCCGTGCGGTAATGGAGCTTGTTCAAAAATTCGATCTGCACCCCGATATAATCAACGCCAACGACTGGCAGTGCGCGCTTATCCCCGTATACTACAATCTTTACTACCGCAATCAGTACAACATGCAGAATATACACACCGTGTTCACTATCCATAATATCCAGTATCAGGGCCGTTACGGTCTGGAGCTTATGGAGGAGGTTCTGGGTATTCCTAAGCATTACAAGAGCGTAATGGAGTATGACGGCGACGTTAACTTTATGAAAGCCGCTATCGAGGTTTCCGAAAAGGTGACCACCGTATCTCCCACCTACGCTGTGGAGATAATGGATCCTTGGTTCTCTCACGGTCTTGACAGAATACTCAAGAACAAGACCTACAAGACCTGCGGTTTCCTTAACGGTATCGACACGGATATGTACAATCCCGAAAAGGACCCCATTATTCCCGCGACCTTCAGCGCAAAGAACAAGAGCGGAAAAAGAGTCTGCAAGAAAAAGCTTTTGGAGGAGGTGGGACTTCCCTCCGGAGATGAAGCACCCGTTATCGGACTGGTTTCCCGTCTCGTTGAGCATAAGGGCTTTGACCTTGTAAAATGCGCTTTTGACGAAATGATAGGCTTAGGCTGCAAGGTTGTTATTTTAGGCTCGGGCGAGGCGCAGTATGAGAATTTCTTTAACGAAATGCACTACCGTTATCCCGATAAGGTAAGCTTTACATGCGGTTATATTCCCGCACTTGCAAAGAAGATATATGCCGGTGCGGACGCTTTCCTGATGCCCAGCAAGAGCGAGCCCTGCGGCTTGGCGCAGATGATCTCCTTAAGATACGGCACCGTTCCCATTGTAAGAGCCACCGGCGGTTTAAAGGATTCTATCCCCGACTACGGCGAACCCGACGGAAGCGGTCTGGGTTTTACATTCCAGTCCTACAATGCTCTTGACATGCTGGGAGCGGTTCGCAGATGCACCGAGCTTTACTATAACGACAGCAAGGCATGGGGCGCGCTGGTAACCAAGGCTATGAAAGCGGACTTCAGCTGGGCACAGTCGGCTAAGCTGTATATAGGTCTTTATAAGGAGCTTTGCGGACAGCAGTAAGTAATATTAAAATTGTGCGGCGGCTGCGCCGCGATATTTGAAAAGCTTTGATGTAAAATAAAAGGAACCGTTTTTGTGGCGGTTCCTTTTTTGTTTATACTATCAAGCAAAATTGATAACCCGTATTCCCTTTCTCTGCGCCATACGTACAGTCTGACCCGTTCCGCTTGCCCTGTCCGTTTCCTTGTAATAGCAGATACAGCAGTCCGCAAGCTCTACCATTCTTGCGTTTCTTTCTTTCATGCAGCCCTTGAAGTAATGCTCGGCAATATATTCCACACTGTCGGCGGCGTTCAAAATGTTGTAATACTGTTCTTTCTGCTTTTCCTGCCATTTTGCCGTCTGTTCCTGTTCCGAACACGGTAAAACAAGATGAAGCTTTATGTGCGGATATACCTTTTGGAGCGTAATCACAGTAAGCTCGCAAAGCATATCCCAGCCATAAGCACCTCCCGCGTAAAAGTTGACCGCGCCTTGTACGATAAGAGCTTCAAGAGTATCATATAAACGTTTTTTCAGTTCCGCGGTTTCCTTTATGCTTCTGTGTCCTGTAAAGCAAATTGATTTATAATTCATTTACAATTCTCCTCGCCGATTTAATCAGATATTACTTTTAATTATATCCTGTTAAAACAGATAAGTCAATACATTTTGCCGGTTAAACAGGACAAAATTCTATTATATATAGTGTACAATCATATATAATAGGTGGTGAATATTATGAACTGGGAAGAAAAATTTGCGGACAGACTGGCGCAGCTTAGAATTGAAAAGGGCGTATCCGCAAGGGATATGAGTTTATCCATAGGACAAAGCGCAGGATATATCAACAACATTGAAAACAAAAACAACCTGCCGTCAATGTCACTGTTCTTTTATATTTGCGAATATCTCAATATTACACCAAAAGATTTCTTTGACATTGAAACCGAGAATCCTAAAAAGCTGAACGAGGTAATATCCGACCTTAAAATGCTCACATCGGAAAGATTAGATAATATTTCGGCGATCATTAGGGATTTGAAAAAATAATAAAATTACACAGCCATAAGTGGAATCGAACCGGGAAAACGCCGGCCTACCAAGGAAATCCGAAGCGGCAAAACTGCCGATTTGAGTCATATTTTTTCCAATAACAACAAATATACCCGCCAAAACCTCATTTAGCTTGGTTTCAGCGGGTAATATTTTTATTGGATTTGTTTACACTCCCTCGGTTTTACCGACGGGGAGAAACAGATACAAGCTTAAGAAAGAATAGCGTGTTCGTCGTTTACGTCGAACAGATGAACCTTGTTAGGATCAAGAGCAAGCTTGATAACGTCCTGAGGACGAGCAGTGCAGCGAGGGCTTACACTTGCTGTCAGAGAGATACCTTCGCAGGTCAGATACAGATAGGACTGAGCACCCAGCATTTCGGTAACGTCTACGTTAGCCTCAATGATACCTGTTGTAGCTGCGGAAAGGAACATTTCCTCTTCGTGAATGTTTTCGGGACGAATACCCAAAGTAACTTCCTTATCAACATAATACTGCAAAGCTTCACATTCTGCGGTCTTGCTGTTGGGAAGCTCAATATAGAACTTTCTTCCTCTGCTGCTCTTGGTATCTTCGGAACCGAATTCAACGGTATACTTGCCGTTCTGCATAATGAGCTTAGCGTCGATGAAGTTCATCTGAGGAGAACCCATGAAGCCTGCAACGAACTTGTTGCAAGGATTTTCGTAAAGGTTGATAGGAGAGTCGATCTGCTGAATGAAGCCGTCCTTCATAACAACGATTCTGTCGCCCATGGTCATAGCCTCAACCTGGTCGTGGGTTACGTAGATAAATGTTGTACCCAGTCTCTTGTGAAGCTTGGAGAGCTCGGTTCTCATCTGAGCACGGAGCTTAGCGTCAAGGTTTGACAAAGGCTCGTCAAGTAAGAATACCTGAGGATCACGAACGATCGCACGACCAAGCGCAACACGCTGTCTCTGACCGCCTGACAAAGCCTTGGGCTTTCTGTCAAGAAGGTGGCTGATGTCAAGGCTCTTAGCCGCTTCTTCAACCAATCTCTTGATCTCGTCCTTGGGAACCTTACGGAGCTTAAGTCCGAACGCCATATTTTCAAATACCGTCATGTGAGGATAAAGAGCGTAGCTCTGGAAAACCATCGCAATATCTCTGTCCTTGGGGGCAACGTCGTTTACCAGTCTGTCGCCGATAAACAGCTCGCCTTCGGAGATTTCCTCAAGACCTGCGATCATACGAAGTGTGGTGGATTTTCCGCAACCGGAGGGTCCGACGAAAATAATGAATTCCTTATCCTTGATATTCATTGTGAAGTCGGATACTGCGGTAACTCCGCCGGGATAACGCTTGTAAATGCCTCTGAGTGATAAACTTGCCATGTATGTGACCTCCTAATTTGATAGCAATAGACTATGCTAATATAATAACAGGAAAACCGAAAAAATGGTAGTACCTAATTAACTAAAAAATTTTCAAAACCTTTATGTAATTTAACTAATAAAGCCAAAAGCAAGCAAAAAACGAGGGAAGTTTGTTGACATCTTGCACAAAAAACGGGCTAAAAACGCCCTCTTGCCGCTTATCATCATAAAAAATTTGTTAATTATGTTAATTTTTACTTTACTTTTTTGTGAAATGTTTTGGACGCTGCGGCATATACATGGTAAAAAAAGGAAAGGTTGAATAAAATATGAGCAGAAAAGGCAAATTGGGCGTTAAGCAGATAGCGTTGTTTATAATTACGGTTATAGTCTTGGTTTTTTTGGTTAATTTGGTTGTGAATTACTTTAAAGGCGTTTTCGGTTCGGTTTCTATGGAGGACGCCGCAAGCTTTCTCCAAGAATATGGCTGGGAATTGGACCTAAAGGACTGCAAACGGGACGAAATAGTTATTCCTAAGGAATTTTCCGAGGTGTACGAAAGATACAACGCGCTGCAGCTCAAGCAGGGCTACGATCTTACAAAGTACAGAACCGATACGGTGATCCGATATACCTTTAAGGTAAAGAATTTTGACGGATACGAAAACGCTTTGGCGCACGTATTGACAAAGGGCGGCAAAATAATCGGCGGAGATATTTGCAGCACCGATCTCAGCGGGATAATGACAGGATTTGACGGGAAAACAAGTTAATAAACAAAAGGCGTTGCAAATTACTTTAAAATGGTGTATAATATATCGTGTCGGTTTTTTGCCGATGAACTTAAAACAGCTGATTATTCTATATAAAATAAAGGAATGTTCAAATGAAAAAATATATATCCGTACTTTTTGCCGCCGTCTTTTTTTTCCTTACACTCACGATTGCGGCAATTCCGTGCTATGCTTCCTATCTTGACGAAACGGGTAATTTGAGCCGCTTGGTAACCTCAAATTACAAGGACGCTTTTGCCGTGATAGACGTTTCGGGCGACGATATAAAAATAAGCGGGGTTTATAAGGACGATCTGCCGACAGCGATAGAGGTCGTCGGCGTTGATGAATCCCATAACAGCATGCACGTCGAAAGCGACGGCAGATTTGCCGCGGAAATTACCGCCAAGCCCTTTGAGGACGGCTATTACGATATAATGATACATTTTTCCTCACGGCTTCTTTTCAGATACACTTTAAAATACAGAGGCGGCTGGAGCGTTCCCGACAACGGAATTGCCAAGGCTAACGAAAACAAGCTTCAGAATATCGTTACCGCCGTTCCCATAGCGGCCGCTTATTATTTAAGCGTTGAAGCGGACAGAGACGAGATAGAGGAGACCATGTCGGAGCTTCAGAGGATAGTCGACGAGGTCTGCGGAGACGAAACGGACGATTACCTGAAGGCAAAAGCACTTATCCTTTGGATAGGCGAAAATATCTACTATGATCACGACGCGGCGGATACCTCGGTAACTATGGACACGGTGGCGGTACATAACGTATTGGAAAGACGGCGTACCACCTGTGCCGGCTTTGCCAATACCTTTTCCGCCCTGCTCGAAATCGCGGGAATACGCTCGGTAAATCTTAAGGGCGCGGCGGTAGCGGGAGATATAGACTACCCCGAGCTGCCTACGGGAACGGAAAACCACGAGTTCAGTGCCTTTTGGTACGAAGAGGAAGAACGTTGGGTCTACTGCGACGCTTGTTGGACAAGCAACGGCAGATACCGCGGCGGAGAATACACGGCAGAGATAACCAACGGTACAAAATATTTTGACGTAACGGCGGAAGCCTTTGCCTTGAACCACCGTATTGACAAGGCGGAAGAGCGTTTTTATACTCAGGCCTTGGCGGCGGTGGACGGTGAAATATCCGAAACCGAAGCACCCGAAAATACAAAGGCGCAGGAAAGCGATAATCAATCCTCCGCGGAAGCACAAGACTCCGCCGAATCCTCGGTAACAACGTCCCCTGTTATTACCGAGACAGTCGCAGGCTATACCGATGTCAATAAGGCCGTTACCCCTTTTATCATTATTTTAGGCTTAACGGGTGTTATGGTGATCGGCGCGGGAGTGATTTTAGCGGTGAACAAGCGCAAAAAATAAAACCGAAATAAAAGGCGGTTCACCCGGATAAAAAGGATTTTTCAAAGCCTTGTTATAAGATCGGCAAGGCTCTGACAATAAAAATTTAACAAAAAGGAAAGTAAAAAAATGTACATTATCGAAATGGAAAACAGCAAGGAAATGAAGCTGGAGCTGTACCCCGAAAAGGCTCCCATCACAGTGGCCAACTTTGAGAAGCTGGTTGAAGAAAAATTTTACGACGGACTCACCTTTCACCGTGTTATAAGCGGCTTTATGATTCAGGGCGGCTGTCCCAAGGGCGACGGCACGGGCGGACCCAAGGATAAGATCAAGGGTGAATTTTCCGCTAACGGCGTTCCCAACGACTTAAAGCACACCCGCGGCGTCCTCTCCATGGCGAGAGCAATGGACCCCAACTCCGCGGGAAGCCAGTTCTTTATCATGCACCGGGACGCGCCCCACCTTGACGGACAGTACGCGGCTTTCGGAAAGGTAGTTGAGGGTATGGAAGCGGTGGACGAGATCGCTGCCTGCGAAACCGACTACAATGACAAACCGCTTAAGCCTGTTGTTATCAAGAGAATATACAAGGCGTAGTACACCTTTGGCATAAAAAGGGGCGTGGTTGAATGGAAATCAAGCTTTTACCCGTCGAAAGGCTTGACGAGCTGAATAATATTTACGATATGAGCAGATATGAAAATTTTCAGTCTACAAGGAAAAATAACCTTGAACGCTGTAAAGAGATATGCGTTGTTGCGGAAGATGAAGGTAAATTTGTGGGCGAGCTGAGTATGATGACGGAAAACGCCAACATTCCCGCCGCGGTCATTCCCAACAAGCGTATTTATATGTTCGGTCTCAGAGTGCTTCCCGATTATCAAAGGCAGGGAATCGGCACCGCGCTTTTAAGGTACGCCGTTACTCTTTGTGCTCAAAGAGGTATATTTGAGTTTACAATAGGTGTGGAAACCAAAAACGACGGCGCAAGACGGCTGTATGAAAGATTGGGGTTTAGCGTGTTTCTTGAAAATTGCAGCGAGGTGCAGTTTGGGGAAATGTGCAGGTTTGATTTGATGATGCTTAAATTGAGGTAAAACTAAAAATAATCGCCGCGTTTTATAGCAAAGGCGATTATTTTTTTAAAATTGACTTTTATAAAAAAATGATATATAATGATAATTGAGGAAACCTGAAAAACGGTAGACGGTTAATAATACTCCCTGAGATGTACACCAAAGTCGACGGGAGGTGGTACATATGATAAACGGAATTACGTTATCTGAATTGCTTCAGTTTTTAACGTTTTTATGCGTTTTGATATCCTTAGTGATATCTATCATAAAAAGCCCAAAAAAATAATCGTCCCCGCTTCCAAAGGATGACGATTATTTTTCACTCAGAATCTTAGGGAGAACCGTCTATCGGTTTCCTCATCTGTTTATATTATACCCTATACTCCCGAATTTGTCAACACCTACGCTGATTTTTCCAACATTTATAAAAGGGCCGTCTCATTCACGACAGCCCCTTAATTTTTAACCTAAGGCCTAAATCAGCCCTGCGCCTTTTCCTTCCTCTTAGCCTCAATATCCGCCAAGGCTTCCTTTCTGGAAAGCCCGATCTTACCCTGCTGGTCGATCTTGATTATCTTAACGATTATCTCGTCGCCAACGTTGCAAACGTCCTCTACCTTTTCAACACGGCGGTTTTCAAGCTCGGAAATATGAACCATGCCCTCCTTGCCGGGAGCAAACTCAACAAATGCGCCGAAGCCCGTAACACGTACCACCTTGCCCTTGTAGATAGAGCCTATTTCGGGAACAAGCGTGATAGCCTTTATCATCTCTACGCAGTCTCTTGACTTCTTTTCGTCATTGCCGCAGATAAATACGTTGCCTTCCTCGTCAATGTCGATCTTTACCTCGAAGTCGGCGCAAAGCTTCTGAATAACCTTGCCGCCCGTACCGATAACCTCGCGTATCTTGTCAACGGGCACCTTCATATTTATCATCTTGGGAGCCCACCGGTTAACGGTGGGACGTGCTTCGGGTATCGCCTTAAGCATAACCTCATCAAGAATATAGTCACGCGCCTTGTGGGTCTTTGCGAACGCGTCCTTGATTATTTCGGGAGTCAAGCCGTCTATTTTAAGGTCCATTTGTATAGCGGTAATACCCTTATGAGTGCCGCCTACCTTAAAGTCCATATCGCCGAAGAAGTCCTCAAGACCTTGAATGTCAACCATTGTCATCCAACGCTCGCCCTCGGTTATCAGTCCGCAGGAAATACCGGCAACAGGTGCTTTAATGGGAACGCCCGCGTCCATAAGAGAAAGAGTTGAGCCGCAGATAGATGCCTGAGAGGTAGAGCCGTTTGAAGATAATACCTCGGAAACAAGTCGGATTGCGTAAGGGAATTCCTCAACCGAAGGAATAACGGGCTCCAATGCTCTTTGAGCAAGCGCGCCGTGTCCTATCTCGCGTCTTCCGGGGCCTCTGCTGGGCTTGGTCTCGCCTACGGAGTAGGAAGGGAAATTATAGTGGTGCATGTAACGCTTTTCCTCTTCCTCGTCAAGTCCGTCAAGCTTCTGCGCGTCGCTTACGGGTCCAAGAGTGGTGACGGTGAGAACCTGCGTCTGTCCTCTTGTGAACAGACCCGAACCGTGAACGCGGGGCAGTAAGCCTACCTCCGCCGCCAAGGGACGCATCTGGTCCATTCCTCTGCCGTCAACGCGCTTCTGCTCGTCAAGCAGCCAGCGGCGTACTATAAACTTTTGCAGCTTGTAAATGCACTCGTCTATCATAGCAAGCTGTTCGGGGTACTTTTCGTCGTACTCCGCGTGAATCTCGTCCTTAATAGGCTGTAATCTTGCTTCGCGTATATTCTTATCGTCGGTATCCAAAGCGTACTTTACCTTGTCGGTGTACTTGCTCTGAATATCCTCAAACAGATCGTGATCTACGTCCATAGATTCAAAGGTGAATTTGGGCTTGCCGATCTCTTCTCTTATGCTGTTGATAAAGGGGATAATAGAGTTAACTATCTCTTCGTGACCCTTCATAATGGCGTTGAACATGGTGTCATCGTCAACCTCGTTTGCGCCCGCCTCTATCATTACGACCTTCTTTTCGCTGGAAGCAACGGTCAATTGCAGATCGGACTTTGCTCTCTGCTCCGCGTTGGGCATAAGCACGATCTCGCCGTCAACAAGACCCACGGAAATACCGCCGATAGGTCCGTTCCATGGAATATCGGAGATAGATACCGCAACGGAAGCACCTATCATGGCAATGATCTCGGGCTGTGTGTCGGGGTCTACCGCCAGAACCGTCATAACAATAGATACATCGTTTCTCATATCCTTTGGAAATAAAGGACGCATGGGACGGTCAACAACTCTTGACGTAAGAATAGCCTTTTCGCTTGGTCTGCCCTCTCTCTTTAAAAAGCTTCCCGGAATTTTTCCGACAGCGTACAGCTTCTCTTCATAATCAACCGACAGAGGGAAAAAGTCAACGCCGTCTCTGGGCTTTTCGCTGGCCGTAACGTTTACCATTACCACCGTGTCGCCGTAATGTACCCAGCAGGAGCCGTTGGCAAGTCCGCAGACCTTTCCCGTTTCAACGGAAAGCTCTCTGCCCGCAAAGGTGGTTTTAAAAACCTTGTAATTTTCAAACATCTTTTTTACCTTTCCTTTCACCTTTCGGAATGAGGAAATGCTTTAGCAATAAATTCAGCTCTTTCGTTCAAGTATAAAGCTTGTCCCCGAAAAGGCTCAATTTAATGCTAATAAACATTTCCCTTTTCCTTTTTATATACGCCCTATGGACGTAAAATTGCGCCGTACCGCTGACGGGCGGCAAATATACGCCCAAAAGGCAAAAGGGCAGAACAATAAAACGTTCCGCCCTTAGATAACAAATTACTTACGAATACCAAGCTTCGCAACGATAGCACGGTAACGCTCAATATCCTTCTTCTGCAAATAGTTAAGCAGATTACGTCTGTGACCTACCATCTTGTGCAAGCCGCGTCTTGAATGATGATCCTTCTTATGTGTCTTTAAATGCTCGGTAAGGTCGGAAATTCTCTTGGTGAGAATAGCGATCTGTACCTCGGGAGAACCCGTGTCCTTTTCGTGAGTGCGATTGTTTTCGATAATCGCGGTTTTTTCGTCTTTCAGTAACATTGTTACACCTCTTAAATTTTATTTCCCGTTCTTAGCAAAGGGATACGGTGTTTCCCCGTAGGGGCAAATTCCTCAATGCCAAGGAAAGGATTACATGCTGTAAAAACAGCAGATTTATTATATCACATTGAAGCTGTTTTGTAAATACTTTTTTTAAAATTTATCCCGCATTTTTTCTGCTTGTTCTCTTTGTACTGCTTACCGCCTTTTTTTCTCCGTGTACTCTTTCGGGCTGCGTTCCGTTCTTAACATTTTCGGCGGTAACTATCACCTTCACCAAAGCGGGGTCGGAGGGAGCTTCAAACATTGTTTCGGAAAGCATCTCCTCCACTATTGTGCGAAGTCCTCTTGCGCCCGTTTTGCGTTCAACCGCTTTTTTTGCTATCTCCTTAAGAGCGTCGGGCTGAATTTCAAGCTCGATATTGTCCAAGCCGAACAAATAGGTGTACTGTTTCACCAAGGCGTTCTTCGGCTCCACCAATATTTTTACAAGTGCTTCCTCGTCAAGCTCGTCCAAAACGGTAACGATAGGAAGTCTGCCCACAAGCTCGGGAATGATGCCGTATTTTACCAGGTCCTCGGGGGAAACCTCATGGAAGGCCTCAGACAAGCTGTGTTCCTTTTGGCTTCTCACTTCCGCGCCAAATCCGAGAGCAGAGGAATGAATGCGTGAGATAATATTTTTTTCAATGCCCTCAAAGGCTCCGCCGCAGATAAAAAGGATATTTTGTGTGTTTATCTGGATAAATTCCTGATTGGGGTGTTTTCTGCCGCCCTGCGGGGGAACATTTGAAACGGTTCCCTCGACTATTTTCAAAAGTGCCTGCTGTACGCCCTCGCCGCTTACGTCTCTTGTAATGGATGTGTTTTCGGAACGGCGGGAAATCTTGTCTATCTCATCAATATAGACGATTCCTCTTTCGGCCGCCTCAATATCAAAATCCGCCGCCTGTATCAGCCTTAAGAGCACATTTTCCACGTCCTCGCCCACGTAGCCCGCCTGCGTCAAGGTAGTTGCGTCGGCGATGGCAAAGGGTACGTTCAGCGTTTCAGCCAATGTCTGAGCCAGCATGGTCTTGCCCACGCCGGTCGGCCCCAGCAATAGCACATTGCTTTTCTGAAGCTCGATCCCGCTTTCCTCCTTGCTGCCGCTTTCATTGGCAAGCACTCTCTTATAGTGATTGTATACCGCAACGGATAAAACCTTTTTCGCCTCGTCCTGACCGATAATGTATTCGTCAAGTATAGCCTTTAATTCCGCAGGCTTATGGAGTCTTTCCTTTTTCAGCGAACCGCTGTACTTTGCGGATCTGTCGCTGTCTCGGTCGATTCTCGGAACCTCTCCCTCTTCAAGAAGCATATTGTAGGAGGCAAGAACACATTCGTTGCATATTACTCCGTTTTTGCCCAATAACATTCTTGAAACATAGTCCTCGGTTTTTCCGCAGAAATTACATTTTAGCATATAAAATCATGCCTTTCTAAAGCGTTGTGTTGAACGCAGTTCAAAATATAGAAGTCCAAATCATTACAGGCATATCAATTGCCGCGTCCATGTCCTTTTCGTTACGGCGCATCCCCGCCAAACAGGCACAGCGTAAGGATCTTGAACTACACTGAACAACGTTCAACAAACTGCTTCCGTAAAATAAAAATTCTCTTTTTTGACCTAATGCGTCAGCGTTTATCGAAGATTTTGTCTACGATACCGTATTCAAGTGCCTCTTGGGCAGTCATATAGTTATCTCTGTCGGTATCCGCAACTATCTTTTCATAAGGCTGACCTGTCATTTCGGATAACATTCTGTTCATTTTTTCCTTAACATGGATAATGTGCTTTGCCACAATATCTATATCGGAAGCCTGCGCGCGTCCCGTGCCGCCGGAAGGCTGATGTATCATTACCTCGGCGTTGGGCAGACAGATTCTCTTACCCTTTGTACCTGCCGCCAGCAAAAACGCGCCCATTGAAGCCGCCATACCCATACAAATAGTGGAAACGTCGCACTTAATATACTGCATGGTGTCGTAAATAGCCATACCGTCGGTGATAGAACCGCCGGGGCTGTTGATATAAAGCTGAATATCCTTGTCAGCGTCCTGTCCTTCAAGGAACAAAAGCTGTGCCACAACCAGACTTGCGGTAGTAGCATTGACCTCCTCATGAAGCATAACGATCCTGTCGTTAAGCAGTCTGGAATAGATGTCGTAAGCGCGCTCGCCGCGTCCCGTTTGTTCAATGACGGTAGGTACCAAGCTCATATAATTTTTTTCCATTTGCTGTCCTTTCCGACTGTATCCGAACTTTTCTCAAACTAAAAAGATTCTGAAATTCAGAGGAATAGTTTAAGAATAGCAATTAGCGTGTAATCTCAATCTGAAATTTTTTTGAAATTACTGCATCTATAAATATACAGTCTGTCTGTGCTTCGGTTCCGTTTTTTTAATTGAAACAAAAGCAATCCCATAATTCTACACAATTTTTCAATATCCGCATTTTCACACTTAACAGCAAACCGCATAAACGTACAAAAGCACATTATGCGGTAAATCTGTTAGTTTTTGTCTAGCTGCGTATTATCAGGACGCGATCTCCGCGTTGTCCTTAACAAAGTTAAACGCCTTTTCAACCCTTACATCCTCGCTGAGCGCATCTGCGGAAATGATGTTCTTAACCTTTTCCACTTCCATTTTATGCTCTTCGGCAAGATCGTTGTAGTGCTTCTCAAGGTCTTCTTCGGCAGCTTCGATATTTTCAAGCTTAGCGATCTTCTCCAAAGCAAGTCTTAACTGAATCTGCTTTGTGGCCGCTTCTCTGAAATTCTCTCTGAACTGTTCCATGGTAGAGCCTGTGAACTTAAGATAATCCTTTACGGTAATACCCTGGTATCTGTTTCTGTACTCCCAATCGCGAACCATTTCGTTGATGCGGTTTTCGTACATAACCTCGGGAATCTCTCCCTCAAGCTTTCCGATCAGGGCATCGTTAATGGCTGTTTCAACCTCTTGATCGGCAGCTTTCTCCGCCTGTTCGGTAAGCTTGCCCCTGATGTCGTTCTTAAGCTCGTCCAGTGTATCAAATTCGCTTACGTCCTTTGCAAATTCGTCGTCAAGGGGTGCAAGTTCCTTGCCCTTGATCTCATGGATAAGGCACTTGAATACAGCGGGTTTGCCCTTCAATTCCTCGGCGTTATAATTCTCGGGGAATGTAACGTTTACTTCAAAGGACTCGTCAATGCTCTTTCCGACGATCTGATCCTCAAAGCCGGGGATAAACTGACCGCTGCCCAAAACAAGGCTGTAATTATCCGCCTTGCCGCCTTCAAAGGCAACTCCGTCGACAAATCCCTCAAAGTCGAATACTACCGTATCTCCGTTCTGAGCGGGACGGTCGGTAACATCGATAATTCTCGCGTTTCTGTCCTGCATAGCCGCAAGCTGCTTGTCCACGTCCTCATCTGTTACAGTCTTGACAATTTTTGTTACCTTTATTCCCTTATAATCGGAAATATTTACTTCGGGCTTGGTTGTGAATACTGCTTTAAAAGCCACGCCCTCTTCCTTGTTTACGGAAGATACCTCAATGTTGGGCATGTCAACAACATCAAGTCCCGCTTCCTTTATAACTCCATCAATGTTTTCTCTGTACAATGCGTTAATGGCGTCGTCATAGAAAACACCCTCGCCGTAATGGGTCTCGATCATCTTACGAGTAGCCTTGCCTTTTCTGAAGCCGGGAACTGTGATGCTCTTTCTTCTTTTAAGGAATGCTTTCTGAAGAGCGGCCTCAAATTCGTCAACGCTGTTTTTAAATTCTACCTCAACGGTATTCACTGCGGTTTTGTTGTTAGAAATAATTTCCATTTAAATTTTCCTCCGTTTTTACAGTCTTGATTATTATAGCACATTTTTGTAAAAATTTCCAGTGATTTTAAAAAATTTTTTTAAAAAATTCACAAAAAATTTAATGGCAGCACCGCACAACTGTTGACGTGCGATTGTGCCGTCAGATTTTTTCGTCGGAGCGTATAATACTATTTTCAAATTAAAGGATTGTAAAATTTTAGTGGATAATTTGAAAATAGTGCTTAGGGTGTAATTCCAATTTAAAATTTTTATAGATTGATTTTAAATTGGAATTAGTATAAATTCAGCAAGTATTTACAGCTCCACCAAAATCGGTGTAAAATTAACGCAGTCGCAGGAGGTGATTTGAAAGGTTATGCCGTCGTATTCTCCGTTAAAAGCTTTTTTTACCGCCATTCCGTGAACGTGTCCGTAATAACAGCGAGTTATGCCGTGTTTTTTCATCACGTCCAGCATGTAGTAATTTTTTTCCGTTCCGAATATGGGAGGATAATGAAGAAAGGCAACGGGAACTCCTCCTAATTTTTTACCCTCCAGCACCGACATTTCCAGACGTCCCGCTTCTCTGTTCAGCAGCTTTGCGTCAAAGGGTGCGGTGTCGTCGTTTATCCAGCCTCTTGTGCCGCATACCGAAATATTGTCCGCAAGATAGGCATTGTTATTGAGTATGCGTATTTTGTCAAAGCCCTTCTGCTGTAAAAAGGCGTCCATTTTGGATTTGGTATTCCACCAATAATCATGGTTTCCTTTTATAAAAATCTTGTTTCCCTTAAGCTCGTTATTGATAAAGGAAAAGTCCTTTTCGCTGTTCTCCAGGCTCATTGCCCAGGATATATCGCCGTTTATTACCACCGTGTCGGTATCAGATACCAAACCGTTCCAGTTTTCCATTATCTTATCGACATGATTGCTCCAACCCTTAAATATATCCATAGGCTTATCCGTACCGAAGGATAAGTGCAGATCGCCAAGCACATATAAGCTCAATTTATCACCTACCTCTGCCCAATACCAATCTTTTTAAATGCTGATTAGTGTTTCGGGTGCTTTAGCCTTTGGGTTTTATGATTAAGTTATAATGGGATTTGCATGAAATCAAATCATAATTTATTTCATTAAAAAGTCTTTAACGGTTTCGGGCATCTTATCACGGTCGATAACTCCCTTAAATCTGATCTCCTTGTTTCTGGTAGCCGCCAAAGGTTCGGGAATCACCGTGTGGGTCATTTCTTCAAGCTTTTCTATAATATCGAACTCGTCCAAGCCCTCGGCATTTCCGCCCAGCGCGTCAAATACCGCCGCGCCGAACTTATAAGGATTAGCAGTTGACGCGATAAGAGTTTTGGTGCCGTCGCCCGTATTTTTCTTGTAATCGTTGTATACCTTATAGGCTACCGCGGTGTGAGTGTCCATAAGATAAGAATAGCTTTCAAAGCAGTCCTTTATTGCAGCCTTGGTTTCGGTATCGTTGCAGCAGCCCGCGTAAAACAGATCGGTGATCTTAGCCTTTACCTCGGGTGTGACCTCGTATCTGCCCGTTTCCTTTAAGGCTGTGAACCACTGATTGATAAGCTCCGTATTTTCGTCCGAAAGATGATACAAAAGACGTTCGAGATTGCTGGAAATAAGAATGTCCATTGAAGGGGAAACGGTGGTGTAAAAAGCTCTGTTGCGGTCGTATACGCCTGTGTTTATAAAATCGGTGAGAATATTGTTGGCGTTGGAGGCGCAGATAAGCCTGTTTACGGGAAGCCCCATTTCCTTTGCGTAGTAAGCCGCAAGAATATTGCCGAAGTTGCCTGTGGGTACTACTATATTTATTTTTTCGCCGTACTCGATCTCTTTGTTTTTAACAAGCTCCGCGTAAGCCGAAATGTAGTAAACTATCTGAGGAGATAATCTGCCCCAGTTTATGGAATTTGCGCTGGACAGCACGATACCCGCTTTTTCAAGCTCAGCCGCGATTTTTTCGTCGGTGAAGATAGCCTTTACTCCGTTCTGGCAATCGTCAAAGTTGCCCTTTACCGCGCATACGAAAACGTTTTCGCCCTCCTGGGTCTGCATCTGACGCTTCTGCATATCGCTTACGCCGTCCTCGGGGTAAAATACGCTTATGGTTGTACCCTTTACGTTTTTGAAGCCCTCCAAAGCCGCCTTGCCCGTGTCGCCCGAGGTCGCTACCAAAATCGCGGTTTCCTTGTCGGGTATGGTTTTCTTTGCGGAAACGGTCAGAAGATAGGGGAGTATTTGCAAAGCCATATCCTTAAAGGCGCAGGTGGGGCCGTGCCATAATTCGAGAATGTATGTGCCCTGTAAAAGGTGAGAGATCTCCGC
Source organism: Oscillospiraceae bacterium (assembly GCA_014799365.1). GTDB lineage: Bacteria > Bacillota > Clostridia > Oscillospirales > Ruminococcaceae > Ruminiclostridium_E. The sequence continues at coordinate 65,483 of JAAVIF010000005.1, forward strand.
AATGTTTTCGGTGTCGAAATTATCGCTGTAAGCGTTTTCAACGCAATGTCTGATCTCCTCGTCGGTGAAGTCGGTCAAAAACAGCTTGAAGATGTCAAAGGCTCTTTCGGCATAGCTTTTGTCACAAAAAGCGAGTATGTCGCTTTTTGTGATCTCGGGGAGCGTTTCGGGTACGAATAAGCCGCCCTCATGGGATAGGCCTTGAGCGATCGCTTGGGCACTTGTTATGGTTATATTGGGGTTTCTGGTGCTTTTGTAGTTCATGGTGGTGTTCCTTTCTTTTCCTCATACGGCGGAGGGGGTAAAAATTTTCCTCAATCGGCGGAGGACCTTTTTAAAACTGCGTTTTGGGTGGGTGGTGGTTTTCGGAGTGACTGCCGATTGGTTGGTTTGTAAAGCTGCGCTTTGGCTATGGTTATTTGCAATAAGTGCTGACTTACTAATTCTTAGAACTGCGTTTTATGTGATGATTTTTTTATATGAAAATGCCAATTTACCGTTCTTGTAAAGCTGCGCTTTATGTGATGCTTTCTTTTCTCTCGGATGCGAGTGCAACGCGCCTCCCGCGGGGCTTAAGGTGACACCAAAGGGGGAGAGAGGGGGAAACTGCAAACCCATCAAAGCGGGGATTTTCCCCCTCTCTCCCCCTTAGGTTTCACCTTAAGAATCCTTTCCTTATCCCCCTCACTCCCACTTTTCCCCGCTTTGGAAGTTGGTGTGGTTTAAAGGTTTTATTCTCGGCTCTGTTTTTCCTAAAATCTGTGTGCGATAGTCCCTTAGGAAGTTGTCGGTGAAATTATTGGGGCTTTATTCACGTTCGGGTCGCAGGCGTTCCGTTATTATTAGGAGGTTTCATTGGTGACGTTGGCAGCTCCCATTGGTTTGTGCAATGTATGATTACACTTGCTCTCCCAATTAAGCTGTACCGCCCTATCAGTTAAAACTGCTCCTTTTACAACAGCTGCCCTACAACGGGGGCGGAGCCAAATTTTCGCCGTAGGCGAAAATTTTGAAATGCTGACGCATTTCAGCTTGCTTCGCAAGCGGCTCCGCCGCCGCTCAACCCTGCTGTCCTGCGCCGCCTTTCCTGTTTTTCCAATTAAAAAACGCTGATTTCCGCTCTTTCAAAATCCGTATACAAGTAATCGTTTAAAGCAATATTATAACATATTTTTAACATAAAAGCAAATTTTTACAGAAATTTTATGCGCCTTTATAAATTCATCGCCGTAAAATCCGCCTTATAATACTCTATATCCAGCACCTGCGGATACTTATCCGTGGTAACGGTAACATAAGCGGTATCAAAACGGCGGTAATACTCCTTATACCTCGGATTATCCTCAACAAATCTTTCGGAAGCGTTGATTATTCTCCTCATCTTCGCTTTGGTCATAGCGGCCGTACCGTCGTCAAAGGCGTTAAACTTACGTGTCTTGACCTCGACAAAAACAATAAATTCACCGTCCAGCGCGATAATATCGATCTCCCCGCCCTTTACGCGGTAGTTTCTTGCTATTATCTCACTGCCCTTTTCTTCCAACAGTCCGCATACCGCGTCTTCTCCCGCCTTTCCCCTAAGTTCGGCGGCTTCGGTTCTGCTCATTCTTTCTCCTTATAATACTTAAGCTTTCCTTCCTTTGCCTCCAGCTTACGCAAAAAGAAACGCCTGTGGTCGGGCGTAACTCCGAACTGCTTCAAAGCCTCGATATGCTGCGCAGTGCCGTATCCCTTGTTGGCCGCAAAGTTAAATTCGGGATAACGGACGTCCAATTCTCTCATATATCGGTCACGCGTCACCTTTGCCAATATGCTTGCCGCCGCTATGGACGCGCTTACGCTGTCGCCCTTTACGATAGCCCGTGTTTTTACTTCAAGCGGAGGAAGCCTGTTTCCGTCTATCAGCGCGATGCCCGGAACAACATTTAAACCTTCTGCCGCGCGCTTCATTGCCAAAAAGGTGGCGTTTAATATGTTTAATTCCTCGATCTCCTCTACTGTGGCAAAGGCAACGGAATACGAAACAGCTTTTTTGATTATTTCCTCGTACAGCTCTTCTCTCTTTGATTCCGAAAGCTTTTTGCTGTCGTCAAGTCCCTCTATAAAAACGCCGTCGTCAAAAACGACCGCCGCGGCATATACCGCTCCTATCCACGGACCTCTGCCGGCTTCGTCTATGCCGCATAAAAGACCGTTTTCCGCCCTTACCGTCTTGTCGTATTCAAATCGTTGTCTGCATTTAAGCAGCTTTTCCTGTTTTCTGTCCATTTCTTTTACCGATTTTATATATTTATTGTACCTGCGGCTCCTCAAGCGTGATCTTTCCTAATTTGCCGCTTCGGTATTCGTCAAGCAAAGCCGCCGCCGCTCTCTCGGTGTCGGGTTCTCCCCCCGAGATCATCATTCCCCTTGCTCTTGCGATAAGCTCACAGATGCTGCCGTCAAGGGTTTTCAGCTTGTAGCGTTCCGTCAGCCGTTCGGGGTAATGCTCCTTAAGATACTCTCCGAGACTGTTTGCCAAGGCTTCGGTGTCCACTACATCGTCCTTTACCGCTCCCGTAAAGGCCAGCTTTTCCGCAACGTCCTTGTCCTCAAACTTAGCCCAGAGTATTCCCGGCATATCCAGCAGCTCCACTTCTTTGTCGATAGTCACCCACTGCTTGCCCCTTGTAACTCCGGGACGGTCGCCTACGGTGGTCTTTTTGGAATTTGCCATTCGGTTTATAAAAGAGGATTTTCCCACGTTGGGAATACCTAACACCATTATCCTCAGCATTCTGCCTATCATGCCTTTTTCGCGCCTTTTGACAAGCAGATCGTTCAATTCCTTTTTCAAAAGAGGTACAAAGCTTTTTATCCCTTTTCCGCTTCGGCAGTCGCAGCACAATACCGCATATCCCTGCTTCTGATAATACCTTTTCCAACGCTCGGTGGCGCGGTCGTCGGCATAATCGCATTTGTTCAGCAGGATAATTCTCGGCTTGCTTCCCACAAGCTCGTTTATAATGGGATTGCGGCTGGATTCGGGAATCCGCGCGTCAACTATCTCAACCACCGCGTCCACCTGCTTAAGATCCGCCTCTATCATTCGGCGTGTCTTGGTCATATGCCCGGGAAACCACTGTATATTTCCTTCGTAGCTCATTTTAAAACTCCAATCCTGTCAAAAGGGTATATCCGAAAAATCGCTTTTCCCATAATATAGCGCACGTCTATACAGTCAACGTAGTAATCCGCGCTTTCGTCCTTTACGTATCTGCTGTCGGTGGAATGATTTCTGTTGTCTCCCAGTACAAATACCGAGTTTTCGGGAACCGTTACCGGGTACTCGGCGTTTCCCAGATTGTCGGCGTTGATAAGCTCCTTTGCGTAGTTTTCGTACAGCGGCTTTCCGTTGCGGTAAACAACGCCCTCTTCGTCAATATATATTTCGTCTCCCTCAAGACCGATGACCCGCTTCACTATCATTTCTCCGCGTCCGCCCGTTTCGCGGTTGGGAAGCCCTTCCGCCCATACGGCGATTATATCTCCGTAATCGGGCTTATAAAAAAGCCGATATATCACAACTCGGTCGTTTTCGTGCAGCGTCGGCTCCATTGACGAGCCTATCACCAAGCTTATGCTTAAAACAAAGGTTAAAATCAAAAAAGCGGTAATGACCGACTCCAAAACAGTTTGAACGTACAGATAAAGCTCTTTCGGGCGGTCTTTTGCTTCGGTCAGGCCGGGATTATCGTTGTCGAAGCTGCCGAGCTCCGATATTGTGTCTTCGCTTTTCTCGCTTAAATGCCTTGGTACATATCTGTTCATTTATCTGCCTTTCAATTATGCCGAAGCTTTTTTACACCGCTCTTTGTTTTAAAATATTTTTAAACAAAGGAGAGTACTACAAACAAATTTCCATGCACCTCATACTATTCTTAAGCTAAAAAGATTCTGAACCGCTTAAGATTAGCATCCGTCAAAATGTCAGTCCATAAAGCCAAAGGTATTAAAGGGAAAAATCGAAAATACCGCGCGTCCCGCGATATAGTTTTTGTCAATAAAGCCTATTACGCTTAAAAGACGGCTGTCCTTTGAGTTGTTTCGGTTGTCGCCCATTACAAAATAGCTTCCCTCAGGCACCGTATAATCAACATTGCTTTGCATATCCTGTCTTAACGTGGTAACGGTGTTTATTGCGTGTCCGTCCTCGTAAAGTATTCCGTTTCTTGTTTCCAGGGCAAGCATCTCGTTGTTGCGGTAAACCGTTCCGCTTTCAAAGTCAATTCTTATGGTATCTCCGGGAAGTCCTATGATACGCTTTACTATCGGCTTTCCCCCGTCAAGCTTTGCCGCCTGAACTATAACTATATCATTATAATCGGGAGTATAGAAAAGATCGGATACCACAAGCTTTTGTCCGGCGGTCAAAGTGGGGTTCATGGAATCGCCGTCAACGGTATTTATACGAATGATAAAAGTAAATATGAGTACGATAGCGATAACTGCCGTTAAAATGCTTTCCAGCCAGTCAAACACCTCGTTTGCCGCTGTGTGCGCGTTTTCGGCGGCTTCCTTTTTTGCTTCCTCACGCTGCTGCAATTCAAGATGTCTTGTGCTTTTTACCTCAATGGGGTTTAATTCCTCCTCAAGCCGCTTCTCGTCGCTGCTTTCGAGAAATTTTTTGTACTCCTCGGGGTCGATGGCAGCCATTGTGTTATTTTCATCTTCCTCATGATGCCTAAAATATTCGTTTTGTTCGGATAAATACTCCGTAGGGTCGATCGCTTCCATAGTTTCGTTATTGTCTTTTTCTTCGTCCCACATATAAAAACCTCCTTGGCATATCCCATATATTCGTAATATAATAGGAAAGACTGCACCGCATATCTTAACCGAGCAAAGTGAAGCCGTGCTGCCGCACCTGTCAGCGTAAGATATGCAATGCAGCCTTGAAACTCCTAAGTTAGCATTGTAGAATTGCAGATTAGTTAAACTTGCTCTTAACCTTAGCCGCTTTACCAACTCTGTCACGCAGATAGTAGAGCTTTGCTCTGCGAACCTTGCTCATTCTTACTACCTCTACCTTTTCAACCGAGGGAGCGTGAAGAGGGAAAACTCTTTCAACGCCGCAGCCGTGTGATACTCTGCGAACGGTGAAGGTCTCGGAAACGCCGCCGTGCTTCTTGGCAATAACCGTGCCTTCGTAAACCTGTATACGGGTCTTGTTTCCTTCTGTGATCCTTACATGTACCTTGACAGTGTCGCCTACCTCAAACTTAGGCGCGTCCTGCTTGATACTGTCCTGTGCGATAAGCTTCAGTGCGTCCATTTTTTGTGTTCCTCCGTTTTCTTCAGACAATCTTGCATTACTTAATAAAATACGCTTGTCAAATTGCATTTCATAGGCAAGTCAAATTACCTGCAAAGCGTTTGGGCGCACTTTCACGCTTTCAGCCCGAAAGTGCTGTGCAGCGGATTGTCAATAGTTATGTCGAACAGTTTTATGTTCGGGCATTACTCACGTTTCCGACATATCCTTTATACCAATCTCCTTTTAAACTGACATAATACCCACAGTTCTAAAAGGGTTTAGTATTAAATATATCGTAACGGTATCAAATGCTTTAATATTATATCACTTTCACCGAAAAAATGCAAGCATAATTTTATATTTTATCAAATTTATTATTTCGGAGGTGTTTTTAACCGCTTTTTGGTTGATTTTTTACAAAGGCACAGGCGGTTATCTCGTTTTCAGCAAAAAGTCTATCAAAAAAAGATACACCGTAACGGAAACCGCCGTTAAATTCACCGCGCCCGTAAACAACAGCAGCAATGCCGCGGCAGCCGACAGCAGACAGCACGCCGTTTCGGTTATATTAAGCAGCCTTTCGGCGGCAAAGTACGGCAAAAGCTTATAACACATCTTTTCAAGAAGCCGCCGTCCGTCAAGCTCACCCATTGGCAGCAAATTAAAAATACCTATAACAAGATTTGCCCCTCCGAACAGCAGCTTGTAAATGCTGTCTTTCGGGAGAATAAGGCAAAACAGCGCGAACAGGCAGAAATTCACGGCGCACCCCGCTCCCAGAACCAAAGCGGAAGCGTCGTACCGCTGTTTTATACAGATCCCGCCGCCGCTGAAGATTATTTCCTCGGGCAGCTTTTTTTCGGCAAGCATAACCAAAAGATGCCCCAGCTCATGACAAAAGCAGGCGCAAAGGCAGTATATACCGTAACCGCTTTTATCAAAGGCAAGAAACACCCCCACCACAGCGAAAAAGGAAAAATCAAGCCCTATACATATCCCGCGCAATTTAAAGCTTACCACCTGAAAAGCCGCTCCAGATACGTGCTTATGTTTAAATAAAGCTCGGGGGCAAACAGCTCGGCAAGCTTGTAGACCGCGCAGAACAAAGCGGTAAAGATAAGCTGAAAGGCTATTATGCTGCCCTCCGTTTTCTTTTTCACTTTTTTTGGATCGGTGAAAAATTTTATCTCCTTTATTTGGGGTACGGGAGTCAATTCGCCGTCCCGAGCTTCACGCGTTTCCGCCGCATCAATTTGAACTCCTGTCGGATTTTCCGCGCCGTTTGTTAATTCCTGCATTTTCTTTGCTCCTTTCCATAACTTGTCCTTAATAAATTATATTAAAGGATTTTAAAAAAATGCGGGATCACGGTTTATTGCTCAACGTTTTTCTCTTTTTTGTATTTGCGTGCCAGAATCAATATCATAATCCCCATAGCCGCAAGCAGTACAAAAAACAGCGCAAGAATCACATTTTCCGATACCATTCCGTCCTTGACAAAAAAGTTTTCAAAACAATCCTGCTTTTTGTCGAACATATACACAGGTAAAAATATCCCATAGCCAAGCATAAATGAGGCCTGATATTTAAGGGGCATTGTTCCCTTGATACCGAACAGTGAGCCTTTGCACGCGTTTTTTATAAGCCAGAACATGTATGAGATTCCATAAAACAGCATAGTAGGAGCGATCATGCTTTCGCACCACCGCGGACCGCACTCGTTTATTACAATATTCAGGCAGGTCAGGATAATAAAAAGCGTCATCGCCTGCATCGTTATACGAGTGCGCAATACGCTTTGCCGCTCGTCAAAAACATCTTTTGTTTCGACCGGCTCGCCGTTTATCATTTTTTCGCAAAATTTGTCAAAGGATTTTAAGCTCATTTTATTACACCTTAACCTTTCTTTTCATTGTCGGACGGCTCCGCTTTTTCGGTTCTTTTTGCAAGAACAAGAGTTGCCGCCGCACCGATAAAAATAAGCAAAAATGATATTCCGCCGACAAGCTGTGCCGTCAGCATACCGTCGTGAAAAACTCCGCCCTCATCGGCAAAATCGAAAAGAAACGGCACGCACCAAAGAACCGACAACACCATAAGTATGCCTGCCGACCACTTCGCGGGAGCGGTGCCGTTTATGCCGAACAGCGCGCTGCTGAAATGGCAGCGCAGTATCCAATAAATATAGCATACCGCCGCTATCAGTGCCATAGGAGCCAAAAAACTGTCGCACCACTGATATATCCTATCCATAACAGCAGTGTTGGCAAAGGACGCAAAGATGTAAATCAAAAGAGCTTCCGTTGTCAGCTTGGAATTAACCTGCCTCTGACGCTCGTCAAGAATTACCTTTTGAGAGCCGGGCTCGGACGTTATTATCATTTCACAGAATTTATCAAAGGATTTTAAACTCATTTTTATAATCCGCCTTTCTTATTCCTGCCAGAACAATTCGTCAAGGGTTTTGCCCAACGCCTTGCAAATAGCTATGCAAAGATTTATCGTGGGGTTGTAGTCGCCGTTTTCCACCGCGCTTATGGTTTGTCGGGTGACGTTTACTTTTTTGGCAAGCTCGTCCTGGGATAAATCAAGAGCCGCTCTTGCCGATTTCATCTTAAGATTTTTAGCCATTCTTTATTTGTACCTTTCCGAAAAGAACTTTTGTTTGCATGCAATGTACTTTTTTATTTTTTCTTTTATCTGACCGTATTGTAACATGTTTTTAACTAAATGTCAAGTATATTTTACAAAAAATAAAATAAATTTTGCTTTTTGCTTTTATGTGAAGCATGGCCCTGCGCGTCGGCCGTTGTGTGCAATAAGCAAATATTACAAATTTTCGACTTGGGTCGAATTGTTTTTTATCTGAAATTTATCTTGAAAAAATCCAACTCGCCGTGTATTATATTCTATATCAAAATACTATAAAAAAGAAAGGGGGCTTTCTTTTGTCTAAGAAAGTTGTTTCCGTTGACAGCGGAGAAACCGAAACACCGATGTATAAAATCGCCGCGTTTATTGTAGACAAAAGGAATCTGTTTTTCCTGCTGTTTATTTTCGCGCTGATTTTCAGCGTGTTTTCAAAAAACTGGGTAAGCGTCGAAAACGATATAACCCAGTATCTGCCCGAAACCACCGAAACAAGACAAGGTCTTACGCTTATGGACGAGGAGTTCATTACATACGGTTCGGCCTCGGTCATGGTGTCAAATATCACCTACGAAACGGCGGAGGAGCTGAAAAAGCGTTTAGAGAGCATTAACGGAGTAAGCGGCATTGAGCTGGACGACTCCGAGGAGCATTTTAAAAACGCATCGGCAATGTTTTCCGTAACCTTCGAGGGCGAGGCCGACGATGAGATCAGCAGGTCCGCTATGGAAAAAATCAAGTCCGAGCTGTCGGGCTATGACGTTTATATTTCAAGCGAGGTGGGAAATGACGCGTCCGCGCAGCTTGCGGAGGAAATGGGAGTCGTAACTCTGATCGCGGCGGGCATCATTCTTGTGGTGCTGTTCTTTACCTCAAAATCCTACGCCGAAATTCCCGTGCTGATAATGACCTTCGGCGCGGCGGCGGTACTTAACATGGGTACCAATTTTATGGTAGGCACCATTTCCTTTATTTCCGATTCGGTTACAATCGTTCTTCAATTGGCACTTGCCATAGACTACGCGATCATTTTAATTCACCGCTATACCGAAGAGCATGAGCATTTGGATGCGAGAGAGGCTTGTATACTGGCACTGAGCAAAGCTATTCCCGAGATCTCCTCCAGCTCGCTTACCACGATTTCGGGCCTTATCGCGCTTGCCTTCATGCAGTTCAAAATAGGCGCGGACCTGGCGATAGTGCTTATCAAAGCTATTATGCTCAGTCTGCTGTCGGTATTTACTCTTATGCCGGGGCTTATCATGGTGTTTAACAAGCTTATCGACAAAAGCGTACATAAAAACTTTGTTCCGACAATTTCCGCCGTGGGCAAATTCGCCTTTGCAACAAAATATGTTATCCCGCCCGTGTTTGTGGCAGTGGTGGTCTTTGCGGCAATATTCGCCAATCAGTGTCCCTACTGCTACGGCACCACCGATCTCGAAACTCCGCGTCAAAGCGAATCTCAGATCGCAGTGCATAAAATAAAGGATAACTTCGGGTCAACCAACCTCTTGCCGCTTTGGTCGTTCCCTCGGGAAGCTACGAAAACGAAGGAAGGCTCATACGGCGTCTGGAAAGCTACTCCGAGGTGGAATCCTGTATGGGTCTGTCAAACATTGAGGCAATGGACGGCTATGTGCTGACGGATAAGCTGACGCCCAGACAATTTTCCGAGCTTGTGGACCTTGATTATGAGGCGGCGCAGGTGCTTTACGCGGCGTATGCCATTAACGANGAGAATTACGGCGANGTGGTAAACGGACTTTCGCAGTACGGCGTTCCGCTGATCGATATGTTTATGTTTGCTTACGACGAGGTNAACAAGGGCTANGTGACCTTAGACGACGAGCTTATGGATACCCTCGAGGAGCTTCACGAAACTCTGAACNACGCGCTGCTCCAGCTTAAAACAGACAATTACAGCCGTATACTGGTTTACCTGAATCTTCCCGAGGAGGGAGAGGAGACCTTTGATTTNCTGGCCACTATCCACGAGGAGGCGGCAAAATTCTATCCCGAGGACGTTTATCTTGTGGGAAATTCAACCAGCGATTACGATCTGTCCTCCTCCTTCGTTAACGATAACCTTACTATCAGCATTTTGTCCGCGCTGTTTGTAATAATTATCCTGCTGTTTACCTTTAAAAGCGCGGGNCTTCCCGTACTGCTGATAGCGGTAATACAGGGGTCGATCTGGATGAACTTTTCTTTCCCGNCCTTTGAGGATAACCCGCTGTTCTTTTTAAGCTACCTTATAGTCAACTCCATACAGATGGGNGCGAACATAGATTATGCCATTGTAATTTCCAGCAGATATATGGAGCTTAAGCAGGAAATGCCTATAAGACNGGCAATAACCGAAACACTTAACCAAGCGTTCCCGACCATNATCACATCGGGTACTATCCTTGCGGCGGCGGGTATTCTGATAGGACAGCTTTCCACCGACGGGACGATCTCCTCAATAGGNGTATGTCTCGGACGCGGTACAATAATATCCATTATTCTTGTAATGGGTGTTCTGCCGCAAATACTGCTGCTCGGCGACGTAATTATCGAAAAAACCTCCTTTACGATCAAAAAACGNGAACGCACGCAGGTAAACGGCGGCGGGATCGCGGTCAGCGGTTTGGTGAGAGGCTATGTCAACGGACGTATCGACGCGGTAGTTAAGGGCGTTATCGTCGGCGATATAGACGCAAAGATAGAAAGCAAAAACACAGAACCCGCGGAAGCTGTTTCAGAAACGGAGGTGATCGCAAATGCGCAGAATGTATAGAAAGCTTGCCGCGCTGCTTACGGCCGCACTGCTTCTGACAGAGCCGATGACGGGCATCGGTACCGTCTANGCGCAGTCCGTCACGGAGCAAAACGGCACCGTAAANATAAATACGGTNGAGGATTTTGAAAAATTCGCGGAAAACTGTGTTCTGGACAGCTACTCCGTGGGAAAGGTTTTCGTTCTGGNAAGCGACCTTAATCTTTCGGGAACGGATATAAAGCCCGTACCCAGCTTTGGCGGAGTATTTGACGGAAACGGGCACACGATCTCGGGGCTTCATATCACGGACAGCACCTCCGCNACGGGACTGTTCCGTTACATCGAACAAGGCGGAACGGTTAAAAATCTTAACGTAAACGGCATAACCGCTCCTTCGGGAACGGCGGAAAAATGCGGCGGTATCGCGGGAGTAAACCGAGGACGCATTACAGNCTGCACCTTTAGNGGAGTCGTTACGGGAAAAGAAATGTGCGGCGGTATCGCGGGAGTAAACGAAAGCGAGGCCACAATATCCTATTGCAGCGTTTCGGGACGTATTCAGGCGGATCACTTCGCGGGGGGAGTTGTGGGAGAAAATCTCGGTTATATCCGTTTCTGCGAAAACGAAAGCACGGTAAACACCAATGCCGTTGACGAATCCTTGGAGCTTAGCNATATTAACGTTGACGAGCTGTACATCACCGAGGGGATTTCCGATGTTACGGACGTAGGCGGTATTGCGGGATATTCCTCCGGCTCGGTTCAAAACTGCAAAAACACNGGCACGGTAGGATACCCTCATATAGGCTACAATATCGGCGGNATAGCNGGCAGACAGGACGGCTATATCAGCGGCTGTGAAAATTACGGAGCCATAAGAGGCAGAAAAGACGTAGGCGGCATTGTCGGTCAGGCGGAGCCGCACTTTATGATCTCCTATTCACAAAGCAATGCCGACGAGCTTAAAGAAAAGCTNAGCGAGCTTAACGCGCTTATCGATAAAACGATCAACGATATGGACAGCCGGGGCGACGCTCTTTCGGGAAGCTTCTCCGATGTAAATTCCACACTTGACGGCATNAGAAGCAGGAGCGATTCAATGATGTCGGAGGCGGAACGTATCCTTAACGCGGACATAGACTCGGTAAACGAGATTTCGTCGCGCATTTCCGACCTCTTGGATATGCTGTCCCCTGTGACGGATTCGGTATCGGACTCGGCAGACAGTCTGTCGGAGGGCTTTGACAAGCTTAAAGAAGCGGGCGAGCTTCTCGGAAACAGTCTTGAAGGACTGGACGAAGGAACGGAAATAATATTCGATTCTCTTGACGATTTCGGCAATACCGTTACGGAGCTGCAAAACGCTTCAAGAGCGGTAAGCGACGCTCTTGAAGCACTTAAAGACGGTCTCGGCGATCCTCAAAAAATGAAGGACGCGCTGAACGCCTTGGAGGAGGATATACACGCGGTAAAATTTGCCGTAAANTCCTTAAGCGATAACGTTTCCGCTCTGCTGGACGCTATCGATAATTTCAACGATTCTCCCGAAACCGAATCGGCACGGGAAAGAATAAAGCTTGCTCTAACCTATATTTCGGAGGATTCGGCGGCATTGTCCGCAAATTTGGACAGATTAAGCGAAGCACTGAAAAGAATAGGCGACAATATAAATCCGACCTACGGAAACACCGTGGGCGGCACGGACGATATATTGTACGATGAGTACGGCGAATATCTTGACGCGCTTAAGAATATGATCNACGACGGAAGTCTGCGGGAGCTGACCGAGGCGGCCGCGGCTGTTATGGACAGTGTGTCGGATCTGGTATGGGATATTTCCGAGCTTTCCTCCGCGCTCTCCGAGATCGTAACAGGCAGCGCGTCGGAAAGCTTCCGCGACGATATTTCCGCTGTTTACGAGCAAATAAAAAATGACGCGGATTATATTTCAAGCATTACCGACGGAAGTGTTACANCACCCGAGCTTGATATTGAAAAGCTTTATTCCGTTTTGGATTACCTCGAAAATACTTCGGACAGCATGACCGCTTCGGGAGATCACGTCAAAAGCGCGCTGGATAAGGTAAAAAGCGCGTGGGATTTTCTTGACGAGGCGGCGGCCAACGCGGTGGCGGCTTCCTACTGCGCTTCCGACGCAAGCGGCATAATGAGCGACGCTTCCGAAAGCTTGGGAAGTGCGGTGGACGAAATAGGAAACATTTCCCGCTTCTTTGCCGAAAAATCCGATATAACCTTCGTGGGGGCGGACGACGGATTTATTGAGTCACGCGAGGAGCTTGCGGCCGAGCTTGAAAGCCTTACAAGGGAGCTTGACCGATTAAACGGCTCCGCATCGGATATGGGAGACATTTTCGCGCAGGATATGAGAGCGATCAACGATAAGTGCTCCGAGATCAAGGATATTATTTTTGAAATAATAGATGAGATACGGGATAATATCCTTGAAGAAAAGAACTATACCGAAGATATTTCCGAATCTGACAGCCAAGGCTACGCTGAGGGCAAAATCGTCTCCTGCCTGAACTACGGCGAAATAGGCGGCGATCTGAACGCGGGCGGAATCGCGGGAACAATGGGAGTCGACAACTCCTTTGATCCCGAAAGCGACACCGCCGAAACGATCGGAGAACGTTCCGTAAGCTTTATGTATATGCTCAGAACAGTCGTGCGGGACTGCGGCAACTACGGAACGGTAACTGCCAAGAAAGACGGTGCGGGCGGAATCGTCGGCGAAATGTCAACAGGCTGCGTTATCGGCTGCGGAGGCTTCGGAGACGTCAGCTCTGACTCGGGCGGTTATGTAGGAGGCGTTGCGGGCAATTCCATGTCAAAGATAGTTAGCAGCAGTGCTATGTGCCGACTCAGCGGTGCCGATCACGTAGGCGGTATCACNGGAAAAGGAACGGATATAAGCGGCTGCCGCAGCTTNTGCGAAATAACCGAAAGCGGAGAATTTACNGGGGCNATAGCGGGACAATGCACAGGCGAGCTTTATGACAACGCCTTTGTNGAAAACGGAAGCGGCGCGGTGGACGGAATAAGCTACCGTGAAAAGGCNTTTCCGGTTAGCTATAAGAAAATGCTCGCGCTGTCCGACGTNCCCAANGAATTTAGCGTAATGAAGCTGTTATTTACCGCGGACGGAGAAATAGTGGATATTCTTGAATACGCCTACGGCGATAACGTCAGCGAAGCGGATATTCCCGCCATACCCGAGAAACGCGGCTGCTTCGCAAAGTGGGAGGATTTNGACAAAAACGACCTTAAATTCGGAAAGATAATCAATGCGGTATACAGCAATTTAATTACGGCCGTTTCCTCTGACGTCTGCCGCGGGGACGGACTGCCCGTATTTATAGTNGAGGGNAGCTTTGGCGGCGAGGAGCTGAGAGCAGATGAGCTTAAGGCACCGAACGACAGCGAAAGCGTGTGGTCGCTCAGTATTCCCGACGACGGAGCGCAAAGTCATATAATACGCTATTACGCCGACGAGGGAGAAACGGATATATACGTTAACGGTGAGCCCGCGGAATACGAAAAGGACGGACGCTACCTTGTTTTCAGCACCGATCTTAAAAATATCGAAGTAAAGGCTCAAAAGAAGTCCTTTGACTATACNATGCTGTTATATGCGGCGGGGGCAGCGGCNGCAATAATCGTAATAATTATTATNGCCGTTGCGGTTCATAAAAAGAATAAGAAAAACAAGNGCGTTCATGAGAATAAATCCAAGGATAAACCAAAGGGCAAGGTCAAAAATGAAGCCGATAACAAAACGGAAGATAAGACCGAAGATGNTGTAAAAGACAAAAGCGAAATCAAGATTTGATCGACTNTACTAAAAAGCAAAGCCGCGTCAATTTAACACGCGGCTTTGCTTTTTATATATGTGCGTTTTTACGTCTGAGACTTTTTTATTCCGAAAAACAGTCTTAAAAATCCTGCCAAAAACTTTGGACTTTTTACCACTACGATTTTCATATGTACCTCGCTTTCCGTTTGAGCCGCTCAAAGCTCCGCCGCGCATTGAAAGAACGCGGTCGGACGTTTTGCGCGGCCGAATTTACTCGCACTTTAACAGCCATATTCCCGCCGCTATAAGCGCAAGCGCAATTATTACGAGAGTCAGCTTGGCGGAAAGAAAGCACAGACAGATCACGGCCGCCGCAAATACTATTATCGCAAGCTTTGCTCTTCCCTTACAGCATTTGTTCCGCCGCATGGCCNTTGCTCCCTTCCGCTTTACGCATAAATTAAAGACATTGGCAAAGCGGAGCCTTACCCTTTTCCGTCTCTACTTTTATTGTATTCGGAAAGAGGATTTTTGTTACAGGTCAATGTCGGATCAACANTAATATATTGNAACAAGCCCTAATACTCATTTTCCTTTTTGACCGCTTCATCATAAATTTTACAATAGCTTTCATGCCTTGACGCGGCTATCAGACCGTCTTTAACCGCCGCCCTTACGGCACAGCTGTCCTCCTTTATATGNGCGCAGTCCTTAAACCGGCACTTGTCCGTATACCCGGAAAACTCGCGGAAGCAGTCCGCCACCTCGCCTGACGAAATGACCCCGTACTTGCTAACCTCCACCGTTGAAAATCCCGGAGTATCGGCAATGTAAGTTGAACCGTCAAGTCGGTAAAGCTTTACTTCTCTTGTGGTATGCCGCCCTCTGCCCAGCTTTTTGCTTATTTCCGACGTTTTATGCTCGGCAACGGGAGCGATGTAATTCATAAGGCTTGATTTACCTACGCCCGTGTTGCCGATAAGAGCGGAGGTTTTTCCTTTAAGATAATCTGCAAGCATCGCGGAGCCGTCCCCTGTGGTATTGTCGATCATAAATGTCTTATACCCTATATTTTCGTATATGCCCGCGTATTTCTCCGCCTTAACACNGTCGATCTTAGTAAAAGCGTAAACCGTTTCTATACCCTTGCTTTCAAAAATCGCCGTAAGCTTATCCAAAACAAACAGGTTCGGCGCGGGTTCGCAGGAGGAAACAACAAGCACCGTTATATCGATATTGGCAAGAGGGGGACGTATTATAACGTTTTTTCGTTCAAGCACCTCCGATATTACGGGATCGGTATTTTCCTCAAATTGCAGCTCCACATAATCCCCCGTCACGGGCTTTATCCCCNTTTGACGGAATACGCCCCTTGACTTTGCCTGAACAATGGCACTCGGAGTTTCCACCGTATATATACCGCCGCTTACNCTTATAATTCTGTTTTCGGTTTTCAAGCTTTTTTCCTCTTTTCGGTAAGAACATATGACATATTTAATACTAATTTTCGATCAATGTATANANATTTTTTTGTTGTCGATCGAAAATTAGTGCTTAGGGNGTAATTGAAAATTGGTATAAAATTCCCCCTTGATAGGTCAAGGGGAAATTTTATAATTTTAAATTAAAGTAATCCTATNGCTTCCTCGGGNGAGGTNTCAAACTCCATTACGGGAGGTGTGGTAACCTCGGGGGTTGTGTTCTCGGCAGCGGAAGCTTCTGCCTGCAATTCCTTAAATACGTTTCCGTTAATCTCGATCTGATTCTTTTCAATGGGATCGGCGTCAAAATTGACCTCGATCTTAGCCATGGTTTTGCTTTGGCCTGTTTCAATGCTTTCGACCACTATCGAATAAATCTTGGTTCCNACGCCGGAAATTTCCCACACGATCTGCTTGCTTAAGGAAATATCGCGGGTCTCATCCTTTTCCTCCTGCAATACTCCGTCAATATAGTATCTGAACTTAAATTCGCCGCTGGCACTGTTNTTTATGCTGAACGTCAGGCTGTCGGTTTTTTCGGGGATCTCGCCGTTGGAAACGTAGATCGTAACGACCGTGTTTTTATCNACCTTTTCGTTGGGCTCNATGCTCTGGCTTATTACTCTGCCCTTTTCAACGCTTCCGTCCTCGCTGGGGATATATTCAAATATAGGNACAAGGTCGTTGCGCTCCGCGTTTTGCTTAGCGGTGGCTTCNGTGAGGTTCTTGAAGTTAGGNACTACCGTAAGAGTGGGGGAAGGGCCTTGGCTTACATAAATTATGACCTTGGTTCCCACCTCTGCCCTTGTTCTTGCGGGAGGGTCGGTTCTGATAACGTTGTCGCGGGGTATCTCGTCATTGTCGATATATACTATGTCGTACTTAAAGCCNTGGTTTTTGAGCTGGATAACCGCTTCGTCCTTGGGTCTGGAGGCATATTCGTCTATTTCCTCCATTTTGGGACCCAAGCTTATGGTAACGGTAATTTGCTGAGTTGATTTTATGGAAGTTCCCGCGCCTATGCTTTGGTATATGATCTCGCCGGCGGGTGCCTGGTCGTTGTCTCTGGTAAGCTGNAAACGCAAAACATTGCCGTATTCCCGCTTTAANTCATCTTCCGTAAGTCCTACCAATGTAGGCACGATTATTTCTTCAATATTGGTGTTCTCCTGTGTGGGTACAACGTCGGTCACAAGCTTGTATACCACGAATGCCGCTACGATAACAAACACGGCAGTGACGGCAAACAATACCGAAAGCAAAGGAGAACGCCTCGGAGCTACCTCGTCGTCGTAGTCCTCGTCATCGTAATCCTCGTCGTACTCCTCCTGCTCTTCCTTTTCGTTTTTAAGGCTGTAACCCTTTTTAGGAGAAGCGGCAGCGGCGGACGCGGAAGCAGATGCGGATTTCTTGGGCGCAGGCTCCGCCACCTTGTCGAAATACTTGGTGGTGCCGTCGGTGGAAAAATACTTGTACTCAAACACGATACTGGGATTCTGCTTAAACTCCTCTATATCCTTCATCATTTCGCCCGCGGTCTGGTAACGCTTNGAAGGCTCNTTCTGCATTGCCTTTTCGGTNATNTCCTCCAAGCCCTCGGGGATAGACTTGTTGATATCGGACATCTTTTTTGCGTTCGACTGCATATGCATAAGCGCAATGGCTACNGGGCTGTCCCCGTCAAAGGGCTTTTTNCCCGCAAGCATTTCATACATCATGATACCGATCGAATATATATCNCTGCGTTCGTCGGTAACGTCNCCTCTTGCCTGCTCGGGGCTGATATAATGAACCGATCCTATCGCCTTTTCGGACATGGTCTTGTCNGTCTCGCGGTTAAAGCGCGCAATACCGAAATCCATGACCTTGATAGTGCCGTCGGACAAAAGCATTACATTCTGCGGCTTTATGTCACGGTGAACTATTCCGCGGTCATGAGCGTGCTGCAANGCCTTNAGTATCTGCATGGTGAAATGTACTACATCCTTCCATTTCAGTACGCCCTGCTTTGAAATATATTCGGTAAGGGTGATACCGTCGATGTACTCCATAACGATAAACTGAAGCTTGTCGGTAAAGCCCACATCGTATATCTTGACTATATTGGGGTGCGANANAAGCGCGATAGCCTTGGATTCGTTTCTGAAGCGGCGTATAAAATCCTCGCTGCCCACAAATTCGTTTTTGAGTATCTTAACGGCAACAACTCTGTCCTCCGTTATATCTCTCGCTTTGTATATATCCGCCATTCCCCCAACACCGATAAGCTCCAGCAGCTCATATCTGCCGTCAAGCTTCTTACCAATGTTATTGTCCATAATATATCCGCCATTTCTCCACGCAAGATTTCCTTTATTAAGTCTTGTTCTTCGGCTTGCTTTCCCTGCGTGGAGGGGGAAGAACCGATGCTGTGTCGTTTATATTAACCTCAATTTTAATAAGTATATAATATCTTTGTGATATTTTTCAAAATAAAAATTGAAAACTGCGTATGTATTCAGTATTTCAGCAGTGCCACNGTAGTATTGTCCCGTCCTCCGTTGGCGAGGGCGTAATCTATCAGCAGATCGCAGCATTTGCTTGCGGGATTGTTTACTATAATTCCCGCTATTTCCGAATCGTCCCCGTAAGAATGAAGCCCGTCGGAGCAAAGCAAAAGACTGTTTCCCTCCTCCAGATCGATCTCAAAATAGTCGGGGGTTATATCTCTTGTTGCGCCCACCGCTCTTGTGAGACGGCTTCTGTAAGGGTGGGTCTTGCTCTCCTCCTCGGTGATCCTGCCAAGCTCCAAAAGACGGCGCACCTCGGTGTGATCCTTAGTCACCTGCTGCATGCTTTCACCGAAAACACGGTAGCAGCGGCTGTCGCCCACATTTATTATATAGGCTCTTTCGGCATACACCACGGCNGCTACACAGGTAGTACCCATTCCCTTTTTATCCGGCTCGCTTCTGGCACGGTCAAAAACAAGGCTGTTTGCCGCCGTGACCGAGGTTATCAGAAGATTGCGTATAAAGTTGCGGCTGCCGTTTGAGCGAAAACCGTTCATTATCCTGTCACGCATTGCGTCTAAGGTCATCTGGCTGGCGCAGCTTCCCGCGTTTTCGCCGCCCATGCCGTCGCATACCACAAGGACCGCCGCCTCCTCGTTTTCGCCGAGGTAGCTTACCCATACTCTGTCTTGATTTTCGCTTCTAAGCAAACCGATGTCGGTTTTGGAATAAAATTTCAATGTTATTTCTCCTTTTTGAAGGAATATGTTCTCATATATTATCTCGTCTGAGCTGTCCGCAGGCCGCCTCGATATCCGCTCCGAGCGTCCTTCTTACGGTAGCGTTTATGCCGCTTTGCACAAGCGTCTTTTGAAACTGTGTNACAAAGCCGCTTTTTTTGTAGCCGCCCTCCCTTATTTCGTTTATGGGAATAAGGTTTACATGACAAACGCCCAACGGCTTAAGCAGACCGATAAGCTCCTTGGCGGTATTCATATCGTCGTTTACGCCTTTTATTAAAGCAAACTCAAAGCTTATCCGTCTGCCGGTGACCTTAAAATAATCATCACAGGCTTTTATAAGCTCCTTTATAGGATATTTCCCGTTTACGGGCATTATTGCGTTTCTTTTTTCATCGGTAGGCGCGTGCAGC
Organism: Oscillospiraceae bacterium; assembly: GCA_014799365.1. Taxonomy (GTDB): domain Bacteria; phylum Bacillota; class Clostridia; order Oscillospirales; family Ruminococcaceae; genus Ruminiclostridium_E. Next base: position 85,132 of record JAAVIF010000005.1, read on the forward strand.
GACACCGATAAGGTCAAGGCAAGCTTCATTTCCGCCAAAGCGTATATTTTATCAGCCAAGCCGCAGGTGGAAAGAGAAACGTGCCTTAAGCTCATATTCCGTCCGTCCTTATGGGAAACAAGGCNCAGAAACTTTACCGTGTTTTCAAAATTGTCCAAAGGCTCGCCTATCCCCATTAAAACAACGGAATCTATTTTCCGTCCGCTGTCCCGTTCTGTCTCGTATATCTGAAGCAGTATTTCCGAGGGCAGAAGATTCCGTACAAAGCCTGCCTTGGTGGAAGCGCAGAATTTGCAGCCCATTTTGCAGCCTACCTGTGTGGAAAGGCAAACGCTGTTTCCGTGGTNATATTCCATCAGGACTGTTTCGACCTTGTTTCCGTCGGGAAGCACATATAAATATTTTACAGTATTATCGATAGATGATACAAGCCTTTTTTGAATTTTCATTGAATTTATATAAAAATTTTCAACAAGNAAAGCTTTGGTTTGTGCAGAAATATTGGTCATTTCCTCGAAGCTTACCGCTTTTTTACAGTGAAGCCACTGAAATACCTGCAAAGCGCGGTACTTTTTTTCACCGATTTGTAATAATTTCTCCTGAAGCTCCTCTAAGCTTAAGGAAAGTATATCCGTTTTTTCATTTGAAAGCATATCTGTTTTTTCTTTATCTTTTTCCAATTTTTACTTGATTCTCCTGAGTGTTGCGGCAAAAAAACCGTCGCCGCCCGTAATTGTCGGCAAAAATGTTCTCATGCAGACGTCTTCGACGCCCGCGACGCCGATAGGCACTACCACCGGAGCAAAATGCGGGTTGTCGCTCAAAAAGCTTTCCACCACCCTTTCGTTTTCGTCGCTGTTTAAGGTACANGTGGAATATATCAGCGTGCCGCCGATTTTAACGTATCTTGAAGCGGTTTCCATTATATGCTTCTGAACGATCGGGAGCTGCTCGAGGTATTTCACCTCCTTGTACTTTATCTCGGGCTTTCTTCTGATAACGCCAAGACCCGAGCAAACGGTATCGCACAGCACCTTGTCCGCCAAGGGTATATTTTCGTTATAGCTTGTGGCGTCATGCACCGCGGCGGTAACGATAGACAGCCCCAGCCGTCTTGCTCCCTCGTTTATCATGGANACCTTGCCGTCGTATAAGTCGAAGCTGTAAATCTTTCCTCTGTTGGCCATCATTTCTCCCATTGTAAAGGTTTTTCCTCCGGGAGCGGCGCAAACGTCTATCACCGTTTCGTTAAATACGGGCTTCGCCACTCTGCAGCAAAGCTGTGAGGAAATGTCCTGAACATGGAAAAGTCCTTTCCTGTAAGCATTGGTAGCTTCCACGCCGTGAATTCGTCCCAGCTCTAAGCAGTCGTCAAGCAGGGCGTTTTTCTTAGCCTCTATCTTTTCCTTGGCAAATTCGGCTATNAGCTCGTCGGAGGTGCATTTCAGGGTGTTTACTTTAACAAACAGCGGCGGTCTGCCNAAGCTGTCCTTTAAAATATCCACCGTTTTTTCCTCGCCNAACATTCCTATCCACTTTTTTACAAGCCATTTGGGACAGGAATATTCCACGGACAGCTTTGCCGCACCCTCCAGGTCCTTGTAATCTATCTGCTTGCCGCCGCGTATAAAGCTTCTTAAAATACCGTTTACAAAGCCCTTCGCGCTTTGAGGCGCAAGCTCGGTGCTTTCGTTCACCGCCGCGCTTTCGGGAACGGAGGTATACAAAAGCTGATATATTCCCATTCTGAGGAGNTGNAATACGTCTGTATCTATTTTGTCAAATTCGGTNGAGGAGTACAAGCGGATTATGTAATCGAGAGTCATTTTTCTTTCAATNACTCCGTAAAAGAGCATTGCCGCAAACGCCTTGTCCCTGTCCGAAAGCTTTTCGGAATTAAACGTGTTGTCCAGCACTATNTTTGAATACGCGCCGTTTTGTTCCATTTTTACAAGCAGCTCCAGCACTACCTGTCTTGATGTCTTCATAGCTTTAAGTTCCTTTCCTCATTTGGGGATATATAATACTGATCCCTTTTGGAACTGTGGGATCAGTGTTTCGGGGGCATCCCTTTTTNAACTGCGGATTTTATTCATAGTTAAAAAAGGATTGGTATAATACCGTCTCAATAAACGCGGCGAAAAACAAAATTGTCGGGATTCGTCAAAATAGCCACAGTATATTTTAACCTAAATATTACGCGTATTTTGTAAAAAAANGAAAATTTAAACAAAAAATCCAAAGCACGCTGTAAACTGACAAGTAAGCGTATATATCNATATATTTTACCTTCTGTTATTTCTTCCGTTAACTAAGACCAGCAGTCTTAGGAGCTGTGCCACGGCTACCATCAACCCCGCGACATAAGTCATTGCCGCCGCGGACAAGGTCTTTCTCGCTCCCGCCATTTCGTCTCTTTCAAGCAAAAACTGCTGCTCGATAGTATTTAAAGCCCGTCTGCTGGCGTTAAATTCAACGGGCAGCGTCAAAAGCTGAAAAAGTACCACGCAGGCAAACAATATAACTCCCACGTCCAGTAAAAACGGCATGCTGAAAAACATTCCCAGCAAAAAGAAGATCACCCACGACTTTGAGCCTATCTGAGCGATNGGGACAAAGACCGCGCGTATCTTTATGGGAAGATAGTTTTTGTTGTACTGCACCGCGTGTCCCACCTCGTGAGCCGCTACTCCGATAGCCGCCACCGAAGTGCTGTAAAAGGTGGAATCCGAAAGAGCCACNATATTTTGACGCGGGTCGTAATGATCGGTCAATTTTCCTTCGATCCGCATAACGGTAACGCCGTAAAGACCGTAGCTGTCCAAAATCTGCCTTGCTATAACGTGAGCGGGTACATTTCTGCGGCTGCCCACCATGCTGTATTTTTTAAACGTGGAATCCACATTAGCCTGCATGATATAGGAAAAAATCACCGTTGCGATTACAAGAAAGTAAGCAAGCGTCGGATGAAAATAAAAGAAATCAAAAAACATACGGAGTACCTCCCATTGAAACCGATAAGATCATCGGAGCGGTTAGGTCAGCCCAAAACCGTTCCCTTTTCCANTTTTCTTCCTCTCAGCATATCGCTGTCCTTCATTCTCTTTCCGCCCTCGAGCTGTATATCNGTAAGCCTTAACGCTCCCTCTCCGCACGCCGCGCATAAGCCCTCGCCCTCTATTACCGTACCTGCGGGAGCGTTTGCGGCAATGTCAAGCTTTTGCGCAAAATACACCTTGAGCCGTTTCCCGTCAAGAAACGTAAAAGCGCAGGGAGATGAGGAAAGACCTCTTATTTGGTTGTAAAGAGTATCTGCGTTTTTTGTGAAATCTATTCGGCAGTCCTCTTTCTGTATTCTTTCCGCGTAGCAGGTGTTTTCGTCTGTCTGAGGTATTCGGGGTGCCGTTCCCTTTTCGATCTGAGACAGGGTCTCAACTATAAGCCTNGAGCCTATTTCCGCCAAGCGGTCGTGAAGCTGCTCTCCCGTCATTTCANGAGTTATCTCAACCGCTTCCTTAAGTATCATATCGCCGGTGTCCAAGCCCTCCGCCATATACATGGTGGTAATGCCCGTTTCTTTTTCTCCGTCCATTATAACGCGCTGTATGGGAGCCGCGCCGCGGTATTTGGGGAGCAGTGAGGCGTGAACGTTTACGCAGCCGTACTTCGGTATATCCAGAACGCTTTTGGGAAGCAGCTGTCCGTAGGCCACCACAACTATGCAGTCCGGGGCGAGGGTTTTCAGTATTTCCAAGCTTTTTTCCGCGTCGTCGCCTTTTTTGAGAGATAAAGGCTGATATACCTCTATCCCCTTTTCCGAAGCGTATTCCTTTACGGGCGGCATTTGCAGCTTGTGTCCTCTGTTTTTCGGCTTATCGGGTTGGGTAAATACCGCNGAAATATTGTGTCCCGCTTCATATATTGCTTTCAGGCAGGTGACGGCTATTTCGGGAGTACCCATAAAAACTATATTCATATTATGATAATTCCTTCCTGTGGAGTAAGCTTTAAATATTTTCTTTTTAACGCTTATTCCTCATCATTATCTATCATTTCATCCGCAATATCCGTGAAAATAATCCCGTTCAAATGATCTATCTCGTGACAAAAAGCGCGGGCGAGCAGATCGGTTCCCTCTAACTTAATTTCCTTTCCGTAACGGTTTTTAGCCGTAACCTTTACCTTTGCGGGTCTTTCCACATAGCCCCAAAGATTGGGAGANGACAAACAGCCCTCCTTATCCCTGTTCTTTCCCTTTGCCGCGGTAATAACGGGGTTTATAAGCTCTATCCTGCCGTCGCCCACATCTATTACCACCACTCTCTTAAGTATGCCCACCTGCGGCGCGGCAAGTCCCACGCCGTTTGCCGCGGTCATTGTCTCGTACATATCGTCAAGCAGTACCCAGAGACGGTCGTCAAAATCCGTGACCTCCCTGCACTTTTTTCTTAAAATTTCATCGCCGAATTTTACAATATTTCTTTTTGCCATTTTTATGTTCCTTTCTTAGAATCCGTATTCATAAGATGCGTGCAATATCCCGTGAAAACAGCTTCTTACATTACTTCTCCGTTTATATCCACATAGAAGCTCACAAAAGCAAAGCTGCCGTCCTTGTAAGCCGCGTTCAGCGTGTCCGCCATTAAACGGCGGAACTGCCTGTTGAAGCGGCACTTTATAACAAGCTTATGCCTGTACCGTCCCGCTAACATGCCGGTCCCCATTTTGGTAGGCCCCAAAGCGCGTATCGGGATATGACCGCTTTCCTTGGAAAGTCTTTCCTTAAACAGCTCCAAAAACCGCTTAGCCGCCTTTTCGCAATGATCGCTCCGTACGGAGCTGAACCCCACCAGGCAGATGTCGCAAAANGGAGGAAACAAAAGAGCCTTTCTGACTTCAATTTCCTGTGCGTAAAACTCATCGTAATCCTGCCTTGCGGCAAGCTGTAAAACATAGTGATCGGGAGAATAGGTCTGCAAATAGGCTCTTCCCTTTTTGCTTCCCCGTCCCGAACGCCCCACCACTTGGGTTATAAGGGAAAACGTGCGCTCATATCCGAGATAATCCCCCGCATACAAGGCTTTATCTATCTGTAAGACCCCCACAAGGGTAACGTTTTCAAAATCAAGTCCCTTCGCTATCATCTGGGTGCCNACCATAATATCGTATTCGCCCCGTCCGAACTCCGCAAAGCGCGTTGAAAAAGCGTTTTTTGACATTGTGGTGTCCGCGTCCATGCGAAGCACTCTTGCCGAGGGAAAATATTCTTTTATCTCGTCCTCTATCCGCTGAGTACCCGTCCCGCTCTGAGAGATATACNCGCTGCCGCATTTCGGACAGTTATCNGGAGTTTGTACCGTAAAGCCGCAGTAATGGCAGCATAAGGAGTCGTTGGCTTTATGATAGGTNANGGGCAGGTCGCAGTTGGGGCATTTCATTGTCTCGCCGCACTTTATACAGGTGAGGTGNGTGTAATAGCCCCTGCGGTTTAAAAGCAAAAGCGTCTGCTCATTGTTTTGCAGGTTAAGCTCTATTTCGTGAAGCANAGCCATGCTGAAATTCCCGCGGTTTCCGCTTTCGTANTCCGCTTTCATATCTATGGTGTAAACCTCGGGAAGCTCCGACCTGTTAAATCTTTCGTCAAGAGTAACCAAAGCGTATTTTCCCGTTCGCGCATTGTAGCTGCTGTCCAGAGANGGGGTAGCGGAGGCCAAAAGCAGAAGAGAGTTATGAAAAAACGCTCTTTGCTTTGCCGCGCTTCTGGCATGATAGCGCGGGGAGCGGTCGGATTTATAAGTATGCTCGCCCTCCTCGTCGATAACGATTATCCCTATATTGTCAAGAGGCGCAAAAACCGCGCTTCTCGTACCTATTACTATTCTCGCTTCTCCGCTTNCTATTCGCTTATATTCGTCCGCCCTTTGTCCCATTGAAAGACTGCTGTGTATAATAGCCACGGTATTTCCGAACATTGCCTGAAAATTCCCGACCATTTGAGGAGTCAGTGAAATTTCCGGCACCAGCATCANCGCGGTTCTTCCCCTTTTGATAGCCTCGTCGATAAGCTTTATAAAAACAGAGGTCTTGCCGCTTCCCGTAACTCCGTGAAGCAAAGCGCAATTGGGCTTGTCTTGCTTCATAAGAGCCGAAAGAGTATCAAANGCNCGCTGCTGCTTCTCCGACAGGATAATATCCGAGGGACTTTTTTCCGCGGTGTATTTAGCCGTTTCCGCACGGGACAGAGTATATGTATATTCCTCCAAAATTCCGTTTTTAACAAGATTTTTTATAACAATGGAGGTGACGGAGCATATATAGCAAAGCTCCTTTATTGACGCGGACTCGTACTCCTCCACCGTTTCCAGCACTTTCCTCTGCTTGGGAGTAAGAGACTTAGCCTTAGGAATATCCTGCCAGCCGTCCGCAAGACGCACCATTTGCTCGGTCTCGTCCTGAACTCTGCGTCTCATTACTTCAAGGCTTTTTATAACGCCTTTTTCCTTTAGCGACTCAAAGGCCCGCTCACCCTCGGGNAGCGTTCTTACATCGCTTATTATTGCGGAAATACGGTTTGAAGCCTTGACCGCTCTCAGCTTGTCAATAAGCTTTTTTTCTTCCTCCGTAAAGCTCGGATATTTCGATTGGGGTATATCCTCAAAAGCATATTCTTCTCTTATGCTGAAATTAAGGCCCGGNGGCAGCATGGTGCGTATCGCGTCAAAGTAGGTGCAAAAGGTGTTCTCCTTAAGCCACAAGGTAAGCCTNAGCTGTTCTTCGCTCATTGCGACACCGTTTCCCGACGTCCCCGCGATCGGCTTCAGCTTTTCGGGATCGCAGCTTTTTTCCTCCAAGGAGTATATCATCGCGATCCTTTTTTTATTACCTTTTCCGAAAGGCACCAGCACAAGCTGTCCTATTTTCAGCTTATCCTCAAGAAAGGGAGGAACCGTATAATCATAAATCAAATCGAAGGGATAAAGGCATTTGTCTACCGCAACGGAAGCCACAAGCCTTTTTTGCTCCGATATTTCCATTTTCCTGCCCCCTCAGCGTTTTTCTGCCGNTTACAGTCGGCCTGTATAAAACCATTTCTCTGAATTCGAGAATCTTTTCAGCCTGAAAAAAAACAAGCTATTTATTGAGCTTTGAGATAAGCTCCNTATTTCTTTCGGTCTTAAAGCCCTCCGTCTTGATTATCGAGACAAAATCGTTTACCGCCNTATCTAAATCGCCGTTTACAATAATATAATCATAATTGTAAGCATGGGAAATTTCGGTTTCCGCCTGCTTTAAGCGTTTCGCTATCGTTTCCTCGTCCTCCGTGCCTCTTTTGTGCAGACGGCGTGACAGCTCCTGCATAGACGGGGGAAGTATAAATATCAAAACCGCTTCGGGAAGCATTTTTTTGACATTGCTCGCTCCCTCTATCTCTATTTTAAGCACTACGTTTCTGCCGCTGTTTAATATTTCCTCCACCGTCTGCTTTGGAGTGCCGTAATAATTGCCGCAGTACTCGGTATGCTCCANCAGCTCGCCGTNCTCTATCATTTTTTCAAATTCCCCGCGGGTTTTGAAGCAGTAGCTTATCCCATCGGTTTCTCCCGCTCGCATAGCTCTTGTAGTAGCCGATACGGAATATGTAAGGTTAATGTCCTTGGATAACGCTTTTTCAAGTATAGAGTCCTTTCCGCAGCCCGCAGGGGCGGACACCACAAATAAAATCCCTTTAGCCATTTTCTTTTCCTTTCNNTTTAGAGCTTGTTCTCAAAAGACGCGCGCCTATCCTATGAGAGCATGTTCTTATACCGATCACTTTTTTAAAAGGGAATCGGCACTATATTCTTCCGACTCTCCGTCCTCGGACTCAAGGCTTTTCTTTTGAAGCCTGTCCAACGCTTTCGCGGAAAGAATCACATGTCCGCTGTCCATTATAAATACCGATTTGGTTTTTTTCCCGCAGGTNGCGTCTACCGCAAGGTTCTTTTCTCTTGCGGCTGAAATTATACGCTTGGTTGGAGCCGCTTCGGCTCCGATTAAAGCGATAACGCGGTCGNTGTTTATCATGTTTCCGAAGCCTATGTCTAAAAGGTTCATATTTCCTCCGATACGGCGGCGTCTTTCGGGAAAGACGGACTGATTTTGTATATTTTATAATTATAACACTTTTTTCTGTAAAAATCAACCNGCATGGNGGCCTAATGAAAAAAACAAAAAAATTTGTTAAAAATGACACCGCATAGAAATTTGTAATACNAATTTCAGTTATTAGCATCAGCAAAACACGGAAATTCTTTTTTGAAATAAAAAAGCCAACCGNTTTTTCAAACGATTGGCATATATGCACAAATTTTATTTGGNGCCGCCGTANTCTTTATCTTTGCCGCTTGATTTCCCGCGCCAATACTAATTATTCCCNCTATTCGGGCAAAGAAAGCGTGACCGTCACATCTCCCGTCCCCAAAATGCTTTTCAATTCGCTCTTGGTTATATTGTCGATCCTTCCGAGCCGAGTTAAGCTCCACGAATTGGTATCATAGTAAATAACAAACGAGTTTCCCTGATACAAAATCAGATCACAGGCGTCGGTATTGATAGGTTCATCGTTTCGGGGCAGATCTACGGGAAGCGTTCCTACCTTCTCCATATTGGCATAGTCCCTCATGTTGATCGTAATCGGTCCGTTTGATAGCGTTTCAAGCAGTGCTTCCGTGGAAGAGCTGCGCACAAGCGTTGCCGTAAGCAGATTTTCACCTATTTGAATATTCATCATATATTCCGTTTCCTCCTTTTCATCGTCGGGTTGTGTTTCCGACTGTGAGCCTTCATCGGATTGAGACGGCGTATCCGTCTNCGTGAGTTGGGTTTCGANCGGATTTGTTNCCGATCTAACGGGCTGAGCGGTAACAGGTGGATTTTCCGTGNTTCGGTCTGACGNCCCCGACACGGCACTGCTTTCCGAAAGGTAATCCGAAAACGTTTCACCGCTTGAACAGTTGGGGGTGTCCGATGCCGTGTCATTATTTTCATCTTCAAAGGTGTTTTCCGTTTTTTCTTCAGCGACATTTTCAATTGTCTGATCATCGTTTGTCTGAATTTGAATTTGAGCATCTGCGTCATTTTCCGATTTCAATTCGTTTCCCGATAATGAAACCGTATCGGAATCGGTTTTGGGATTCGGTGCTTGCTCCGTCTGCCGAGCATTGCCGCAAGCCGTCAAAGAAAATAACAGAGATAAAGTAAAGATAAATATTATTATTATCCTTTTCATTTTCGTAATCGCCTTTCTGATATAAAAGAACAACACAGCTGTGCGTAATTCGAATTATCAATATGTGCTGCGGTATTTTCTTGGGTTGCTATGGTATAAGTATAATTTTCTTAACCCTCAGCTATATTATAGNATATTCATCTAAGTATATCAAATACTTANATGGAATATTTAGATATGCTTTACAGTTATATCGATTTATGCTATAATACCGTTAAGAACTTGTTCCAATAGGAGGGGTGTGCGGATTCTCGAGCGAAATTTTTCGTGATCAAGGAAGAAAGGCGCGNGCCAATCCTATTGGAACATGTTCTAATACCANTATCANTTTAAAAAGCGAATAAATATAAAACTCTTTTATTTAATGNAGTAGCAATAATCCATAATAACATTTCCTTTTTCATCAGGAGCCGTATATCTTGGACAAAGACAATTCTCAAATGACCAAACACCGCCGTTCNCGTCCATCCAAAGCTCAAAGCCTTCGTTTTTCACGGCTTCCATACAGCCGCTTGTATTATGTACATCGCTTTCACTTCCGTATATCCAACAGGTNCCGAGACCCAAAGCGGGAAAGTCAACCGAATCGAAGCCCTCCGGGANAGNNGTATCGGCGGGAGTAAACATACCTATCCAATATTCAAAGGGNGCGTTTTCCGANCGGCGTTCCAGTCCGACATANCCGCCCCCGTTCTCCCATATTTNAAGGATAGAATCAACACCGTTCATTGCACTTTCGATTTGATCAAACCAACCGTTTGCAAACCAATCACCCCACCAGCCGCCAAAATCGGGATATTTTTTCCCGATAAAACGCATTGCGGGAACGCTTTCCCTGNATGTTTTGATAATTTCAGCCATTTTCTGCTCCGTTTCCGAGCGGTATGTATATCCGCTCTGTGTATTCTCTGCTTGATTCAACATAGCTTTCAAGCTCAAAGCCGTTTGCCCTGACCTTTCCGCTGTTTGGCAGCCACTCCCGATAAATCCAATCCCAGGTGCGCCTTATAGTGGCGACAAATTCGTGCTGAGTGACCGGCGGCGTTTCAAATACAGCATATAAGCCCCCGGCAATGTCAAGACGAACCGTATTTGAAAGATCGCCCCTTGCCGCTTCGGAACGTACGCCTATATAATAACGCAGCCGTTCTTTTTCGGGNTCCCNNATCATTGCGCCAAANTCCTCGGTTTCCTCACTTCCGGACAGTCTGAGGCTTCTTTTTTCAGCGTTGTATTTATTCCAGCAATTCGGCGGAAGCTCTTCGTCATCAAACGGATACGCAACCAATGTAAAGCTTTCAAGATACCGCATATAAACTGTCGGCAGCGGCTCAGCCGTATCAAAGGAGTAAGGCTGAAATAATCTTAAGCTGCAATTTACCGCTTTAAATTCGGTGGGCAGAATATTATGCTCTTTCTTAAAAGCCCGAGTAAAATTCTCCTTGGAATTAAAGCCATACTCAAATGCAATTTCCGAAATCGGGCGTTCATCCGAAATGCGGCATACAATTTCGGAAATACGGCGTTTTCGTATATAGTCGGCAGGCGTAAGACCGATATTTTTTCTGAATATACGAAGAAAGTGAAACTCCGAATATCCCGCGATCTGCGCGAGCATTGTATTATCCAGTTCCTCTTTCAGATGCTCCTCAATATAATTCAGTACACGCTGAATGTGTATGCGCTCCATTATATGCCGCACCTTTCTTTCTCCNATAATTATACCACATTAAAAATCGGTACGATTGATAAAAATTGCTGTTTTTACTGTTCTGAAATTTTATTATACAATATTACATTGAAAGGACNGTTTTTATGGAAAAATATCTTGATGAATCTCTTAGCGTACAGGAACGCGCGGAAGCACTTACCGACGCTATGACAACGGAGGAACAGNCAACACAGCTGCGGTACGACGCACCCGCCGTGGAAAGGCTCGGCATTCCCGCGTATAACTGGTGGAACGANGCACTGCACGGCCTTGCGCGTTCGGGAACGGCGACTATGTTCCCTCAGGCNATAGGACTTGCCGCCATGTTCTCAACCGAGCTGATACAAAGAGCGGGAGAGATTACCGCCGCNGANGCGCGCGCNAAGTACAACGCCTATACCAAACGAGGCGACAGGGATATNTACAAGGGGCTGACCTTATGGGCACCNAATATCAANATCTTCCGCGATCCCCGCTGGGGCAGAGGTCACGAAACCTACGGCGAAGACCCTTTTCTCACCGCGGAAAACGGAAAGGCGTACGTTAAGGGGCTTCAGGGGGACGGCGAGGTCCTTAAAACCGCCGCCTGCGCAAAGCACTTTGCCGTACACAGCGGTCCCGAATCGCTCCGTCATCAGTTCAACGCCGAGGCGTCCGAAAAGGACTTGGAGGAAACCTATCTGCCGGCNTTCAGGGAGCTTGTGACAAACGCCCGCGTAGAAGGAGTCATGGGAGCGTATAACCGCGTGAACGGAGAACCCTCCTGCGCCAGCCCTTATCTTATGAGCAAGCTTAAGGANTGGNGCTTTGACGGATATTTTGTGTCGGATTGCTGGGCAATCTGCGACTTTCACAAGAATCATCACGTTACGCAAACCCCCATGGAATCGGCGGCACTTGCNCTTACCTCGGGCTGCGACGTAAACTGCGGCTGCACCTATGTAAATGTTATGGCGGCTCTCGAAAACGGTCTTATTNCCAAAGAGCATATCAGAAACGCCTGNGTTCATCTTATGAGNACAAGGATAAGACTGGGTATGTTTAACNNAAAAACGGAGTATGACGATATTCCCTATACGGCGGTATCGTGCGTGGAGCATAAGGCTGTATCGCTGGAATGTGCGGAAAAATCCATGGTGCTTCTGCGCAATAACGGAATACTTCCTTTAAANGAAAACGAGCTTAAAACTATCGCGGTGATAGGCCCCAACAGCCTGAGCCGCGCGGCTCTTGAGGGAAATTACTGCGGNACCGCCGACGGATATGTAACATTTCTTGAAGGTATCCGTAACAGATTTGGCGGCAGAGTGATTTATGCGGAGGGCTGCCACCTGTATAAGGACAGAAGCTCNGGGCTTGCCGCCGCGGGCGACAGATACGCCGAGGCCGAGGCCGCCGCCGAGGTCTCCGACGCGGTAATACTTTGCTTAGGTCTCGACGCGTCTATTGAAGGCGAAGAGGGCGATACGGGAAACGAGTTTTCGTCGGGAGACAAAAACGACATACGTCTGCCCGAAAGCCAGAGAATCCTTATCGATAAAATAATGAAGACAGGTAAGCCCNTTATAATAGTATGTGCCGCGGGAAGCGCGATAAACGTCGAGTGTGAGCCGGACGCGCTTCTTCACGTATGGTATCCCGGCTCGGAGGGCGGAACGGCTCTCGCAAAGATACTTTTCGGTGATATTTCGCCGTCGGGAAAGCTGCCNGTTACATTTTACGAACGCACCGAGCTGCTCCCCGATTTTACCGACTACTCAATGAAAAACCGCACCTACCGATACGCGGAGAACAACGTGCTTTTCCCCTTCGGATACGGTCTTACCTATTCGGAAACGATCTGNANCCGGGTACGGTATGAGAACGGCAGGGCCGTTGTTTCCGTTGAAAACAGGGGTACACGCTGCGTTGAGGAGGNCGTACAGCTGTATATCAAGGATTACAGCGAAAACGCCGTTCCCAATGTCAGTNTGTGCGGCTTCAAGCGGGTAAAGCTCCGCGCGGGGGAGAAGCTCGAAGTTGAAATCCCCGTATCGGAAAACGCGTTTACCGCCGTGGACGAAAACGGTATAAGAAAACGCTTTGGCAGCAGATTTACGCTGTTTGCAGGTACACACCAGCCCGACGTCTTAAGCGAAAAGCTGTGCGGCAATGGCTGCGTATGCACGGAAATAAATCTGTGATCTCCGATTGACAAAGCATAATTCTCAAAAATCAAAGGAATATTTTTACAGTACAATAACTCAATGCTGATTTTGGTGAAGCTTATCGGATAATTCCCTTATTACCTTACGGTTGGCGTCGGATTTTATCCTGTATTCGGTACGGGAATAGAAGCCGTTGCTCACGTCCCATATAACGGGAACGAATCCGTTATCGATCAGCTTGTTTAAGATTATCTCAACACATTCCGCCGAATCCCTGTAAATCGCGTTTCCGTCAAAATTTGAAGCGGGATAGCCCGATGATGTTTCTCCCAGAAAAACGGGGATATTTTTTTCGGTGAAGGCTTTGTTGAGCAGATCGATCTGACCGTCGGTATAGTCCAGCCAGTCCTGCCCGCCTATCTTATTTATCCAGTACATCATATTATCCACATAATGCACCGAAACCATAAGTCTGTCGCTTACCGTGTCAGAAGGCATAACAAATTGAGGCGAGGTGGTGTTGTCGATATTGGTCCAATAACCCGAAACGATAAGCACACGNTCCGCGTTATTTCCGCCTGTGGCTCTTACTGCGTCAACAAACGTCTGATTTAAGGCGTTTGTCATCTCATAGCCGTCTTTTTTNGGTATCTCCGCGAGATTTCCGCTTTCGTCAAACTGATTTCCTCCGAGATATTCNTTATATCCCTCAAAAACCAACGTGTANGGATAATCCTTGAAATACTCGGCGATCTGCGTCCATAGGACCGTGAAAATTTCTTTGCATTTTTCGGTGGAATTGCGGCGGATAATAAATTCGTCGAAATGATGAATATTGATTACCGTATATAGATCGTCATTCTGACAGTAGTCCACTATTTCTTTTACTCTTGCGATATAATCGGGATTTATGGTGTAGGTTCCGTCGTTTTTCATCATATTTCCCCAGAAAACGGGTATGCGCACGGTGTCGAAGCCCTCCGCCTTTATGCCGTCAATAACCTCCTGAGTTGTTTCAACCGCGCCCCAGCAGGTTTCATAATCCGTGGGAGTGTTGCCGCCGATAACGGGTATCCACTCATAAGTCACTTTTTCGCAATTTGTCGCTTCATAAGCTTCCATTGTGTTTCCGAGGTTCAGTCCGATACCCATGTTTTTCGCCATTTCCGACGCCGTCCGTACCTTGTTCTTATCAACACTTTTTTCGGAGTTACAGGACGTTACCGATAGCAGCATACCGATCACCGTTATAACTGACAATATTTTCTTGATCATTTGTCACATTACCTTTCCAAATTTATATCAATATGAAATTCGGCACAAACAACGGGCAGCGGAATCCGATATTTTTCCGCAAGAGCAGGGCCGCAGGCGTTGGAGCCTACACCCGCCATTTTTCCGTCAACGCAGATGACATTGCTTTCGCATTTTTCAAGCTCAAAATTGTGCCGCTTTGAAGAAAGCTCCTCTTGAGTATACCGCGAAGCGTTAAAGGAAAAATCCTCCGATGATGTGAACGTTATTTTTGTTTCTCCGTCGGTGACGGTCATATGCTTGCAGCCGAAGTGAGAGGAATTTTCCTGCGGACGGACATAATCCTCGTGCATATCTTCTATAAGCGAGGAGAAATTGCCCATATAGCTTGCTTGGTNCTTATCGATATAGCTTTCATAAGGACCGAAGCCGAAATATTCAACACGGTCGAAGCTCTTGGGTACAAACAGCCGTATTCCGAATCGGGGAAGGAACGTCACTTTGTTTGAAAATTCGGCTTTACATCTTATATTAAGCGAGCCGTCGTTTAAAACGGTGTATATTGTGTCAATATAGGCATTAGGCTGATAAATGCTCCAGCCGAANGACTGCCTGAGCGAAATTTCAACGCCGTCGGAGGTCGTCTCCGCTTTCACCCCGTAATTTTTCACCGTATGATCATGAAGATGCGCTCTGTACCAGTCGCCTTTCATTACGTCGTTGTCAACGGGGGCGCGGAAGAAGTTGAACGTTATCGGTCTGTCTAAAATTTCCTTTCCGTTTGCGCAAATCGAATCAAATGCGGAAATTCTCTTGTTGAAACGGTATAAAACTCCGTTCGCCGTCACGTTTACGAAAAGCGGAAGNTCNTCAAGCGTTGCGGGGGAGCCGCCGTTTTTCTTAGCCGGCCTTTTCGGAGCATCGCAAAGTTTGATTTGATCAAAGCATATTTCGTAATCCTTGTCNCAAAACAGGGTNTCTTTTTTCGAGATAAAGATAAAGCGGATATACGCTTCTCTGTCGGTTATTTCTCCCGCGCTCGNAACAAGTATTTCCGTACTGCCCATAGGNTCGACGGAAAAATCAAAGCNGCCGCNCTCTAAAACGCCTCCGTCATAGGTTATTTCATATTTGCAGCCGAAAAGCTCTCCCGCGTTTTCAAATTCGAGCATGCTTTTAAAAACAAAGCTTCCGTTTTTTNCNCCCTTTTCCACCCGCACGGGACGGTAAACCTGCTTCAGCTCCAATAATCCCGTGTGAGGCGTTCTGTCGGGATATGTAAGGGCGTCCATGCAGAAATTTCCGTCGTTATGCTTTTCGCCGAAATCTCCGCCGTAACCGTATTTTGCTCTGCCGTCCNCGGTATATCCCAAAATACAGGCATGGTCGCTCCATTCCCATACAAAGCCGCCGCAGAAACGCTCGTTTGAATAAAAGGCGTTNTGATAATCCTCCAAATCTCCGGGGCCGTTGCCCATGGCATGGCAGTATTCGCAAAGGATAAACGGGCGGTTTTCCTTTTCTTTTTGAAGAAATTTCCGCATATCCTCGGGAGAGGTNTACATTTCGGAGACCACGTCAAGAACNTTGTCGGAGNTATCGTCAAGCTTATGNGTGCTTTCATAGTGAAGCAGNCTTGTATNGTCCAAGGATTTTACAAGCTCTCCCGCNGCAAGCATATTTGTNCCGTAGCCGCTTTCGTTTCCCAGCGACCAGAACATAACGCAGGGGCGGTTTATATCTCTTNTCACAAGTGCCTCCGCACGGTCGGTTATNGCTTTTTTAAAGCGTTCATCCGANGCAAGGAGCGCGATTCCGTTATAGCTGTTTTCCCCGCTCCATTTAAAATCATTGTAGACCTCCACGCAGCCGTGGGACTCCATATCCGCTTCNTCGATAACNTANAGNCCNTANTTATCGCACAGTTGGTAAAACAAGGGGGAATTGGGGTAATGAGAGGTTCTTACCGCGTTGACATTGTGCTTTTTCATCAGCTCAATATCTTTTTTCATTTGAGGTACAGACGCGTAATATCCCGTGTCGGGATAGCTGTCGTGGCGGTTTACGCCCTTGAATTTTACNNCNNTGCCGTTGATTTTCACAACACCGTTTTGTACACAGATCTTACGGAATCCTACCTTTTCTCCTATTTTTTCGTCACCTGCAAAAATCGTGAGATCATAAAGATAAGGCTTTTCCGCCGACCACAAAACGGGNNAATCAANGTGTACGGAAACGGTCGAGCCGTCGGCGGCGGTAAATTCCGCGGCAATATTCCCAAAGCCGTCGGAAAGCTCCGCTTTAATATCGCAGCCGTATGGCGTGAATATAAGCTCCGCCGAGGTAAAATCCTCCGAAAGCTCGGTTTTTACAATGTAGTTTTTCAGCCTTTTCCGCGGACGGGACAAAACGTAAACATCGCGGAAAATCCCCGATAATCTGAATTTATCCTGATCCTCCAAATATGTTCCGTCGCACCATTTCAGTACGGCGGCGGTTACGGTATTTTCTCCTTCACTAAGGAATGGCGTGATGTCAAACTCGGAGGTGCTGTGAGACACCTGAGAATATCCCGCAAACATGCCNTTGACATAAAGGTAAACACAGCTGTCAACACCCTCAAAAACGAGAATCCTGTCAGTTCCGTCGGGAATATATTCATATGCGCGTTTGTATACTCCCACGGGAATATCGTCNGGAACATAGGGCGGATCATAAGGAATGGGATAGCAAACATTTGTATACTGCGGCTTGTCATAACCGTGCAGCTGCCAGTTTGACGGTACGGGGATTTTTTTATCAAAGGGAAGCTCGGTAAAATTATCCTCCAAATCAATGATACTGCCGTAATATTTAAAATCCCACCGGCCGTTAAGAGAGAAAAAATACTTGGATTTTTCTCTGTCGTCAAACTGATTCTGATCCTTTCCGAAGGGGATAAAGTAGCAATGCTTGTCAAGTGTGCTTATGTGCAGATTTTCGGGGTTTTCGTGATATATCATATTGCTTTTGGGCGTATTCGGCGCGGCGATTTTTGAAATATCCATGCTTGTGACTGCTCCTTTCCTTGGTATATACCGATAAACGAAAGAGTAGGCTCGGTTCGGGAATCGGTGATTTTTATTCTGCTACGTTTTGTGACCGTGTTATTCATGGGAACGATTCGTTTATAGCCTATAACGGTTCCCCTGTATATCTCGGTATATTTTCCGTCAAGCTCCTCGGGGTTGAAAATCTGCGGGCTTTCTTTTCCGTCTCCCCATTCTCGGTCGATAAAGGTTGTTTACGGTAAAGTGTATAAAAGCGTAAAATTCAAGCCGCTGAAAGCGGAAGTGTCTTTCACGCGGGGTAATTTTGACAAGTTTTTCATCAAGAGCCTTGATTTACTTTCCCAAAAAGCTGAATTTATAATATTATAGCATTTTTTTGCAGAAGCGTCAACAAATGATAATCTTAAGTTTCCCCAAAATTTTCTCAGTCGGCGAAATGCCTTTTTAAAACTGCGTTTTATGTGGTGTTTTTTTGACCTTGAAGAAGGTGCAATTTGCGCTCCCGCGCGGGGCTTAAGGCGACACCAAAGGGGGGAGAAGGTGCAATAAGTTTCACCTCATGTTGTCACTTTCGGGAAAAAAAGCACAAGCATAAAATAAACGTGTTTATATGGACTAAGAGCAAAAAGACGGTGAAACTCATTGCCCCACTCTCCCCCCTTGGGGACGGTAGGATGCCGTCGGGAGCAAGCCCAGACCGCCGCAAGGATGCGGCGGCATCAGAGCTTGCTCGTTTTCACTCTTAAGAATCCCTTCCTTATCCCCCTCTGATATGTAGTGCTGATTTGTTTGTTAGTTTCCCTTTGTAAAGTAGCCGGTTTTTGTTTAATTTTAAAGGGACTGTGTTTTTTTACAGCCCCTTGTTTTTATATGAGATTATGAATTACCCCTAATCCAATGATTTTGAATGAGATCAGTACTAAACGCTATTTCCAAATCCTCCGCCGATTTGTNCGCGCTTTGATTTGGAAATAGCGTTAGTATTATAAAATAAACACCCAATTTTACTTAATAGTACCATATTTTTTTCTAAAAGCAAGAGATCTTGCGTGAAAAACCGTTTTTTTCGCGTGAAACGGCTTTTATCCTCTGAAATTATCAAGCATACGCTTAAGCTCCGAGGCCTGACCGTTCAGCTCGCGTGACGCCGCGGCACATTCTCTGGCGTTGGCTGAGGAGGAGTTTACCAGCTCGGAAACGCTGCCGATCTTGTCGTTTACGCCGTCAACGCAGGCTCTCTGCTCGTGGGACTCTCCGTTTATCTCAACTATGATGTTATCGATCTCCCGTGTACAGTCTACTATCTCCTCCAAGGATACGGAGGTCTCCTCCGCGATTTCCATACCTCGGTTTACGGCCGATACGGACCGCTCGATAAGCTTTGAGGTCTCGTCGGAGGCTTCCGCGCTTTTGCCCGCAAGCTTTCTTACCTCGTCGGCCACCACCGCAAAGCCCTTGCCCGCTTCTCCCGCTCTTGCCGCTTCAACGGAAGCGTTAAGGGCGAGAATGTTGGTCTGAAAAGCTATATCCTCAATAGTTCCTATAATATTCTGTATTTTGCCCGAGGCGTCGGAGATCTCCTCCATTGCTTCAAGAAGCTGCTTCATTCTGCCGCTTCCCTCTTTGACCGCGTCCGCCGCCCTATGAGCGGTGGTTTTTGCGCTGTCGGTGCGGGAAACGTTGTTGTCGATCTTATCCGAAAGGAAGTTCATTCCCGTAGCTATTTCGTCTATGAGATCGTTTTGCTTTGCCACGGATTCCGAAAGCTGNCCCGATTCGGACGAAACGCCCTCGGCACCGCCGAAAACCGCCGTCGAAGCCCTTTCGATTCCCCCGAAAACGGTATTCAGAGAATCGGATATTTTATCGAGAGAGACCTTGATCGAAGCGTAGTCGCCTATGTAATCAACGTCCGAGTGTACGGAAAAATCTCCGTGAGAAATAGCNTCAAGCCGTTTTTCTATATCTTTTATATACATTTTTACGACATTGTTATTATTTTCTATCGCTCGNCAAACGCTGCCGATCTCGTCTCTGTACGAGTAATCGAAGCTGACGTCCAGCTCTCCGTTTGCGACGCGGCTTGAATTATCGGCAATATCCTTCATCGGCGCAAACATTTTNTTCAGNAGCAGTGCTATGCAGGCGGAAATAAGTCCGTTAAAGGCCGCCGCCATGATCAGCATCGTAACGATCAGCTTGATTGTTGGCTCGTTAAATTCCNTGCTGTTGAGCATATACCCCAGCTTCCAGCCGGTGGACGGAACGGTCTGCTCGCAGTATCTTACCTCTTGTCCGTCATAGTCGGTAAAATAAACGAACTCGTTCTCGGAGGGCTGAACGAAATCCGACGACGTATCGGCAAGGCTTATCATAACATCGTTTCCGCTGGCGTCGACTACCGGGAGAAAATCGGCGTTTCGGTGGCACACTATCCTGCCGTCCGCGGTAAGAAGTGCCGCGTATCCGTTTTCATCGGCTTTTACGGAATTTACCACCTCGCCGAGGTAGTCAATAAAAATATCCGCNCCCAAAACGCCTATCGTTTCACCGTTTTCCTGTACGCGAACGGCGCAGGTAATTACCTGACGGTTTGTCTGAACGTCGGTATATGGCTCGGTGATAATTGGCTCCGAGGAATTTACGGCCGCCTTATACCAGCTTCTTGACGTGGGGTCGTAATCGGCGGGCGGTTCATACCCGCTGCCGAAAATTATCNTCTTGTCGTCGGCAAANCCCATATATGTCTCATAAATATCATCGTCGCGNGTGGTGCAGTCCGCCAAAAACGAGCGGCACGCCTCCCGGTCGTCGGCATAGCTGTTTGTCAGCACGTCACGCCCCATAAAGCCCACAACGGACTGCTTGTTTGTGAGCCAGCCGTCCANAGTGGAAACACCGCCGCTTACCGTTGAGGAAGCCGTGTTTTTTGCCTGCAGCTGATATTCCCTGCCCACTATCACACAGGTTATTACAGTCATAACAAAAAACATGATCACAACCATACTGCTTGTGCAAAAAAGGATTTTCCACTGTAAGGACTTATTTTTTTTCATTGTATTTTACCATCCTTTAATAGATTTTCCAAAAAAACAAAATCATTTTTTATTTTACGCGATTTTGTTGAAGAAAACAATATATTTTCGTGAATGGTCGTTTTTTCTGCGNGAAACGGAAAAATCATAAAAAATTACCGAGCAGTTTTTTACTACTCGGTAATGCGGATTTATCTAAAAANTTTTTTCACGCAGAAAATAGTGCTTTTCACGCAATCGCCTTGTCGATTTTTTTCGAATATGTTAGAATAATCGGTAACAATTATTTTCCGGTACTATAATTAAGGAGATACGTTTATGAAAATATTAAAGGAAAATGAGACAAGTGCCAATCTTGCCGTCGCAAAGGTCATGCGGATAAGCGCAATTGTCCTTACAGCGGTATTGATTTTAAATATTGCAGGTATTTTTATCGTTGATATGACCCAAATGGTGGTCGCATACATATCGGGCATGATTTTTCTCCTTGTGCCGACGATAGTCTCAAACGTCCTGAAAAAAAGCGATAAGGGATATGTAAAATATTTGTATGTGACCTGCGCGGTTNTTTTCACGGGGATACTGGCCGTCATTCTGCCAAAGCACGCCATTCTGCTTTACGTTTATCCGATAGCGATCTCCAGTCTTTATTTTTCGGGNAGACTCAATATTTTCTCAACCGTGTTTACTATAATCGCGGTATCCGCGGCGCAGCTTATTTCGTTTTATATCCCGTGCGACAAGGACGCGAATTTTACGGATTTCAAGAGCGTCACGCTGTTCGGAATATTTCCGAGAGCGATGATATTATTTGCGATCGCGATGATCTTCACTATGCTCTGTAAACGCACCGCCGCGCTTTTGGGCAGCCTTATGAATGCCGAGCAGCAGGAGCAGCTCCGCGAGAAGTCCGCCGAGATCTCAAATACTCTTGCGGCGGCGGTTGCGGAAATGGACGAGATCTCGGCACACTCCGCCATATCGGGAAAAAACGCCGCCTCTGAATCCGAACACGTTTTGCGCGACAGTGAAACGAACTCCGAGCATATCANGTCCGTAGGCGAGAACATGAGTACCATTTCCGAAAATTTGCGGGATCTCAACAGCCGAAGCCGCGAAATAGAACGCCTGCTGGATCATTCCGAGGAGGTGACNGCCGAGAATAATTCCTCACTGTCCGTTGCCGAGAGCGGTATGCACGAGATATTCAGCCGCACCGATGAAAGCCTGAAAATCATCAAGAGCCTTTCGGTACAGTCGAAGCGCATTTCCGAGATCGTCGAGATGATCGAGGATATCTCGATTCAAACGGATATTCTCGCGATAAACGCTTCCATTGAGGCGGCTCACGCAGGAGAGGCGGGCAGGGGATTTTCCGTGGTATCCGAGGAGATAGGAGTTTTATCCGCACGAACGAAAAACTCCGCCGGCGAGATCACCTCAATAATTTCGCAGTTCACAACGGATATAGCGTCGGCGGTTTCTTCNATGGAACAGAATTTTACTCTTACCCGCGAGGGCATGGAAAATATGGAGCTTATCAAAGGCTCGGCGGACAAGCTAAGCCGTTCCAACAGAGAAATATCCGAGAATGTCGGTTACATAACCGAGCTTATCTCGCAGGTGGCACGGAGCGGCGATGAGGTCACCAACCGCCTTGCGGACGTTTCCGAAAACATTTCAAACAANTACGCCGCCGTACTCTCCGTCTCCGAGACCATAAGNCAAAACAGCAAGGATATAGAATCCCTCAGCACCATGGTAAAAAGTATAAGAGAGCTTTCCGAGCAGCTCAACGCGCTTGCGTTATAACGAGGAAGCATAAGCGCGGCAAAAACATAAAGCCCGACATACGTCTTTTCGGCAGATTTTTCCGAAAAAACGCATATCGGGCTTTTATGATACTCTATAAAATTCAGCCGTTCACAATTTTTTTGAATACATTATTTCAACAGCTCCATGNGACTCATTTTTCAGATCGGATAATATAAACCCATGTTTTTCATAAAATTTTCTGGCATTCAGATTTTTTTCAAAAACCCACAAAATAACATNCGAAAACCCCGCTTTTTTAATTTCGCCAAGTATATGGCGCATCATAACCGAACCGTAGCCCTGATGCCATTTATCNNGTAAGCTGTGAATACATATGAGCTCCGCCGTATTCTGNCCCAAATCGCTTCTGTTTTGACTCCAACCGGCAATACAATGGGGCTTTTCGTCAACAAACTCAATGACAATATTAACAAAATTGCGACTCAGAACATTTTTATACATTTCTTCTGCTTTTTGAAGGTTNGTGCTTCTCTCCAATTCTTCCGAAGAAAGGATTTCGGAAAAAGCAGCTTTCCATGATTCGGTCTGAATATACGCCAATGTCTTTTCATCGCCGNGTTTGGCACTGCGTAATTCAATCTTATTCATTTTACACCTCCGAGNCTTGACTTTTTTTAAGAACATGTTCTAATATTGCGTTGTTTTGACATTTTTGCANAAGCCNGATTCAGCATAAGAAGCCNATACCGNTTTTCATTACAGCTCCCCGCTCGCCAGCAGGTTATCCTTNCCCATGCCGCANACAAACGGATTGGAATCATAATGATAACAAAAATCCAGAAAATCGGAACGCTGNTTTGAATCNTTCATTATCTTTACAAGCAGCTCATTGGGAATAGTTCTTGCATACGCGCCCGGACCTGCCAANTTAACGTCTTTTACGCCGAATCGTTTTAATATGCGCTCCAGTTCATCGGGCATAAAAGTATATGTGATGCACCACGGCGTGCCTCCCTTTTCGTATTCGGCAATTTCATAATCACCGCCCATAAGCCCGCCGTCCCATAATTTTTCTATGGAATCCTTGTTGAACGTAAAGGTATCAATTGCATTCGCTTTATTGTCAACACACCATTTTACAAAAGGATCGCCGCAATTTTCGTCCAATATGAATTGATTTTTTTGTATCGGGTTTGNCAGATACGGAAGAATACCCAAGCGGCTTGANACACTTATTACAATGCGTTTGCGGCAAATGCGAACCAGTTCGCCGATAACATTTTCCTGATTGGGGTAAGTGTATGAAACAGGCGCGTCAAAGGAAATGACCATATCGAACATATTATCTTTAAAACCGCCTAAATCCTCCAACGCCCCTTTTACAAAGGTTATTTTATCAAGAACCCCTTCTTTTTCCGCCAACTCCCTTGCTTTATCTATCATAGGCTGTGAAATATCAAAATGTGTAACCTCACAGCCGTGTTTTGCAAGGAGGATAGAAAATCTTCCGCAGCCCGCGCCGCCGTCAAATACGGTTTTTATCCCATCCAATCGTGAAAGCAATTCCTTTTCGATATGGNTNTTTTGGATAATATCGTCAATAAATGTTTCTTCACGGTGGCTTTCAAGCTCACCCTTATCGGGTAAATTCCAAAAACGTTCNGATATCTTTTTGCTGTAATCCATAAAGCTGTCTCCCTCCATGTTAATCTGTAAAAAAATTCATATATTATGCGGCACATAATTTGCTTTTACCAACGTACGTGAATTTCCGTTTAGGATCCATTCATGAATCCCGGTATCACCNGTTTGAAATCCAAAATCCGCCTTTAAAGGCAATTCAAAAAANGCGCGGTATAGCTGATTTATCATACCGCCGTGAGTAACGGCGGCTATTGTACTGTCATCATCGTTTTCCGATATTAGCTTTGACAGCATATACTCGGCTCTGTATCTGAATTCAAGCACGCTTTCCTGCTCATAAACGGACAAATGCGCCGGCACTTTTACTCGCGGATATTTTTCTCCCGCAACGCTATACTCCAAACCCGCAAGCAATCCGTTATTAAACTCCATTAAATGTTCGTCGGGAATTAAAGGTGCTCCTGTTTTTAANGCCAAATGACCGGCCGTCTGGNCNGCCCTTTTAAGAGTACTGTGATAAATCTTAACGACATGATAGTTTTGACTTACATACTCGCTCATTGCTTCCGCTTGACAATGTCCGCGGNCGGTAAGCTCAAAATCGGCTCTGCCCTCGCAAACATTAAGAATATCCGCTTCGCTTTCGCCGTGTCTGATTATCAAAAGTTTCATTGATTTACTCCCTATGATNAATTTCGTTCGTTATGCTTTTTTCTTTTCNAATGACNCTTAACAGTTAAATAAATATTTTAGCAAATNACCTTTTGCCGCATATGTACATATTATACCGAAACATTTGATTTTGTCAATATCTCTTTTTTTAAGTTTTTCCAAAATTTTCTCAGTCAGCGAAAAGCCTTTTTAATATTGCGTTTTATNTTGTGCGTTGCTTTTCTAAGCAAGTGTTGATTGCTTGGTTTGTAAAACTGCGTTTTTGTAATACGTTATTTTTAGCTAAAATGCCGATTTACCGTTCTTGTAGGGCCGCGCTTTATGTGGTGTTCTCTTTTTCTCGGAAGCGAGTGCAGTGTGCGCTCCCGCGCGGGGCTTAAGGTGACACCAAAGGGGGAGAGAGGGGGAAACTGCAAACCCGACAAAGCGGGGATTTTCCCCCTCTCTCCCCCTTAGGTTTCACCTTAAGAATCCCTTCCTTATCCCCCTCACTCCCCCTTTTCCCCGCTTTGAAAGTTGGTATGATTTAAAGGTTTATTATCGGCTCTGCTTTTTTCCAAAAGGTATGTGGCAATAGTCCCTTAGGAAGTTGTCGGTGAAATTATTGGAGTTTTATTCACGTTCGGGTCGCAGGCGTTCCGTTATTATTAGGGGTTTTCATTGGTGACGTTGGTTGTTCTCATCGGTTTGTGCAATGTATTATTTTGCTTGTTCTCCCAATGGGCTTGTGCCGCCCTATCCGTTAGAATTGCTCTTTTTTCGGTGATTGCCTTGCCGCAAGCGGCTTCGCCGCACCCTAACCGTCACTCGTAAGCTTTCATAATTCATTTTTGAAAGGCTTAACCCATTTAATACTAATTTCCAATCAAAGTATAGACAAATTTTGCTGTCGATTGGAAATTAGTGCTTAGGGTGTAATTGAAAATCATATTGCAGACCCTGTAAAATTTTGTCTGCAATATGATTTTCAATTAGTATTATAATTCCCTATAAAACAACTCCGAACAAACCTTTCAAAGCCCTGTTCGGAGTTGTTTTTTGAATTTTACAGAACATAGTCACTTACTTGTTAAGCGACCTTTACAACCTCGTAATCCTCACCCGATGTCGCTCTCTTAAGCCCGTCCATAAGACCGCTTACGCTCCACTGATAGGTAGTGCGGTTGAAATTCCAGCCGTTGTCCCACAAAAAGCACGCTATTCCTATGTCATGACACAGCTTGGCAAAATATTCACAGAAGTAGGTATGCTCCATGCTTGAGCCGCCGCCCGCATACTCGCCGATAATAACGGGAATACCCTTTTCGATAAAATTGGTATTCAACTGGTTCACCTTATCGGTCATAAGCTGTACTTCCGCGTCCGTACCCCATGTTTTTTTGCTGCCCGCTATGCAGAATTCCCATGGCGTATAGTAATGAACGGAAAGAATAAGGTGATCCTCAATAGTATCGTTTGGCATTTTATAAAGAGCGTTGCAGGTTTCGGCAATATCCGTCCAGTAGCCCGCAATAAGCAGATGACGCTTTTCATTGTTTCCGCCGCTTGCGCGGATAATGTCCACAAAATCCTGATTTATTTTATTGATAAGGGCATATGCGTCGGACTTGGAAAGCGAATCAAAGCCAACCTCGTTCATTGACTCAAAAATAAGATAGTCGGAATAGTCTCTAAAGCGTTCGGCAATCTGCTTCCACATTTTGCTGTAACGTGCATAGAATTTATCGTAATCCTCCTGAGCGTATTCAACGATCCACGCCCCGAACTGCGGGTCGCCGCCGCCGTCGTGGTGCATGTTGATAATAACGTACAGCCCGCGGTCAATGGCGTAATCCACCACCTCCTGAACTCGGTTCATCCAGCTTTCCTTTATGTTGTCGTCATCGTCAAGGTGGTCTCTCCATGTCACGGGTATACGTACCGCGTTTACGCCTGACTCCTTAAGCTTGTCGAACAATTCGGGTGTGGTCATAACGTTTCCCCACAAGGTTTCGTCTACTTCCTCGCCCTCTTCGGCATGCTCGTTTATTTTTCCGTCGCCGTCGCGGTCCGCTTGGCATACGTCAAGAGTATCTCCCAAATTCCAGCCGATCGTCATTTCCTTTACAAGCTCGGTGGAGGTAATGTCGCGCATCACGCCGACGGTTTTGGAGTTCGTACCGTCGGTACCGGTATTTACGGCAGAAGGAGTATTATTGCCTTGATCGGGTTCTTCGGCGGTACTGCCGCAGGCGGTAAAAAAAATAGAT
This sequence comes from Oscillospiraceae bacterium, assembly GCA_014799365.1. GTDB lineage: Bacteria > Bacillota > Clostridia > Oscillospirales > Ruminococcaceae > Ruminiclostridium_E. The sequence goes on from JAAVIF010000005.1 coordinate 111,938, forward strand.
ATTGCCAGTGAAGCCGCCAAGAGCAGACTTATGGATTTTGTCGCTTTCATTGGAATGTCCTTTCTTGTATAATACTGCAATTTTTCTGTATAATTATATAATATTGATTTGTACACATATATTTTAAACAAATATATATAACTTTTTGCGAAGCATTTTTCAGTAATCGATTACATTTAGTGATTTTATTATAGCGAAAACGATTACATTTGTCAACAGTTTTGAATATTTTTTGACGTTTTTGCTAAATTTGAAAACAGAAAATGGGATAGAATAAACAATGAAAAAAGGACCGCCGCGCTTAGCACGGCGGTCCCGAAATTTTATTTGGCCATAACCTTGGAAAGCTCCTCGCTGAAAGCAACGGGGTCTTCAATTGTCATTCCCTCTATCAGCATAGCCTGAGTATAGAGCAGATCGGCGTAAGTATTAAGCATTTCCTTGTCGTTGTCAAACAGGAACTGAAGCTTATCGAAGATCGGGTGATTGGGGTTGATCTCAAGGGCCTTGTCCGCCTTAGCCTTGCGGTCGGTAGGCATTGAGTTAAGCACCTTTTCCATTTCAACCGAAAGCGCGCCGTCGCTGGTAATGCAAACGGGGTGTGATTTCAGCTTGTTGGTAAGCCTTACCGCCGCCACCTTGTCGCCCAAGGCTTCCTTGATAGCGTCGCAAAGCTCCTTGCTGCCCTCGTTCTTTTCCTTGATCTCCTTCTTTTCCTCCTCGGTTTCAAGATCGAGGTCACCGCCCTGTACCGATTTGAATTTCTTTTCGTTGTAGTCCACCATCATTTGCAGACAGAACTCGTCTACATTGTCGGTAAGGTACAGTATTTCATAGCCCTTGTCTTTAACGCTTTCAACAACGGGAAGCGCGTCGATTCTTTCAACGCTTTCACCTGCGGCGTAATAGATGCAGTCCTGTCCCTCTTTCATTCCCGTTACGTATTCTTCAAGGGTAACGGGCTTCTTGTCCTTGCTGGAGGTAAACATCAGCAGGTCCTGCAATAATTCCTTATTCATTCCGTAACCGTTGTAAACGCCGAATTTTATCTGTAAGCCGAACGCCTTCCAGAATTCCTCATATTTTTCCCTGTCGTTGTTCAGCATTTTCTTAAGCTCGTTTTTGATGGTTCTTTCAAGGGATTTTGCGATAATTTTAAGCTGACGGTCATGCTGAAGCATTTCGCGGCTGATATTAAGGGACAAGTCCTCGCTGTCAACCAAGCCCTTTACAAAGCTGAAATGATCGGGCAGCAGATCACTGCACTTATCCATTATTAGTACTCCGTTGGAATAAAGCTGCAAGCCCTTTTCAAATTCCTTTGAATAATAATCGTAGGGAGCCTTTTTGGGAATAAACATCAGCGCGGAATAGGTAGCGTTGCCCTCCGTTTTGCTGTGAATATGGGTAAGTGGCTCGGTGTAATCGTAGAATTTTTCCTGATAAAAGCTGTTGTAATCCTCGTCCTTAAGCTCGGTCTTGTTCTTCTTCCAAATGGGGATCATGCTGTTTAAGGTTTCGTCCTCGGTATGCTCCTCGTATTTTTCGCTTTCCGGAGCGTCCTCGGGCGCGTCCTCCTTGGGGTGACGGTGTGTGACCTCCATTTTAATGGGATAACGGATATAGTCGGAATACTTCTTTATAAGGCTTCTTATTTTGTATTCCGCAAGGAATTCCTCGTAATCCTCGTCGTCGGTGTTTTCCTTTAAATAAAGGGTGATCTCGGTGCCGTTGGTCTCCTTTTCGCACTCCTCAACGGTGTAGCCGTCAACGCCCTCGCTTGTCCAGAGATAAGCGGTATCGGAGCCGTAGGCCTTGGATTTAACGGTAACTTTTCCCGCAACCATAAACGCGGAGTAGAAACCGACACCGAACTGTCCGATAACGGAAACCTCCTCGGAATTTTCGGAGTTTTCCTCGGCTTTCATCGCTTCCTTGAATTTTAAGGAACCCGACTGAGCGATAACGCCTAAATTGTTTTCCAGCTCCTCTTGCGTCATTCCTATTCCGTTGTCGGAAATAGTGAGGGTGCGGGCGGATTTGTCGGGAGTGATCCTGATGTGAAAATCGCTGCGGTCAAGTCCGAGATTCTCGTTAAGGGACTTGAAATACAGCTTGTCCATTGCGTCGCTGGCATTGGAGATAAGCTCGCGGATAAATATTTCCTTGTGGGTATAAATCGAGTTGATCATCATTTCAAGCAGTCTTTTTGATTCCGCTTTAAAGGCTTTTTTCTTTGACATTTTCTTGGTTCCTTTCCTTTGTTTATTTTACCGATTTACTTTTGATGTAAATCTTTAATTTTTACCGTCTTTTTGCTTTGTTTAATTGTTGCTTTTCAAAAAATTCATTATAACTTTCGGTATTGTCCCTATATTTCGCTTTTAGCACTCTCGTCATTAGAGTGCTAAAAATATTATATCACTTTTTTCGCGCTTGTCAATGGGGATTTGTGAAAATTTTTTGAAAAATATTTTTGGCGGCAACTTGACTTTTAAGCGTCTTTATGGTAAAGTAATATGCGTAGTTTTTATATGAAACGGGAATATCGGTCAGGCGGATTAAAAGTTATACGTGAAAGGTGCGGCGGTTATATGCTGAAATTATATAAACCCGAATTAAATGATTTATGGTTTCGGCAAGAGCTTTTAAGCGATCCCGATACTATGTCGTATAACGAAAAATGGGGCGGAACGATTTCTTTTCCAAAAGAAAAATGGGGCTCTTGGTATGAGCAATGGGTCTGTGATAAAGAAAGCAAGCACTTTTACAGTTACCTGCAAGATACCGAAACAAATGATTTTGTCGGAGAGACCGCCTATCATTACGACGAAGCAAGAAAAATATTCATATGTGATATAATCGTACTTGCGCGGCTTCGCGGAAAGGGCTGCGGGACGGAAGGGCTTAAGCTTTTGTGCGGCTGCGCAAGGAACAACGGAGTTGACGTTATTTACGACGATATTGCCGCCGATAATCCTTCGGTGAATTTGTTTTTAAAAAACGGATTTGTGATCGATTATCAAACCGACGAGATCGTTATGGTGAAAAAAGAGCTGAAAAAATGATTTGCGGCTGTTTTTATCATTGGAGGCACTATGATAAAAAATGCGGAATGGTTATTTTTTGATGTAGGTTCAACGTTGGTAGACGAGCATATAGCATATGAAGATCGAATGAAAAAGATAGCTATAGCTTCAAATACCGCATATGATAAAGTTTACGAAACCGCGCTTGAATTTTATAAGCAAAACCGCAAGGGGGACCTGGAAACAGCAAAATTATTTGGAGTAAATTTGCCGAGCTGGAATAAAGAACGTGAAATACTTTATGCAGACACCGTTCAATGTCTTGATTTTTTAAGCGGCAAATATAAAATAGGAGTTATTGCAAATCAATCTCTTGGGACCGAACGGCGTTTAGAGAGTTACGGTTTGTTAAAATATATTGATCTGGTCGTTGCTTCCGCGGAGGAAGGAGCTGCAAAGCCCGATAGAAGGATATTTGAAATTGCTTTGAACAGAAGCGGCTGCAAGGCAGAAAATTCGGTTATGATCGGGGATAGGATAGATAATGATATTGTACCGGCAAATTTGTTGGGTATGTATACGATTTGGATAAGGCAAGGTTTCGGACGGTATTGGAGTATAGAAAATGAAATTGAAAAAGCTGATTATACGGTAGATAGCCTTAGTGAGCTTTGCAAAATTTTATAAGCACCTCGACTGTCAGAATAGGAAAGATCGTTGTTAAATATGAAAATAATTTCTGTGTCATCGGTTACTGCCGGCGGAAAAACAACCATTGTCAATGAATTAAAGAGGCGATTACGTAATTCACAATCTCTGCATTTCGATAATTATACTTTTGAGGGTGAAGTTGATAACTATTTTCAATGGGTACTCGATGGAGCAAATTATCATGTTTGGAATTTAACTCCTTTAGAAGATGACATTTTAAAGATCAAATCTGCGGAAAAATGCGATTACTTGATATTGGACTATCCTTTTGCTTATTGTCATGATACAATTAAACCGTACATTGATACAGCTTTTTTCATTGATACGCCACTTGATATAGCTTTGGCGAGACGAATTCTGAGAGATATGAGTGATGCCACAGCAGATGAGATACGAAATGATTTGGAAATGTATTTAAAATACGCACGAATATCCTTTATCCAAATGCAAAAGGATATTTTGCCGTCATCTGATTATGTGATAGATGGAACGCTAAGTATAGAAGAAATCGTGAATCAAATTGTTGCACAAATAGATTAGAGGAGCGGTCTTTACGTAAACCTTTATTACAGTGCGGTTTTTTATGGCTGTTGAGCAGGTAAAAAAATCGGCAGAGAATTAAATATGCGCCCGTGGCGGAACTGGCAGACGCGTTGGATTCGGTCAGTGTTACGACTTTTGAGATTGATAATTGAGAAAATACAGATAAAAATTTAATAAATTATGCACCTGTGGCGAAATTGGCATACGCGATAGATTTGGGCAGCGTTACTTCAGTGGAGTTTTTCTGTGATTGTCGAACACATAAAAAACGGCAGAAAATTTAATATGCGCCCGTGGCGGAACTGGCAGACGCGTTGGATTTAGGTTCCAATTTCGAAAGGAGTGCAGGTTCGATTCCTGTCGGGCGTACCAGAAAAAACTACAATTGGAGTTTTTTATTCAAGGAATAAGAACAAGAAAAAAGTGGGAGGAAAAATGAAAACACGATTAACTCATACACGGGCAAACGTGTCAGACTTACATAAATCTATTGAATGGTACGAAAAAACACTCGGATTTGAATGTACTGGAGCCGATATTACAGACCGATGGCAATACGCTCAATTTGAATCCGAATCTGGGGCAAACTTTTCTATTATGGTAGCGGATACAAGCGGAATGAGTGCGAGGTTCAACTTTTCCGTTGATGACGTTAATGCTCTTTGGGACAAGCTGAAAGATAAAGTCACCGTTATCGAACCCATTGAGACCATGCCCTACGGAAACCGTAAATTTACTATTGCGGACCCAGACGGAAATGAATTGGGCTTTGTTCAAGAAAAATATACGGAGGGTAACTGATATGAATTTAGGCTTATGCGGTCTTAATTGCGCTGAGTGCGGTTCTTTTTTAAATAACGAGTGCAAAGGTTGTCGTGCAATGGACGGAACCTCAATATACGGTAAATGTGAATGGTATCATTGTTGCAAAGACAAGGGTCTTGAGCATTGCGGACAATGTGATTCGTTTCCATGTAAGGAATTGAACAGTGCGCTGGAAGCGGTTGGCGGTTTGTCAGCCATAGATAATTTAAAGGGTTTACAAATTCCAAAATAACTATAAATAAAAATATCAGGAGCAGTTTCTATGCTGCTCCTGTAACTTTTTTGCTGATATCACATAAATTTTAGCAAAAGATGATAAGTCTTTGGTATAAGTTTAAATATGATTAAATTCCCCATTAAATTCAACCACCACATCAACCCCTCCATCCTCATCATTGTATACATGAACTTTATTTACAAGCATTCGCAGGTTAGCATCCGAGATATTACCACTTGAAATTATCTCGTTCAACAATTCGGAGGTGCTTTTCAAGCTATCCCTTTTCTGACGGCTGACCTCATCATACTTTTGATTGTCGGCGATTTTTTGCTCCAGTTCGGTAATTTCGGTTTCACGCTTGGTTATCATCGAATTGTACACATCAGCGTGTTCTCGGTCGCCGATTCGCTCCAATATCAAGTCCTCGATCTGGTTTTTCAGTGCTGCTATTTTCTCTGTATATCGCTTGATATTCTTCTCATAAAGTGGTTTTTTCTTCACCCAATCTTTGATTATTTTCTCGTACTCCTCGCTTTCGGCGATAACCTTGTCGCGCAGTTTCTGCAATCCGTCATAAACGATTTGGTCAAGCTGCGACTGATGTATTCTGTGCGGAGTGCAATACTGTTTTCCGTAACGGTGGTGGCTGTTGCAGGTGTATTCTACATACTCTCTGCCCTGCCATTCTCTTCTTTTCGCTATCAGAATCGCCCCACAGTCGCCGCATTTTATCAGTCCGGAGTAACGATGAATTATCCTTCCCCGCCCTGCCCCGACATTAGATTTCGGTCGCTGTTCGAGCAGTATCTGTGCCTGTTCCCATGTCTGCCTATCAATTATTGGAGGTAAAAAATCCTCATGACGGTAGCGTTCCTCGTTTGGTATTTCTTTTCGTGTGTGATATATTTTTGAGATAGATGTTTTATGATTTACAAGTGTTCCTGCGTAGCTTTCATTTTGAAGCAGCCGCTTGACTGTGGTCTGCGCCCACAGAAATTTCTTACACATTTCGGTTCGAGTAGAACTGATTTTTCTGTGCGAGAAATATTCGGGAGATTTGATCCCACGGTTATTAAAATCTCTTGCGATGGCGGTGATGCCATGTCCGCCTATATATCGTTGGAACGCCTCACGGACTATCTCGGCGGCGGTTTCATCAATGAGAACCTCGCCCGTGTTTTTGTCTTTGTAATATCCCATTGGGAGGTTTACAACCAAGCCTGTTTTTTGCTTCTGTCTAATACCCGCACGCACCTTTTTGCCTATGTCTTTGGCATAAAAATCATTAAATATTTGCTTGAACCCAATCAGTAAATCATCATTTTCATTGGTGGTATCTATGCCCTCTGTGACCGAAATCACCTTGACATTATTCTCACGCAGGTGGTCAATAAAGAGTGCGGTTTGAGTCCTATGTCTGCCCAATCGGGATAAATCCTTGACCAGAACAGCCTCAACCTTTCCCTCATCGACAGCACTTTCAAGCTCTCCGAGCCCCTTTCGGTTAAAGGTCATTCCCGAAACATTGTCGTCAAAACTCTCGCCAACAATTTCGTATCCGTTTTGCTTGGCATAGTCCAAAAGTATCTGTCTTTGGTTCTGAAGACTGTTCATTTCTTCGTCCTCGTCACGTGACAATCGGTAATAAAGCCATGCTTTCATTTTCATCATCCTTTCTGTTTTGGCACGCACACATGGCAGTGCTGCGTTACCGCAACACTACCACAACATGCCTTGGAAGTCCAGAGATTATTCTGTTGTTGCCGTAACTTCTACGTTATCAACAGAATTACGCGCTTGTATGTTGTTCACTGTATCCGTATTTGAGTTCAGATAATCATGGATCATGCCGTTCATAAAGGATTTGAATGCCGCATTATCACCTGAAAATTTCATCATGATAAAGCTGATTTTTGGTTCTTTTAATTTCTTCAAATATTGTCCTCCCTGTCGTTTTGAAATTTGACTGCACTATCGAAACTAATGCAGCCATTTATGTGACGTACTTCGTCCAAACACATCTCATGCAGCTCTTGCATAGTTTCCTCATCTACATCATTTACGGCTGCGATTGTGTGAGAAAGTTTTCCCAACTCAACAGCGATTTTAAAGAGATTCCTGTTGATCCGCTGCTCCGATCCATGCACTACAGCATCTACCGAGGACGTAATTCTTGGCGATAAGTAGTTTACATTATCTTCTTGCTTAAGATAGCCAAGATAGAATCGAATGGCTTTCTCAATGAACTCACTTTTGGATTTGCAGTTATCTCCCTCATACGCTTTGTCCACTTCCTCCAAAGTGTCGGGATATGCCCATAATGCGAACTTTTGCTTGTTACAGCCACCTTGTGAAATGCCTGAATTTGGCTTGGTTGTCGCATTTGTACTACTTTGCAACCCCGTATTTTTCGACTTTTCCATATTTTGACTCCTTTCTAAAAAGCTAAATTTTCCCTTTGCGGCGGGCTTTGCCCGTTCGCTGTGATCGGGGCGACCCCGCCCCTTTAACTTGCATCTAAATCATACATCTGTCCATTTACCAAATTCGGTATAATGCACAATTTCACATTCCCGTCAAAAGGCGCAAATTTTGGCGGAAACTATGTAGGGCGGCTTGGTACCCTGCCCGTTGTCAAAGAGCTCACAAACCCCTCAAATTTTTGCTGTTTTGGGGTATTGTTTTTCATATCGGTTTTACCAAGAATGATGTTAAAATAATACTACAATTTTTTTCTTTTGGAAATATGAAATTGAACTTTGCGTTTTTTGCAAAGTTCAATTCCGGACATTTGATTTTTAATTTTCTTTTTGGAAAAGTTACCGTCACCCGATTTCGATTTTTACCGTCACCCCAAAAGTTACCGTCACCCGATAAATCCCACTGTAAAAGCATTTTTCAAAGTCGGTTGACTGTAAGTCGGTAAAAATTAGGGGGGAGTATTTTTACTGTCACTACCGTCACCCGACTGTTAAATTTCAAGTCTGATCCTTCTCGCCCCATGGCTGCGCTCGGTCGAGAATTTTATTCCGTACCCTTCCAACTCATAAGCGGTCTGAACCAGATCTCTTGTGAGCCTATTTGGAAATATTTCTGTTTCAAACATCGGTGCGATCAGATTCGCAAGCTCGGTTGCCGTTCCGATAAATTTTTTCCTTTCGCTGATATAATCAAATATTTTTTCGATAAAGATTTTACTTTTATTTTCTTTCTCGGAAGGTATTTCATCTGATATCCATCTGTGCTTTTCACTGTCAAATTTCAATTCGATTTCACGGTTTTCAATATCTCTGCCTACGCAGTACAGTGTAGCGCTCCGTGATCCTCGCTTTGATTCCGAAAGAACAAAGCTACCGTCAACACAGCCGCTCAGTCCTGTCGTTCCCGAAATCATATTGAATGGATCAGCGTCTTTTGCTTTTCTCAAATGATGTACCAGAACTATTGCAACAGAGTGTTGGTCTGCGATGGATTTTAGAAATGATAGCTCCTTGTAGTCGGTTGCGTATGTACTTTCGGGTGAGTCGGAACGTATTTTTTGAAGCGTATCAATGAAAATTATTTTTGTGTCTTGATGCTCCAAAATAAAATTTTTAATTTGTTCCTCCAGTCCACTGCCAATGGTATCGGCTATCAAAGCAAAATGAAGATATTCTGTTGGCTCATCTGTCATTTCATACAGACGGTTTTGAATTCGGATTTTGCTGTCCTCTAAGCAAAGATAAAGTGCTGTGCCTTGCGTTGTATTGGCATTCAGCACATTCTCTCCTTTGGCTACACTCAGACAGATGTCCAATGCTAACCATGACTTACCGATTTTCGGTGCGCCAGCTAAAATGAATAGCCCTTGTGTGATGAGGTTGTCCACCACAAATTCAATCGGCTTCAGCGGCTGCGTCATGATTTCCTCACAGTTGATCGTATTTAATTTTGTCAATAGATTTTCTCCTTTCGATTTTAGTTGTTTTGGGAACTTAAGAAAGAATAAGCCTATATTATCACCGCCGATAAAAAATGTAAATGCGAAATGGAACCTTGCTTTTTTCACAAAGTTCCATTGCATACATTTACATTGTGGAAAATTTATGCTATAATATGATTATGGGAAGTGGTTATATTGGATTTAAAGTATGGGCTTTATCTTTTTCCGAACGGAGAAAATTTTATACAATGCGGATATTTTCAGGGTGTGGTAACGGAATTTGGCTCCACTAATTATGGAAATCAGCTGATTGATTTCTTTGATATTGATATAAATAAAATCATACGGCTGTCAAAAAATATTGAGCAGATGAGTGGCGATGATGTAACCAAGGCTATATCTGATCTTGTAAACAATAATCCTGCTTTGTTTTTAGTAGAGCTGATGACACATAATGATGAGATGAAGGCATACGGCTCTTTGTCAAAACACAGTTATGATGAATACAAAATTTGTGATAACGAATACAAAAACATGGTCTTAAACACTTTGAAATCTGTTGTTTCAACCTACAAGGAATTTTGGGCACTCGCAGATTACTATTGCATATGTAATAGAAATGTAAAGGAAAAATTTGATTTTATCCATGCAGTGGAACAATCGGTTACAGATATGACAGTTGAAGAGATCATCAGCGCAAGAAAACCGGGAAAGGATTTCTTTCTTCGTCCAAATGAAAATGACTACAGTTTCCCATATACACATGCATATCGCTTTTCTGATCTAAAAAATTATATTCAGTTTATTTTTCTGAATATGATGCAATATAATCCAACTTTTTCCAAGTGTAACTACTGTTATAACTTTTTCATGCCCAAAACCAAAAAGTTGACACGATTTTGTGACAAGGTAGATCCTGTAAGCGGTAAAACTTGTAAAGAGATCGCACCAACTGCTTTCAGAAATCATGACCTTGGCTCTACCAAAATTATGCAAGAGTATAACCGTTCGCTGCAGCGGAATTACAAGCGAATGTGCCGAGCCGAGGAGCGGTTGACTGACAAGCAAAGTGATAAGGATATTGAACCGCAGGTTTATAATGAGTGGAGAGATAGAGTGCTTGAGGCTATGCGGCTTTGGAAGAGTAAGAAAATTTCCGATGATGAGTTTTTGAAGATTGTTCGGGAGTTGGATTGATGATCTCAAAAACCTGTTTTTAATTGATTATTTGGTGACAGAGAATAAATCCACTGTCGTGACGCAACCATTAGGTTCTATTTCCGAGAGGAGTGCAGGTTCGATTCCTGTCAGGTGCACCAAGAAAATTTCGGTGCGAGGAACATCTCGCCCCTCAATTTTCGTCCAATAATGCTTTGCGGACTCAGTCCGCAATTTTGCTTCGCAAAACCGCATTATTGGACATGTACTGCCCCTACGTTGCGTTTGTTTTCAAAAAATCTTTTTGGTAACGATCTCACATCATTTGCAAAAAATTTCCTCGGCTTTGCCGAGGAAATTTTTTGCAAATGGAAAATGGCTTCGTCGATCGCCCTTTGGACTCTCTCCTTAGCTTGTTTCCGTCTCGATTTTTCTTGAATTTCCCTTATGGAAATTCAAGAAAAATCGAGTAAGTGCGCTTCCACAACCCAGAGGTGATTTTTAACCGCTCAATCGAAAAGCTTTTTTGTCATTCAATCACACAAACCGTATTACAAGGTCTTTTGAGAACGGTATGATGCGGTTATGTTTTTGCGAGGCAGGGTATTCATATGTATCCCCAGCTATAATGCAAGCCCATGTATTTCTTTGTTAAAGAGGCTTGCATTCCTCACTTTTATGACCGAATATTATATTGTAAATCCATTCGCTTTGCGTTATCATAGTATCAAACAATGAAGCCGCATAAAAGGAGCCGATTATGAAACATGTTAAATGCTATATCCCGGAATACCCCAGACCGCAGTTTGTCAGAAAGGATTGGCTGAACCTGAACGGCGAGTGGGATTTTGCCTTTGGAGATGAAGCAGACGCCGAAGCCGCACTTGCGGGCAGGCTTGGCCGAAAGATCAATGTTCCGTTTACATACGAGACCGAGCTTAGCGGGATCCACGATACCACACAGCATAATACGGTATGGTATTCCCGCAAAATTTCGGGAAAGACCGGTAAGCGGACGATCATCAATTTTGACGGTGCGGACTACGTTACCGAGGTTTATGTAAACGGCAGACTTGCGGGAACTCACAAGGGCGCGTACACCCGTTTCTCCTTTGACGTAACCGATCTTCTTGCCGATAATACGGGCATACTTACCGTAAAATGCACCGATGACAATCTGCCTGTCCAGGTAAGAGGAAAGCAACGCTGGGAGGCTCAGAGCTTCGGCTGCTGGTATGTGCAGACTACGGGGATATGGAAAACCGTATGGCTTGAATATACAGATGATATAAGGCTGACAAAGCTTAAAATAACCCCCGATATAAGCGACAGCTCCGTTACATTTAACATGGCGGTGAATAAGCCCGCCGATGATGTTGAAGTAAAAATAACGGTAAGCTTTGAGGGCAGACCGGTGCAGACTGTATCTATAATTGCGGGAGATATTGACAATACCGTAAAGCTTCGTCTTGACAGCAAGAGTATTACTTATCAGACAGAGCAATGGTGTCTCTGGAATCCCGCGCTGTATGATGTTGTGGTGACCGTAAGCAAAGGCGGCAAAGAAACCGATAGAGTAGGCAGCTATTTCGGATTGAGGGAGTTCACCGTTAAGAACGGAAAAATACTGCTAAACGGCGGACCGTTCTATTCAAAGCTTATACTTGATCAGGGGTACTGGAAAGAATCGGGCATGACCCCTCCAAGTGAGCAGGCTATAATTGACGATATAAGACTTGCCAAGGAAATGGGCTTCAACGGCGTTCGCAAGCACCAGAAAAACGAGGACGAACGATTTTACTATTACGCCGATATTATGGGCTTTGCTGTGTGGTGCGAGCTTCCCTCAAATCATTGGTTCAGCGACGAGGCNGTAAANGATATTTCCGCNGANTGGCTTGACATAGTTACGCANAACTANAATCANCCGTCNTTGGTNACATGGGTGCTCTTTAATGAAAGCTGGGGNGTCAGGNGNATTGCTTCAAATCNNCGNCAGCAGAATTTTGCNGAGGGTCTTTACTATATGACAAAAAGTATCGACACCATGCGTCCCGTTATCTCAAACGACGGCTGGTATCACGCAAAGAGCGATATTCTCACACTTCACCATTACGAGCAGAACAGCAATTGGCTTACGCACCTTTATGACACAAAGGAAAAGCTTACCGGCGGCTATTGCGGAAACTCACAGCTTCTGCCCTTTGCTAATGGATTTAAGTACGAGGGTCAGCCTATAATTTTCACCGAGTTCGGGGGAACTCATTACGCCCATGATGAGGGCTGGGGCTACGGAGCTTCGGTACACACGGACGAGGAATTTCTGGAACGTTTCCGCTCGCTGATAAAGGCTGTTGAGGATATGGATATAAGCGGCTACTGCTACACACAGCTGACAGATGTTGAGCAGGAGACCAACGGCTTGCTGACAGCCGGCAGAACGCCCAAAGTGCCAATAGAAAAGATATTAGAGATAGTTAGTTGATATGGAGTGAGATCATGAGTAACAGAATTTACACGCCTGTAAATCCAAATGCACAGGAATGCGTTAAAAATGTGCTGAAATATCTGTCCGATATATCCTTTGATAAAGTCATAACGGGACAGCATACCCAGACAATGGCAATGGAGGAATATCATCAGATCAAAAAAATAACAGGCCAAGAGCCTGCTTTGTTGGGATTTGAGCTTTTGTCCTATTCCCCGAACATCAATTATCTTGATACAGATGAGGAATGTATGACCGAGATCACAAACAATTACGGCACTCTGAAAAGGGCGTGGGAATGGGCCGATAAAAAAGGACTTATCACCTTTACATGGCATTGGTTCTCACCGCTGGGAGGGCGTTCAAAATCCTTTTTCACGGACAATACCGATTTTGACGCAGGCAAGGCGGTTATTGACGGAACTCCCGAAAACAAAGCACTTATCTCCGATATGGACATGATGGCGGGACTGCTGAGACCATTCTGCGATAAGGGTATACCGATACTTTGGAGACCGTTTCACGAGGGAGACGGAAACTGGTTCTGGTGGGGCGTAAAGGGAGCNGAGGTCGTGAAGAAATTGTACCGCATGATGTATGACAGGTACACCAAGCTGCACGGTCTGAATAATCTCATCTGGGTGTGGAATACCGCTGAACCCGAGTGTTATCCCGGAGATGATGTTGTAGACATTATCTCAAAGGATATGTATCCCCCGAATCACGTTCACACAGCCTGCACGGAAGAATACGGCAAGCTGATAAAAATAACCGAACAGCCGAAGATAACTATAATCGGCGAGATAGGCAGTCTGCCCGATCTGAATGAAATACACGAGCTTGGGCTCGGCTGGGCGAGCTACATGACATGGTCGGGTGTGTTCTGCCTTACAGAAGATTTTAACAGCTTTGAGTACCTGAAAAAGCTTTATGAAAGTCCTTATGCCGTAACGAAAGAAACGCTGCCCGAGTTATATTAGGCTTGTTATCAATAATTTTTGGGGCGCACTCCCGTTTTTTGCAGGAAAATATTTGAGAAATAGTGCTCGTCCGCAAAATTCAGACGGTAAGCTATTTCTTTTACCGACAGCGAGGAATTTTTCAGCAGCAGCTTTGCGGTTTCTATTTTGCGCGTGAGAATGTAATCGTAAGGCGTTATGCCGTAGGCCTTTTTGAACACGCGGTTGACCTGAGAAGATGAAATATTTACATGTTTCGACAGCGATTCTATATTTAGTCTTTCATAAATGTTACGGTCTATATATGATTTGATTTCGGAAGCGGTTCCCTTTGAGCTGTGCTCCGAATCGGGTATCATGCTGTCGCGTATCTTTATTATCAGCTTGTGGAAAACGAGTGCGCACTGCGAATGTATTTCATTCAGAGCCAGTTTTTTATTTTCGCATATGTCAAGAAATTCGCGGAAAAAGGGGAAAGCGTCTATCCCATTAACNATCAGAGTGCCTGTAATGCCATAAACATGTATAAGCTCGTCACACAGCGTACCGCTTATGTTGAACCATATCTTTTCAAAGGGGTCTTCGGGTGTTGAGCGGTAGTCGTGATCCGCGCCCTTTGGAAGCATGTACAGGTCGCCGCCGGACGGGTAATTTGTTACACCGTCCACAGTAACGATGCCGCTGCCCCTTATTACATACTCGAAGCAGTGAATATACGATTTTTTTCGGGTTATATGATAATTGGGATCGGGATAGGTTATACCCGCCATTTCAATGTAGAACGGTCTGTTTTGATCGGCAAAGGTCTCGCCGAATGAGATTATATGCTCCATGAATGTATTCCTCACTTTTTGAACTATTATTCCTGATTATATCATACATTGCAATGTTTTTCAACGAGCCGAGGTGATCCGATGAAAAACTTCCTTCAATATGTCAATATAAAGCAGGGTACTCTTTCCGAGCCGAGATTTTCCACAGGAAACACCTTGCCGCTGACCTGCGCTCCCTTTGGCATGAACAGCTTTGCCATCCAGACAAGAGCAAGCGGCGGAGGCTGGTTTTATTCACCTCTTCACAGACAAACTGAGGGAATACGGCTGACGCACCGGCCAAGTCCATGGGTCGGAGATTATGCGCATTTTGTGCTTATGCCGCAAAGCGGGGAGCCGTATGTTACCGAGGACAGCCGCAGCTCATCTTTTATCGAAAAGGAGCTTTCTCCCGCCTGCACGGAGATATATTTCAAACGGTATTTTGCGCAAATGGGTATTATTCCCGCCGAAAGAGGAGCAATAATAAAAATACGCTGGGATACCGAAAAAACGCCAAGGCTTGCGGTGCTGCCCTTTGATTTTCCGACAGAGCTTGTTCTTGACCCCGGCGGACGAACGCTTACGGGCTTTACCAACGCTTATGGCGACGGCACACGAAAGGATTTTAAATTTTATTTCTGTATGCAGTTTGATAAAGCTGTAAATACTGCCAAAACCTATATTACAAAAATTTCGGGCGAAACGGAGCAAGGAATTTCATGCAGCGGCACAGGTGCGGGAATGAATATTGCCTTTGATATTCCGCAGGACGGGGAGCTTACCGTTCGGCTTGGCACTTCGTATATTTCACCCGAATATGCCGTAAGAAATCTTGGCGAGGTCAGCGGCAGGACTTATGAGCAGTTAAAAGCCGAAACCGAAGATAAATGGAATTCCCTGCTGTCTAAAATAGAGATAGAGGATTCCGAGGAGCATAAGCGTACCTTTTATTCCTGCTTATACCGCTGCTTTATTTTCCCGAGAATTTTTTATGAGTATGACGAGCTTGGCAGGGCGGTACATTACAACACAAAAAGCGGAGAGATATGTGACGGAAAAATGTTTGTTGACAACGGCTTNTGGGACGTTTACCGAACNCTTTATCCTCTGCTGACGCTGATAATTCCGGAACATATCAGCGACGTCATGGAGGGGTATCTGAATTTCTATAAGGAACAAGGGTGGCTGCCGAAATGGCTGTCTCCCGGCGAGCGCGGAATAATGCCCGGTACACTGATAGACGCCGCTTTTGCTGATTGTGCCGTAAAAGGCTTGCTTACGGAGAAACAAATGAAGCTTGCCCTTGACGGTATGCTCAAAAATGCCAATACGGCAAGCGGTACGCACCTTTACGGGCGTATCGGCGTGGAGGACTATGTAAAGCTCGGCTATGTACCCAATGATAAATACGGTGAGAGCGTAAACAATTCTCTTGACGCCTATTACTGCGATTGGTGTATCGCCAAGCTTGCGGAAAAGCTGAATATTACGGATATGTGCAGCAAATATCTGACAAGGTCGCAGGGGTATAAAAAGCTGTTTGACAGCGAAACAGGCTTTATCAGGGGTTTAAGTGCAAACGGAGAGCGAAAGCTCAGTTTTTCACCTTATGAATGGGGCGGTGATTACTGCGAGGGCGGAGCATATCAGAACGGATTTGCCGTATACCATGACATAGAGGGGCTTGCGGAGCTTTACGGCGGCAGAGAAAAATTTGAAGAAAAGCTTGACGAGCTGTTTAATGCTCCCNCGTTTTTTGAAACAGGCACATACCCTTGCGAGATACATGAAATGACGGAAATGGCAGCTGCCGATTTCGGACAGTGTGCAATTTCAAATCAGCCAAGCTTTCATTTGCCATATCTGTATTCGGCAATCGGAAATATCGGCAAGACCGCCCGCTATGTGCGCCGTATCATAAAAAAGGGATTTAATGAAAACGCATTCCCCGGAGATGAGGACAACGGCTCAATGAGCGCATGGTATATTTTAAGCGTACTTGGCTTTTATCCCGTCTGCCCGGGAAGCGGCAAGTATGTTTTAGGCGTATGCAATGCGCGGAAGATAACCGTTAAGCTTGGCAGCGGAAATACTCTTCATATNATAAATGAAACGGAGGNCAGTACTGCNTTCAAGGTGAGCTTTAACGGTACGGATATTACGGAAGATCATATTGAACATGATAAGCTTATGCAGGGCGGTACTCTTAGATTTTATACGGAGGTGTGATCATGAATCCGATAGTAAACGGCTGGTACGCCGACCCCGAAGCGCGGTATTTTGAGGGCAGATATTATATTTATGTTACAAAATCATTTTCCTCATACAGTGAGCAGATGAACATCGACTGCTTTTCCTCCGAGGATCTGATACACTGGGAAAAGCACCCGGATATTATAGACATGAGCGGTTATAAGTATGTTTACAGAGCGGTATGGGCNCCCACTGCCATAGAGAAGAACGGAAAATATTATCTTATATTTGCAAGCAATGATATTCAAAGCGATGAAGAAGTGGGCGGATTGGAGATAGCCGTTTCGGATTCGCCGTCGGGACCTTTCAGGAACCTGACGGGAAAATCTCTTATAGATCGTTTCATTAACTATGCTCAGCCGATAGACGCGCATCTCTTCAAGGACGACGACGGAAAGATATATCTTTATTACGGCGGCTGGCAGCACTGCAATGCGGCTGTCATGAATGAGGAAATGAACGGCTTTGTACCTTTTGAAAACGGTGAGCTTTTCAAGGCTGTCACACCCAACGGATACGTTGAAGCTCCATGTATGCTTAAACGNGACGGCGTGTATCATTTTATGTGGTCGGAGGGCGACTGGGTCAACGGGACCTACCGTGTCCGTGAAAGCAGCGGCAGTTCTCCCTTGGACATAAGCCCGAACGGCAAAATAATACTCAGCAATTCGGAAATTGCCGAGGGGGCGGGACATAACAGCTATATAAATATTCAAGGTACAGACGATTGGCTGATAGTTTACCACAGGCGTATCATCGGCGACGGCGAAGCGGGACACAGAGTTTTGTGCATAGATAAACTGAATTTTGACGGCAATGAAATGCTGCCTGTTATAATGACATGACGGAGGTTTTATTATGAGTACGGTTCTCAGCAGACTTAATATCAAAAACTATGAAATTAACGAAAACAAAATCACAGTGCGGACAGATTCAGACTGTATAATATACATAAAAGCGGTTTCCAAAAAAACTCTTGAAGTTTGGACGGATTTTGACGGCAAAGGTATTGAATCGCATTCCTACAGCATAGAAGATATGCCCGAATACGGAGCCGAATTTCAATGTGACGACAAGAATGAGCATTTGTTTGTTTCGGCAGGAATCGCGGCGTTAAGAATAAGAAAAAAAAGTATAAAAATAAGTCTTGTTTCTTCCGATGATAAAACCGTTATCTGCGACGGGAAAGAGATCGGGAAAAACAACGACGGTTCTGTCTTTATGGAAAACCTTATTGCCGAAAATGAACATTTTTACGGTCTTGGAGAAGATAACGACGGATATCTTGGCGGCCTTGACCGCAGAGGACAGACCCGCGATATGATAACGGAGCAGAGGATAAATTCGGGACATGTTACCGCCGATATACCCGTGACCTTCTATATGAGTACAGGAGACGGTCAGCCCTACGGTATTTTCACCGACAATTCCTACCCTATGACTTATGACATAGGCAAAACAGATCCCGACATTATTTATCAGTCCGCTCTCGGCGGCGATATGAAATTATACTGTTTTGTCGGAGACAGCTTCGGCGACATTCTTAACGAATACACCAACCTGACAGGCAAGCCGCCTATGCCGCCGCTGTGGACTCTTGGGTATACGCAGTGCCGCTGTTCCTATTGGAGCTGGGAACAGATAGACGAGCTTGTTTCAAGACTCCGTGAACACCGCTTTCCGCTGGATTGTCTGGTATTCGATTACGATTGGGCGGATAAGCTTAATAATTACAAATGGAACGAACGCTGGGGCGGAAGGTCTCCCGAAAAGCTTGCCGAATACAGAGCGCAGGGACTGCACTTTATGGCTTCAAATTCGGGGCCGATGCTGAAAAAGGACAGCGACACCTATCAGTCCGCTCTTAATGAGGGAATACTTGCAAGGGACGACGAGGGCAATACTATTACCTGCGGTCATTTCGGCGGCGATCTGATAGATTTTACAAACCCGAATACAAAGGAATGGCTGCGTCCGCAGCTTGAGCGTATTCTCGACGACGGTATCGAAGCGTGGTGGCTTGATCTTACAGAACCCGAGGGCGATCCTGAAAACACAGTATATTTCGGCGGCGAGAGAAATAAGATACACAACATATTTTCACTGCTGAATACTAAGACCTACACCGAAATAACAAGGGAACATCTTCCCGAAATGCGTACGTTTGTATTGACAAGAACGGGTACCGCAGGTATACAAAAATACTGTACGGCTATATGGTCGGGAGATGTTTATTCGGACTATGAGACATTTACGGCGCACATTCCCGAGGCTCTTAATACCGGAATGTCGGGAATACCTATGTGGACAAGCGACGCAGGCGGATTTATTTCCGAAACAAGCAATGCAAAAGATACCCGACACCTTTACAAAAACGACATTGCGCGTCACGCCAACCTGTATGAACGCTGGGTACAGTTTGCGGCTTTTTGTCCTATGATGAGAGTTCATCACGCAGGCGAGTCCGCGCCATATATGTTCAACAGTCTTGTCACCGACAGCGTTTCTCATTATGTGCGCTTGCGTTACCGACTTTTGCCGTATATCTATTCATATACATACAAAACCCACCTTACGGGTGAATCGATAATGCGACCCCTTGTATTTGAATACCCGAACGACGGTAATGTATACGATATAAAGGACGAGTTTCTGTTTGGCAGTGAGCTGCTGATCGCTCCCGTTCATGAGGAAGAGAAGTGCAGCCGCCGGGTATATCTTCCCGAAGGAAAATGGTACGATTATGATTACGGTTATGAATATGAGGGCGGAAAAAGCTATGACATTTACGCCCCGCAAAACCGTATTCCCGTGTTTGTCAAATCGGGAGCGATAATTCCCATGACAGAGCAGATATATAACACATCGGAGCTTGACAACCGCATTATTTCCTTGGATATATACCCATGCGGAAAAAGCGGCTTCATGCTTTATGCGGATGATGGCAGGACTTATGCTTATGAAAAGGGTGAATTTACTCTTACCGAGATATTATGTGATGCGGAAGAGTCTACTGTTGTTATCACCACCGCGGCTTCAAACGAACTGTTTGCGGCGAAGCGTCTGAACTTGAAAATACATGTTGACGCTATCCCGAATTCCGTCATTGTAAACGGAACAGACTGCGAAAAGATGTGGCACAGAAGTATGCTGAAGTCTGCCGAAAACGGTTGGTTCTATGATGACTTTAATCGTGTGCTTTATATATCAGCCGGTATTGACGGACTTTACGGCGAGGTCATTGTGGAGTATGATGAAGAAAAGGTTTACAAGCCGCACAGGGATAGGACTGCAGAAACGGGCGAACAGGATATACCGAGTTTTATTTTTAAAAACAGTTTATACTAATCCCTTTTTAAACTGCCGAGCTGTAAACAGTTTAAAAAGGGATTACACCCTAAACACTAATCCAACAGTTTTAAAAGGGATTAGTATTAAATTGATAATAAAAGGGCTGCTTTTTTACAGCCCCTTTATTTAAGTATACTCAAAACATTTTTTCAAGCTCATGCTGAATTTCCTCCGCACGGGCGATCTGCTTATTTAAATTCCATGCGCCGATATTTTTCCCGTCACGGATAAACATACTTCCGCATTGGTGGAAATAAAACTCGATATTGCGCGTTTTTGCCTCTAAATAAAGGTCTTTTACCCAGTCCCACCGAATAGGACGCACAACATTTTTCGGGGCCATTTCGCCGCCCACATTTACGCATTTTATAAGCCCCGTGTCAAGATATTCGCCAAGAGTGATCGGTGCTATCAGAGGCGAACAAAAAACCTCGCGATGCTTTAAGGGAGCGTCTAAAAAATATCGGAGGCGTTTATCCGCCATTTCCTGATTTTCTATCGAAATACTCATATGAACGTGTTCCCAGCCGTCCCCCCAATCGGACGGCAAGCTTTGTTTTATTCGCTCGGGTCTTTTTGTGGTAAGGACAAAAACACAGTCGCTGCGCCGGCGTATGGTGTCCCAAATACCGCCGCGCCATTCGTCAGCTTCCTCCAAAAAGAAATCGGAAGAAAAACAGAGCTTGACGAGAGAATTTTTCGGACAATCCTTGTCCTTCAGCTCATAAGTGGTTTTGCCCTTTGTTACTATCGTGGTATCTCTTCCGTAGCGTTTATCCATATTGAAAACAAAACAATTCTGACAGCCCGGACTGCATTTGTGACAGCCGTGCCACGGATTCCACGGTATCGCTTTTTCGACTTGATCGTTTTGCATATTCCGATACCTCCCTGAAAATTTTGTCTGATTGTACAAAGTTTAATTATTATAAGGACTGTCGAATTCTCTTTCCGCCTTTGCTACCGCCTCTTCAAGAGAAAGTCCCGTAAAATGCGGNGCGTTAAGGTAACGTCCCGATTTTTTATCGTCGACAAACGCGCCTACGGCAATTCCCGGTATTGCGCTTTCGGGGGCGTTNGGAGCATTGGAACCGCCTAAATCCGTCCTGCACCAGCCCGGATCGGTAAGATTTATCATAACGTCCGTTCCCTCGACCCTTGAGCCTAAATCTATTGTTATCTTATCAAGTGCCGCCTTGCTTGCCGAATATCCCGCCTGCTCGGGTTCGAGACGTATTCCGCTGGTGGTGTTTACGATNCTGCCAAATCCCCTTTCTATCATTTTGGGCAGAAAATGATAGCATATCATTGCGGGAGCTATGGTGTTTATTTTAAAGCTTTCGGTGTAATCCGATACGGGAGTTTTATAATAATCCGTGCGGTAAGCTATCTGCATACCCGCATTGTTAAGCACAATATCCACATTTACACCAAGGCGGTCGATCTCGTCAAGCATAGCCTGTACGCTGTCCAAATCGGTAAGCTCCGCAGGNGCGGAGTAAGCCTCAATTCCCATTGCCTTTACTTCCTCAAGCAATTTTTCGCAGTGTTCCTTTTTTCTGCTGTGAAGTATAAGATTGCAGCCTTGTTCCGCCATGAATTTTGCCGTAAGNTANCCTATTCCTCTTGACGCGCCNGTGATAAATGCCCATTTTCCTTTTACCTGTACCATTATAAAACCTCCTTTTTTGCGTTTTCCAATGCGGCAATAACCTTGTCGCACCATTTGTCGAATTCTTCGTCTTCTGTCTGACATTCCTTGTGGGAAAGCACATATTCCAGTGTGTTTCTTATACCCTCCTCAAACCNGATCCTCGGTCTGAAATCGGGTACNGCTCTTTTCAGCTTGCTGTTGTCAAATACCACCGAATTGGCCTTATCGCCGATAAGACTTCCCGTAAAATCATAATCGCTTACCGCCGACAGAAATTCCGAGGATACATAGTAGGGCTTGAGCTCGACTCCCAGACAGCGGGCTATGGTTTGATATATCTGATTCCATGTAAGAGTTTCATCGGAGGTGATCTGAAAAGCCTCGCCAATTGCGTGAGGATTTCCCAGCAGTCCGATAAAGCCCTCGGCAAAATCTCTGCTGTCGGTCATTGTCCAAAGAGAGGTGCCGTCTCCGTGGATTATAACGGGTTTTCCCTCAAGCATACGTTTTATGACCTGCCAGCTTCCTTTTCTGCCGTGAACCCCCAGCGGCACCGAGGTTTCACAGTACGTGTGGCTGGGTCTTACTATCGTAACGGGAAATCCCTCGTCCCTGTACAGCTTCATAAGGTATTCCTCGCATTGTATTTTGTTTCTTGAATACTCCCAAAANGGNTTNGCCAGAGAGGTTCCCTCGGTAATGACGTAATCCGAAGGAAGCTTGTTATAAGCGGACGCGGAGCTGATATAAACAAACTGCTTTGTTTTTCCCGCGAAAAGACGGAAATCACGTTCAAGCTGAGGCTTAACAAACCCGATGAAATCGCATACCACGTCGAATTTCATATCACCGAGACTTTCCGAAGCGGNTTTTTCATCGTTTATATCCGCNTTNATNAANTTAACATTTNNCGGAAGNNNGTTGTTGGCGTTTCCGCGATTGAGGAGATAAAGCTCATGTCCGCTTNCTGCAAGTCGGCGGGAAATAGCGGTGCTTATCGTTCCAGTTCCGCCTATTATCAGTATTTTCATTTTTCCTGTTTTCCTTTCTTAAAAGAGAATTATTATCATCATTGTATTTANTTTTCTTCGTGCTTTTTTATAACTTTCAGCAAAAGCTCGGACAACACCGCTGTTTCCGTTTCNGATAANCCGTCGGTCATTTCCTTTTCAATNCAGTCCGCCAAAGANAGAAACTCGTTTCTTCGGCTTTCGGCGTATTCCGTCAGCACAAGAAATCTGCTGCGCTTATCCTCGGGATTAGCGATCTTTTTCACAAGTCCGTTCTTTTCAAGGTTGTGGACCAGCCCCGTTACGGTGGGATTCGTCATGGAAAAAGCGGCTTCGATATCCGTNTGCCTTACCGAGCAGTCGGGCGATTTGTAAAGTATCATAAGAATACGGAACTGACTGCCCGAAAGATGATACGGCACAAGAAGCTGATTGACATACTTGTCAAAGATCAGCGAGCTTTTCTTNATCAGTATGGAAACTTTACTTTTTTCCACAGCGGACCTCCCAAANACAAAGATATTTCCTTAATGTATTATAGCATAGGCTCCTATGAAATGTCAATGGCCGCGCCGCATTTATTCTAATGATGANCCTTTTATATACGCGCAANATCTATTGACATTGTTAATAGATNTGTGATATAATGTATAGTCACCTATGGATTTTTAAGGTGAGATTATAAGTATGTTGGAGGTGAAATTTAATTGAGGCGGATTTTTTCCTATCTGTCGCCCTATAAAATGCGTATGGCACTGGGCATTTCCATTAAAGTTCTGGGTACGGTAGCGGAGCTTCTGATACCCTTTNTACTGACCTACATACTCGAAAACGTGATCTCCGCCATGGATATTTCCAAGATCGTGATATACGGCGTTGTGATGGTNGTATGCTCGGTGCTGGCATGCGTCGGCAATGTGACCGCTAACCGAATGGCGTCGAGGGTAACTGCCGATTTTTCCATTGCACTGCGCAGAGATCTGTTTTCAAAAACCTTGTATCTTTCCGCANGTGATACTGATCGGTTTACAGTTCCCTCTTTGGAATCCCGTATTACTTCGGACACATATAACGTGCAGAATTTTATTGGAATGATGCAGCGTATGGGTATCCGTGCGCCGATATTGCTGCTGGGCGGAGTTGGTATCACGCTGTTTATGGACAGCGCGCTGGCTTTGGTGATGATAGCCACCATGCCGCTTATTTTCATTACCGTTTACAGTATCGCGCGGCGCGGAGTTCCGCTGTATACCAAGGTGCAAAAGTCAACGGACGATATGATAAGGGTCGTGCGCGAGGACGTGCAGGGTGTTCGGGTGATAAAGGCACTGTCCAAAAACGACTATGAGAACCGCCGTTTTGACGGGTTCAACCGCGGACTCACCAAACAGGAATGTCATGCCGCCACTGTAATGAACGCAGTGAACCCCATTATGACTCTCCTTATGAATCTGGGCATTGCCGCGGTAATCGCCGCCGCGGCTTACCGTGTGACCTCCGGCAAGTCGTCTGCGGCTGCGGTGATCGCCTTTACTCAGTATTTTACCCTTATCTCAATGGCNCTGATGTCACTTTCGCGTATGTTCATCATGTATACGAAATGTGCCGCTTCCGCACGCAGAATNGCCGAGGTGCTGAACACACCCGAAGCGTTTCNGCTGACTGCGGACGACGGCAATGGNGATACNTCCCGCAAAATTTCCTTTGAAAACGTCACATTNTCTTACTTGGGCAAAAAGCCCNATCTTGAAAACATCTCGCTGAGTGTGNCCCATGGAAGCTCTTTGGGTATAATCGGNGCCACNGGCAGCGGAAAATCCACATTTGTAAAGCTTCTGCTTCGGTTTTATGACGTAAATTCGGGNACTATCCGTATCGACGGGAAAAAATTATCATCCTATACTCAGGACGAGCTTACCTCTATGTTCGGCACCGCGCTGCAGAACGACTTCCTTTATGCCGATACTNTTGAAGAAAANATACGCTTCGGAAGAGATATTTCCGATGATGACATAATTCGTGCGGCAAAGATCGCGCAGGCGCACGATTTCATCTCCGCCTTGCCCGAAGGCTATCGGCATATGCTTTCCGCAAAGGGGACCAATCTTTCCGGGGGACAGCGGCAGCGTATTCTGATAGCCCGCGCTATTGCCGCCGCTCCCGANATACTGATATTGGACGACTCTTCCTCGGCGNTGGATTATAAGACCGACGCAAATCTGCGCCGNGCGCTGAATGAGTCACTGTCCGATACCACCGTCATCACTGTGGCGCAGCGTGTNAGCTCCGTCAAAAGCTGCGATCTTATAATCGTGCTTGAAGAGGGCAGGATCATCGGAAGCGGAAAACATGAAGAGCTTCTGGAAAACTGCCCCGAATACCGGCAGATCAGCGATTCTCAGATGGGAGGTGCCATTCTTGACTGATAANAGCANACACAAAAACCGCGGTATCNTGATACGGTTGGGCGGATATATCCTTAAAGAGTGGCATTTGTTTTTNATCGCCACAGNGCTGACGCTGGTGTCAAATCAGCTTTCCCTTCTGGGTCCCCGATACTCCGGAGCGGCGATAGACGCTATCACTCTGTCCTCGGGCGCGGAGCTTTCCGAGGTTTGGGAAAANGTGATAAAAATGATCGTCTGCTATGCGGGNTCCGCCGTTATTTCGTATTTCCTTTCGGTAATTATGGTACACNTAAGTCAGCGNATAGTATACACCATGCGNCGNCAGGTCTTTGAAAAGCTGAACACTCTCCCCGTGGGTTATTTTGACGCGAACGCCACGGGAGACATCATAAGCCGCATATCCTATGATATTGATACCGTAAACACCTCGCTTTCCAACGACCTTGTGCAGGTNATGGCGAGCGTGTATACCGTTGTGGGTTCGCTGGTGTTCATGTGGCAGATCTCAAAGCCGATGATATTGATATTNGTGGTTACCGTGCCGGTTTCCNTACTGTTTACACGGTACCGCTCCAAGAAGGTCCGCCCTNTGTTCAGCGCACGCTCCCGAAAATACGGCGAGCTGAACGGGTTTGCGGAGGAAATGCTTTCGGGNTCCGCAAGCATTCGCGCATACGGTCGNCAGAATGTCATCTCCGCACGGTTCAACAAGCATAACGACGACGCNATGAGNGCNTTTTATAACGCGGAGTACAGCGCATCNCTGCTGTTNCCGACCATCAANCTCATAAACAACGTTTCGCTTTCACTGGTGGCTATATTCGGCGGCATTCTGTATATGTATTCCGAAAACGGCGCGATACTCGCGGGCTCGGTTTTTTTCATCACTCTGGGAGGTGTGGCGCAGTTCGTTCAGTATTCACGGAAATTTGCGGGGCCTATAAATGAGTTTTCAAATATACTCCACGAATTTCAGTCGGCATTTTCCGCCGCACAGAGAGTGTTCAGAGTGATCGACGAGGAACCCGAGCAGGCGGACGCTGAGGACGCCGAAGAAATGTCCAAAGTAAACGGTTTGGTGGAATTGGATAACGTTACCTTTGGATACAAAAAGGACTCTGTTATTCTGCGAAACATTTCCGTAACGGCAAAGCCGGGGCAGATGATAGCGATCGTCGGTCCAACGGGCGCGGGGAAAACCACTATCATAAATCTGCTTAT
Organism: Oscillospiraceae bacterium; assembly: GCA_014799365.1. Classification (GTDB taxonomy): domain Bacteria; phylum Bacillota; class Clostridia; order Oscillospirales; family Ruminococcaceae; genus Ruminiclostridium_E. The sequence goes on from JAAVIF010000005.1 coordinate 138,505, forward strand.
GCGTTTTTACGATCCCGTTTCAGGCGAGATACGCATGGACGGTACGCCCGCTCTTAAGCTCAAGCGGGCGGATCTTCGGCTTGCGTACACCATGGTGCTTCAGGATACCTGGCTTTTTCACGGCACGATCTTTGAAAACATTGTCTACGGNAGAGAAAACGCTACTATGGATGAGGTTAGAGAGGCGGCGCGCTCCGCAAAGATAGACGGATATATCGAGGGTCTTCCCGACGGTTACGACACGCTCCTTTCCGATGACGGCGTGAACATCTCCAAAGGGCAGCGGCAGCTTATNACTATCGCGAGAGCCTTTTTGTCGGACGCACCGATGCTGATTTTAGATGAGGCAACGTCCAATGTGGATTCACGGACGGAGATACAGATACAGGAAGCTATGAACGCTCTGATGAAAGGCAGAACGTGCTTTGTGATCGCACACAGACTGTCCACTATACAGAATGCGGACACGATACTTGTGGTGAGGGACGGAAAGATCACAGAACAGGGAACGCATAGGGAATTGTTGNAGCAGAACGGATTTTACAGTACGCTGTATAATTCGCAATTCGTTTGATATAATACTAATCTCAATAAAAATAATAATTCGATTACGGAGAAGGTTTAAAATGATTTATGCCAATTTAGCCGCTAAGNTTACTCCCATAATCGCTTGTCCGTTTGGATACGGATACAGAGAGTACACACCATGTGAACCGCTCAGGCCTTTTATACGCTGNTTCTGGACCAGCGAAGGATTAGGCAGGTGGTTGGTNACTCCCGATCTTTGTACGGACATTATATTTGATACCGATGATTATAGGGCATTTTTCTGCGGAATATCCGATATGCCCTCTTATGTTTTCAGCGGAAACAGCCGTTTCGGTATCAGATTTTACGCATGGACAGCGGTACTGTTTTTNGAGGATACTTTGCGCGAAACGCTTAACGGCGGTTTTGAACTTGGGGTGCATTTTCGCCGTCTGGAAAAGGAGCTTGCTCCTTGGATTTTTACCGCCAAAACTACCGAGCAGCGGATAGCCCTTTCGGAGCGATTCCTCCTGAAAAATATTCACGAGCGGCGCAACGGGCTTTTTACGCAGGCAATGGGAGAAATATTTGAGCGGCGGGGAGCCTGTGCCGTGGGCGATATTTCAAATGAGCTTCATATTAGCAGACGGCAGCTGGAGCGGGTTTTTGCAGAATATTCGGGATTATCACCCAAAAAGATGGCTGCACTGGTGAGGTATCAGTANCTTTGGCGCGACATAATTACAGTGCGCGATTTTAATGCGGCGGACAAGGCACTGGAGTACGGATATACCGACCAGTCACATCTGCTGAAGGATTTCAGCAGATTTCACTCAATGTTGCCAAAGCAGGCAAGAGAGTTCGCATTTTCCAATATAAGCACATTAAAAAGCAAGTAATTTTTAGCGGATCACTTTGTAATACTAATATCCATTTAAAAAGTAGACAAGCTACTTTTTAAATGCGCTGCCGCAATAGCGGCAGCGTGAGGGAGCGAAGCTCCCTCAGATATTGTATTGAACGTACATATCCGCCGCCCTTGGCGGTCCT
>JAAVIF010000006.1 GCA_014799365.1 Oscillospiraceae bacterium
ACGCACATGTTTTTTGAAGCAAACGGCAAAAAAATCAGCACTACGCATAGAGGGGGGTAAGGAAAGGATTCTTAAGGTGAAACCTAAGGGGGGAGAGTGGGGCAATGAGTTTCACCGATTTTTCGTGCTTGTGTATGTAAACACACTTATTAAAAAGTCTGCACTAATTTTAAAATGAGGCTACATAAGGTGGAACTTATTGCACCTTCTCCCCCCTTTGGTGTCACCTTAAGCCCCGCGCGGGAGCGCAAAATGCACCTCGCTTCCGAGAAAAAGAAAAGACTGTATAAAGCGCAGTTCTAAAAAACACAAACACAACCTTGTTTCGGTTAAGAACAGCATGTTAAAAAACGCACTTTTAAAAAGGCATTTCGCCGACTGAGAAATTTAAAGCAAATGAGATTTTTCGTTTCCCGCTATTATAGCTATTATATTATAATAATGTATAAAACAGTCAATCTTATAATTACGTACGCGCCATTTACCCCATTTTCCCCTTAAGATCAAGCATGTCAATGGAAAAATGCCCAAAACAGAACCCTATTTCACCGTCAAAATCCACAAATCAAAAATTTTTAGAAATTTTTTCAAAAAAAAACTAAAGTTTTTTGGATTTGTGCCGATATAACTTTTGAAAGGTTCAGAGAACAACTTCAACACAAAGCTTCGAAATAAAATCGGAGATTTAAAAAAAGTTGAATTGCAATTGCAGCTGACCTTGAAAGCTATGCGCAGGCTTTAAACCAAATTAAATCAAACCGTAAAATTTAATCTTAATGCGGTTTGAGTCCCCGAACGGAATTCGGGGACAGAAATCAAGGAGGAAAATATTATGGCAATGGTAGTACAACACAACATGTCCGCTATAAATGCGAACAACAAGATGAACGTTAACGTAGCCGGCTTAAAGAAGTCCACTGAAAAGCTTTCTTCCGGTTACCAGATCAACCGTGCAGGCGATAACGCTGCAGGCTTGGCGATTTCCGAAAAAATGCGTTCTCAGATCCGCGGCCTCGGCCAGGCTACAAAGAACGCTCAGGACGGTATCTCCCTTATCCAGACCGCTGAAGGCGGCTTGAACGAGACCCACTCCATTCTCCAGAGAATGAGAGAGCTTGCTGTTCAGTCTGCTAACGGTACATACACTCAGGAAGACCGTGACGCTATCCAGTTGGAAGTTGACGCTCTTAAGTCCGAAATCGACAGAATCTCCACTTCTACCGAATACAACACCATGCAGCTCCTCGACGGTTCTCTCGCAGGCGGCGGAAGCAGCAACAACTACGGTGCTGTTTACGGTACAAACGAACTTGTCGACGAAATTGGCGGCGGTCTTATCACCACTACTTCTTCCGTAGCAGGAATGAACATTGAGTTTACAATCGGTGCTTCCGGTGACGGCGGCGAAAACGCAGTTTGGGATGCAGCAGGTCTCAAGGTTACAGTTAACCTGGTAGAAGGCAAGTCCTATTCTGATGATGATATCAACGCTTTGATCAAGGACGCTACCGTTCCCAAGGATGGCGGTATGACCGCTCCTTACGGCGAGATCACCTTCAAGAGCGAATACGGCGTTATCCAGGGTGCTGCTGCTACGACTACAGCTACTGTAGCAGGCAAGCGCGAAATTATTGAAATTGATGCCAAGACACTTGTTGCAGATAAAACAAACGGCGGTATAGGTTCTTCCGATACTATCAAGCTTACTGCTAACACCTACGGCGCANCCNNNGANAAGCTTGANGNTNCTTTGATNNGCAAGATCANTNTTGCTACNGACCGTGCTGCNGGCAAGGAAGANGTTGTAATTGACAAGGCGTTTAAGAAGGNTNCTCAGNNTGCTGAGNTTACANTGCACCTGGCAACNGGCGTTGACTATTCCGAAAAGGATATCGAGAACCTGTTGAAGAAGGCAGGCTTCGATTACGAGGTTGAGCTGACAGACGCTGNNGCTTTGGCTCCNGANGGTGCTNAGAACGGCTCNATNCGCTTNAACGTAGCAAGCTCTANCGNTNNNAAGNCTCCTACNACTGCNGGTNCAGGGCGTAGGTAAGGACTTTGTTGACAACACCGGCGACGGTTTGACTTTCCAGATCGGTGCTAACGGNGTTGAGGACCAGAGAGTTACTCTTAATGTTGACGACATGGGCGCAGCTTCCCTCGGCGTTGCTAACATCAACGTTTCCGACAGAGACAGCGCAAACAAGGCTATCGACANTNTNGACNCNGCTATCTCCAAGGTTTCTATGCAGAGAGCTGGTCTCGGTGCACTCCAGAATCGTCTCGAGTACACAGTTAACAACTTGACTACAACNAACGAAAACTTGACTGACGCTGAATCCACAATTCGTGATACCGATATGGCTACCGAAATGATCAGCTACACCAAGTTCAACATCTTGCAGCAGGCTTCTCAGGCTATGCTCGCTCAGGCTAACCAGCAGCCTCAGGCAGTTCTCCAGCTCCTCGGCTAATAGAACGCCTATAAAGCTTAAACTAAGATGTTTGGTTACTCTTAAAATATTATTACCCCCGCTTCGGCGGGGGTTATTTTTTTGAAAAATACNGTGGTTGGAAATTATAAAAATCCCGACATATATTAAAGGCTGTCGGGATTTTTATTTATGGTTTGTATAGTTTATTTGTTCATATTTTCTATCATTTTAATGTATTCNTCGTCGGTACCNGCNTCGCGTAATAACTTAATAATATTAGCGCGTTCTTCTTCTTTTCCTTTAGCTAAACCGTCTTTCATTCCCTTAGCCAAACCGTCTTTCATTCCTTTAGCCATTCCTTTAGCTAAACCCTCTTCAATTCCCCTTTGCTGCGCTTCCTCCAGCCTTGTAGCTTCCTCATGCCTTGCTTTTTCCCTAAATCGCACCATTTCCTTGATTCTCTCATCGTCGCTCATTTCGCGTATAACGTTTACTGCCTTTTTTATTTCGGGAACCTGTGTATTACTCAACATATTATTATCCCTTTATTTTCACTTCGTTCCAAGATTTAATCATTATTCATCTTTTCTATCAACTTAATGTATTCTTCGTCGGTACCGGCATCGCGCAATAACTTAATAATATTAGCGCGTTCTTCTTCTTTTCCTTTAGCCAAACCGTCTTTCATTCCTTTAGCCAAACCGTCTTTCATTCCCTTAGCCAAACCGTCTTTCATTCCTTTAGCTAAGCCTTCTTCAATTCCCTTTTTCTGAGCTTCCTCCAGCCTTGTAGCTTCCTCATGCCTTGCTTTTTCCCTAAATCGNACCATTTCCTTGATTCTCTCATCGTCGCTCATTTCGCGTATAACGTTTACTGCCTTTTTTATTTCGGGAACCTGTGTATTACTCAACATATTAAACTCCTCCTCCGTATCGGCCTTAATAAGCTGCAGCCATAATTCGGTCAGGTTGCTGCAATTAAGATTTGAAGCGGTTTTCTTTAATTCAAAGAAGTGTATTTCGCATTTGTCGCTTAAAAGCTCACCGCGGGTATCTTCTTTNAGTTTAAAAAGCGAATGAAATTCGGGACAGTCAAAAAGATTAAANTTAACTATGCTTATTGAGATGCTTTTCCTGAGATTGGAATAGCTTTCGCCTTCCTTTAGATCGCCGCTGTACAGCTTTGACCAATAGTAAAGCACTCTGTCTTTAAAGTCGGGTTCATTGCTGATCTGCATTTCAACATTTACTATACTGTCGTTAAGCTTCAGCCTTATATCCATTTGCCCGAATTTTTCGTTAAGACTTTCGGGAATTATTTCGGGGTTGTTTACCGTAACCTCTTTGATTGAATCAAGAGGCATGGAAAGCAGGTTGGAAAGAAAGTGTCTTAACAGATCTTCGTTATTGACGTCCGAAAACATTTTTTTAAAAACAATATCATATTTTGCCGACAACATATCCTTTGACATAAAAACCTCCGCGACGATCCTCTTTTGTAATCATATTATAGCACAAAAAGGGCGTAAGGTCAATTTAAAAAACAAATTTGTAAAATTATCTCCATNATGTTGAAATTTTATGTGAAATATGTTATAATAAAAAAAGACTCATATGTATATTGAAAGGTACGGGTGACTTATATGACTGTCAACGATGTTAGAGAACTGCTTGACGCAAGCGTGATTACAGGACAGACAATGCTCTCGAGAGAAGTACGTACCGCCTGCGGTTCGGATTTGATGAGCGATGTGCTGGCTTACATAAGAGATAACGCGGTGCTGTTAACGGGACTGGTGAATCCGCAGGTTATCAGGACTGCCGACATGATGGGGATAGTATGTATAGTTTTTGTCAGAGGAAAGACCCCCGATTCCTTTATTATACAGCTTGCCGAGGAAATGAACGTTCCTGTGCTGACAACCAACCTCAGAATGTTTGAGGCTTGCGGCATATTGTACAGCGCGGGTCTCGGNGCAAATAAGTAACCGGTCATTGCTATAAGCTTTGGTGCGGTNCGGCTTTGAGCTAAAGGGAAAGGACGTTTTAATGACTGTCGGAGAACTGTGTGGATCGCGCGGCTTTGAATCGGTCTGCGAGGGAAATTTTGACAGAAGGATCGAGACAGTTTACTGCGGCGATCTGCTGAGTAATGTTATGCTCAAAGCACCCGAAGACTGCGCCTGGGTCACTGTTATAGGNAATATAAACGCCGCCGCGGCAGCATTTGCGGCAAACGCCGCTTGTATCGTGTTGGCGGAGGACGCCGAAGCGGAGAAAGAAATGCTTTGCAAGGCTATCGAGCATGAAATAAACGTGGTGAAAACCGATTTGCCGGTGTTTGAAGCGGCGTTGGAGATTTATAGGCAAATAAACGTATAGTTTTTCAATATTTTAATAAATCCTCACGGTTTTGCCGTGAGGATTTTTTTAAATGATGTGTCAATCACTTATAAAATATTTTTTATTCNTCCTTAAGGAACTATCAAACTTTTGTACGCACTATTTTGATTGATTGGATTCGTTTTTAAAATACTCCAAAACATCAAAATAATGTTTCAGGTATATATCGATATTCGGTATTTGATTTACCTGATAATATAGCCGNTTGTTTTCTATAAACAGCTCCCTTATGTATACAAAAAAATCTTTAAAATCAATATTTTGACTTATCNTTATACGTTCAATATCTATCTCCTGCGGAANCCGCTGTGTATCATCAAAGTTTTGATTGGATAGACCGAAAATTACGGCTTTCCTGCATACCTCATTTTTGTATAATTCAACAGACAAAATTATAATGGCATTGATTTCACGGTAGGCTATGGTTGACTTAAAAGTATTTTCGATTACACCGCTCTCCGGCTGATACAAAATAGAAAACGGAAGCGTTAACGCGGTTACCACCGTATTAAGAGCCAAAANCTCCAATTCCTCGGAACCTGATTCATCAAAATCCGCTTTATGCTTGATCAAACCCGACAATATCAAGTCAAATTCTTCCGCCAATTTTGTTGCCGCATAGGTATCGGCTTCGATCTCAAAATCACTGTTGACCTTATCGGTAGCCTTTAACAAAACAAAATTTTCGTGCTGTCTCAATGCGGAAATATGACCTTTTACATGATGACCTATTTCATGCAGTACTAAAAAGCGAAGTGCTGCTTCAGATATCATGTAGCTTAAAATTCTTTCGTCTTTATATCCTAAAAGACTGTNTTCACTTGTAATGATCAATTCTCCGGCTTGATTGATATATATTTTTTTNNNTTTNNNTTTTGACAGCGGGAAATTCTCCTGTTCAAACGACGCTCCGATTATTAAATTGGAATTATGCTCTATATCGGCAATACTTCCAATATAAACACCTATAATCGGCGTATTCTTTATTTCAGTAGCCAAGGCATTAGTGCTGTTATTGTTTATATAAACAAATACGGAGTGCGGAAGATATTTATGGTTGTTCTTATTTATTCCCGACGGCTGACTTGCTTTTACCTTATGTGTATCGTCGGATTCAATGTCGTAATATTCATAACCGTTTTCTTCTATGACGGGAATATAAATACTCGGTTCCGCCGTATCCTGTAAGCCGCCGTTCTTTTTTATGTAATCGCCTATATCTTTGCTTGATAAGCTGTCTTTGTCAAAAGATGATTTCATAATTCATTCCATTCATTTTAATAATCTTTTTGGATATTAAAGAATCTAAAGCAGCTTTCACTTGATCTTCCCGCCACATTTTGCATGAGCCGTCCGCGTTTAGATTTCCGCACTTGGTATTGTACTGTGTAAAATTACATTGGGTCAAAGCCATTAACTGTTCGTCATTGACGCTTTTTTCCGATTTTATCTTATATGCCACACATTTTTCCATACCATTTAACTTTACCAAGGAATAATTCACACCGAACAAACCAAGCAAAAACGCAGCAACACCGTCCGAAATTGCCATATCAAAAAGCAAGCAAATAAAAGCAAGGGTAAAAATTTTAATGTTGATATGATAATTTGCCTGAGTGGTTAAAAAACTCAATGCATTAGCATTGACACCTTTCACAACAATTTGTTTTTCAAAATATTCATCGTCGGACAGCAGATTTTGATTGTTCTCTATAATGTCAAATAAAAAGTCCGAATTTGCTTTATTGATAACAATATTTTCAAGCATTTTTTCTTTAATAATGTTTGATGTTCCGACAGCTTCAAAATAAATGTTGTTTTCCATATTTTTTGGCCTTTCTATACGCTTTATAAACACAACCAAATATTCCATATGATTGGCTATTTTTCATTGCTGTAAGTAAAATCCGATCCCATATTCACAAAGAATTAATACTGTAAAAATAATAGTTATTTTTTTGATGTAAACACAGGATAACTATAAAATGTTCACCCTTAAGTTTATTCTATTAAAAATATCATACAATTCGCCAAAGTTCAACAAAAACCGCTTGAGCAATCAAAATTTTAAAATGAACAACATCTTTATTTTCGATCATAACAATTTTTAAAAAAGCTTTAATTTGCAATATTACAATATACACGATCATACAAAATTGATTGCATACTTTGGTATTAGATTTTTTTGGATTACAACATATTTACATGTCATTTTTTGCGAAATGTCAAAACAGAGTTACACCCTAAGCACTAATATCGGTTTAAAAAGCCATTTTATCCGCTTTTTAAACCGATATTAGTATTATTCGCTATATGGAATCATTCTTTTTCACTTCGATTCTGATTTTATGAAAAAAATCCAAGCAGATCAAACCGCTTGGATGAAGGAGTTATAATACTAATATCCATTTAAAAAGTAGACAAGCTACTTTTTAAATGCGCTGCCGCAATAGCGGCAGCGTGAGGGAGCGAAGCTCCCTCAGATATTGTATTGAACGTACATATCCG
>JAAVIF010000007.1 GCA_014799365.1 Oscillospiraceae bacterium
AGTGCGTGGCGATTTCAAGGAAAAAAGCGGAGAAATATGGTAATATTTCGAGCATTTTTGACGCAGAAAGCGTCCGCAATTAGTAGAAATTGTGCAAATTGCGACTTTTCAGATAGCCCCCAGTATAAATCAAGGAGGAACAAGCAATGAAAAACCCTAACGAGATCTGCGGAATATGGCACGGTGAAAACGCTTCGGCGGCGATAACCGAAGACTTTTCCATAATATTTTTAAGACTTGAACCCGAGCTTACGGCGGCAGTGCTTAAACATTCCGAATACGGAACAGTGGGAACGGTTTACGGCGTAGGAAAGGGTTGGAACGCTCACGCGGTATACCGTATTGTCAATCCAAGAAGCGGCAAACCTTGCTGCAATGACGAAAACGACGAAAGGCTGAAAGCTCACGAAAATGACAAAGCGGAGCTTGACGGTGAAAGCGGAAAGCTAATTTATACCGCCTATAACGGAAGCCGTTTTGAGCTTACGTTGGCGGAAAAAATCGACAGCGGCTATTTTGTCAAGGATAAAAACGACGCTTCCCTTTCAGTAGCGGAAAAAATGGCAAAATGGAATATACTTTCCTGCTTTGAATACGGAGACGATTTTTACAGCGTACATATAGATACGCTAAAATATTCCACGATCTTCGGATTTAACGAAAAGGAAAACTTTTTATACTGCCGAATAGGTCAAAACGCTTACTGTGAAAAGGGCTGGGCGATGCTTTCCACCACCTGTATCAGAATGAACGAAAGCAGAATGCTAAAGGATAATTTGCTTGCTCTGAAGGATTATATACCCGATGAAAACTGCTTTGTCAAGGACGGCTGCTCTTTTCCCGACGACGGCGGCTGGTATTGGTCGCTTAAGAAGGTTACCGACGACGTTATTTATCTGAACGGCTGCGGCGGTGACACATATGAGATACACAAGGATTGAAATTTTACAGTTTTTCAACAAAAATTTGGCTCTGCCGCAATAAACGGCAGAGCCAAATTTATTTTAGAGGTCGTCCTTATTATCCGAAAATCACAAAAGACTTTTAGGATCATAATTAGGCTTGACGTAAACCTTGTCGGGCTTATCTGTGATTTCCGCTTTAAATACGTCCTGCCACTCCTCTGCGTTAAAGTCCTCAACGGTAACGGTGATGTAGTGATCACCCATATTAAGAGCCTCGGCAAGCGCGTTCTTTACAGCCTGCGCTGCTTTCTGCTTCTGTTCCTCGGTTCTTCCCTCAAGCATCTTGATTCCAATATGCGGCATAATACAATCCTCCTATTTTATTGGTTTATTTCTTCTATAATTTCTATTATTTTGTCTAAGGTCGATACCTCATATTCGGCAAGCGACCTTATTTCCTCGGGAATATCCACCATATCCTTTATGTATACGCATTTTATCCCCGCGTTATGCGCCGACCTGACGCCGTTTGCGCTGTCCTCCACCGCTATACACTCATGCGGAAGCAATCCCAATCCCTCTGCCGCCTTTAAGTACGGCTCCGCCGAAGGCTTTCCCTTGCTTACGCTGTCACCGCCGATTATTACGTCAAACGGTGTCTCTATCCTTGCTCTTTGAAAATTATGCAAAGCCTCGGAGCAGATCGACGAAGTTACAACGGCTCTTTTTATCTTATTTTCCGCAAGGTAATCCGAAAGCTCGAAAAAGCCTTTTTTTACAGGTATTCCTTTGGTGGTGGTAAATTCCCTTGAAAGCGTGTAAGCCGAAACGCTCATTTTTGTATACTGCTCGTCAGTAAAGCCGTAGTGCTTTTTAAAATATTCGCATGTGCTTTTATCGTTAAGTCCTATCAGGTCATAAAAGGTGGTAGGCAGAAATTCAACGCCTATATCCCTCATCGCCTGTTCCCAGCACTCCTTATGTATCTTTTCCGTGTCCAAGATCGTGCCGTCCATATCAAAAAGCACCGCTTTTATTTTTGCCATTCGGTTCTCCTTTTCGGAATACTTTACAGGGTTATTCCTCCGCAAATACGGCGGAGCTGTAAGAGGAAAGAGTGAGCGGCTGACCTAAATCCGCCTTTTCTCCCGTAAATATGTTTTTAAAGCTGCCGCCTGCGTTCAGGTTGAATGTAAAATCCGCTCCGTCAACGTTAAGTGCGGTTATAACACGCTTTCCGTTATACTCGCGCATAAAGGCGTACTGCCTGTTGGTGAGCTGCATCTGATTGTAGCCGCCCTTCGCAAGCACGTCGCTTTCCGTCCTGAACTTTGCGAGCTTGGCGATATGCTTGGTAAGCTCGGTGTCCTCCTGCAATTTAAACTCAACTCTCAGCGCGTCGTCGCCCTGCTTTTTATCTCCCTCCCAGCCGTATTCGCTTCCGTAGTAAACGGAGGGAATGCCGGGCATTGTAAACAAAAGCGAGTAAATGGGATTCATATGCTCTTTGTTTTTAAGCATTGTGGCAATTCTCGAAACGTCGTGATTGTCCACGAAGGTGTACAGATTTTTGCCGGTATAAAGACACCACTGCTCCTTTCCGAACTGGCGGTTCAAGGAATGAGCTATCTCAAACATATTCATGTCGTTAAAGGAGGAATACAAGCCCTTATAGCACTCATAGTTGGTAACGCTGTCCAGCTTATCGGCACTCATCCAGCGGTTGTAGTCTCCGTGAAGGGTCTCGCCCATCAGCCAGAAATCCTCCGCAAGCCACTTGCAGTGGCCGTGCAGCTCTCTTAAAAAGTTTTCGTCAAGGCAGTATGCAACGTCAAGGCGAAGTCCGTCTATTTTATAGGTTTCGCGCCACTTTGTGATGCAGTCCTTAAGATAATTTTTAACGTCGCCGTTGTACAGATTAAGCTTTACAAGCTCATAGTGACCTTCCCAGCCCTCATAGAAAAAGGGTTCGCCGTAAGGGCTTCCGCCGTCTCTGATGTGGAACCAGTCCTTGTATCTGCTGGAAAAGCCATGCTCGCGAACGTCCTTGAACGCCCAAAAATCTCTTCCCACATGGTTAAAGACTCCGTCTATAACTACCTTGATCCCGTTAGCGTGCAGCTCATCGAAAACTCTTTTAAAATCCTCCTCGGTTCCTAAGCGGCGGTCGGGAACAAGATAATCGGCGGTATCGTAGCCGTGCTTTGACGACTCAAAGATAGGTCCGAAATAAACCGCGCTGAATCCACATTCCTTCAAATGGGGAATAATATCCAAAACCTTTAAAATACGCGATACGGGCGCGCTTGCAAAATCGTTTTCTTTAGGGCAGCCGCAAAAGCCCAACGGGTAAATATGGTAAAACGCGGCCTTATCATACCAATTCATATAATTTCCCTCCAAAAATAGAATTATTTGCTTTAACATTCTAACATTTTTTTTCGGTTTTGTCAAATTGTGCATCGAAACTATACCTTTTTAGTCTCTTTTTGCGCATTATGCACAATTTTATTTGATAATTTTTTACGAATTAGCGTCGGCAAATTATCCCATTTTCTGTGGATTTTTGATAAAATCTATGTTATAATAGTTTAGACCGATTTTACGATCGGTGCGTTTTTGCGTGGCATAAAACCCATTAACGAACGATGGATAATACTTATGTTTTTTAGCATCGACATTCAATTCCGATTGCCGAGGCTTTATTTATGATTAGTTTAAAGCTAATTTGCACATTTAATTTCTTATATCGCATAGAAATTAAGGTACAAGTTGTTTTAATACAGGCGGAAATTTTTCGGTTTTCCCTGAAAGGCTTTCGCTAACTTTGGGCGGCTGCCCAAGCAAAAAATTAAGGAGGCTGACTTATGGCTTTAAAAAAATGTATCGTTGCCTTCTCCGGCACAGAGGAGCAGGAAAACGAACTGAAAGCCGTTATCAAGGAGCACAGCGACGACCCCGGTGCTCTCATGCCCGTGCTTCAGAAGGCGCAGGACATCTACGGCTATCTCCCCATTGAGGTACAGGAAATAATTGCCCGTGAAATGAATATTCCTCTTGAAAAGGTTTACGGCGTTTCTACCTTCTATTCCCAATTTTCTCTTAATCCCAAGGGCAAGTACAGGATCTCCGTTTGTCTCGGCACCGCTTGCTACGTTAAGGGATCGGGCGACGTATTCAACAAGCTGCAGTCCATTTTGGGCGTTACCAGCGGCGGCATCACCGACGACGGAAAATTCTCTTTGCAGGACTGCCGCTGTATCGGCGCGTGCGGTCTCGCTCCCGTTATGACTGTAAACGACGACGTTTACGGCAAGCTTACGGGCGACGAAAAAGAGCTTCGTGAAATTCTCGCAAAGTACGAATAATGACCGAGCTGTCTTTGAACGTCCTGGACGTTGCACAAAACAGCATAAGGGCAAAGGCCTCTTTGACAGAAATATCCGTAGAGATACATACCGATAAAAACAGCCTTGTTATCACCGTTGAGGATAACGGCTGCGGAATGGACAAGGAAACGGTAAAGCGCGCTGCGGACCCGTTCTTTACGACCCGTACAGCAGGAAAAACGGGGTTCGGAGTTCCTTTTTTCAAAATGAGCGCGGAAATGACGGGAGGCAGCTTTAAGATCGTTTCCGAAAAAGACAAAGGCACAAAAATGACGGCATACTATGTTCTTGACAGTATAAACCGTATGCCCTTAGGGGATATGCCGTCCGTTATCGAAGCTTTGACTCTTTGCAATACGGATATTGATTTTATTTACAATTACAGCGTTGACGGCGAGGGCTTTACGTTTGATACCGTCAAGGTTAAAAAAATACTTGAAGGCGTTCCCTTGAACACTCCCGAGGTGAAGCAGTTTATCGGGGAATTTTTGAGGGAGAACACCGAAGAAATTAACAAAAAGAAAACTTTTTGAAAGGAAACACGCTTATGAAAACCTTAGAAGACCTTCTGGCGATCAAGGAAAAACTGCAAAGCCAGATCGATTTGCGCTATGAAGCCCATGCTCATACAAGGGTTGTTGTCTGCATGGGAACCAGCGGTATTGCAGCAGGCGCAAGACCGGTTCTGACCACTTTTTCCGACATGGTTCAGGAGCATAAATTAAAGGATATTTCGGTTACGCAGACAGGCAGTATCGGTCTTGGCAATAATTTGGAACCCATTGTGGAGATCACCACTCCCAAGGACGGTAAAGTCACTTATGTAAAAATGGACGCCGAAAAGGCTAAAAAAGTAGTTGAACAGCATTTGGTACAGGGTAATGTTGTTACCGAATACACAATAAATAATTAGGAGGAAGAATAATATATGTATCGTTCTCAAGTTTTGGTCTGTGGTGGTACAGGCTGTACTTCCTCCGGAAGTCCCGCGATTATCGACAGACTTCATGAGGAAATCAAGAAAAACGGTCTGGAAAACGAAGTAAACGTAATCAGAACAGGCTGTTTCGGCTTATGCGCCCTGGGTCCCATTATGATAGTTTATCCCGAGGGCTGCTTCTACTCAATGGTTAAGGAAGAGGATATTCCCGAAATAGTTTCGGAGCATCTCTTAAAGGGCAGAATCGTTGAGCGTCTGCTTTACAGTGAAACCGTCACCGAAAACGGAATAAAGCCCCTTAACGACACTAATTTCTATAAAAAACAGCACCGCGTTGCTTTGCGTAACTGCGGCGTTATCAATCCCGAAAATATCGACGAATACATAGCCGTTGACGGTTATCAGGCACTCGGAAAGGTGCTTAAGGAAATGACCCCCGAGGACGTAATCCAGACCGTTCTGGATTCGGGCTTAAGAGGAAGAGGCGGCGCGGGCTTCCCCACAGGCAAAAAGTGGCAGCTTGCCCGTACTATCGTACAGGACGGCGGACAGAAATATGTCTGCTGTAACGCCGACGAAGGCGACCCCGGCGCGTTTATGGACCGTTCCGTACTGGAAGGCGACCCCCACGTTGTTATCGAGGCTATGGCTATCGCGGGCTACGCTATCGGCGCAACACAGGGCTACATCTACGTTCGCGCGGAGTACCCCATTGCCGTTCAGCGTCTCAGAATTGCAATAAATCAGGCGAGAGAATACGGACTTCTCGGCAAAAACATTTTCGGATCGGGCTTTGACTTTGACCTTGACATTCGTCTGGGTGCGGGCGCGTTCGTATGCGGTGAAGAAACCGCGCTTATGACCTCTATCGAGGGCAAGAGAGGCGAGCCTCGCTGCCGTCCTCCTTTCCCCGCAGAAAAGGGCTTGTTCCAGCGTCCCACCGTTCTCAACAACGTTGAGACCTACGCAAATATCCCTCAGATCATCTTAAAGGGCGCAGACTGGTTCGCTTCCATGGGTACTGAAAAATCCAAGGGCACAAAGGTATTCGCACTGGGCGGCAAGATCAACAACACCGGTCTTGTTGAGATCCCCATGGGTACTACCCTCCGCGAGATCGTATACGAAATCGGCGGCGGCATTCCCAACGGAAAGAAGTTCAAGGCGGCTCAGACAGGCGGTCCTTCGGGCGGCTGTATCCCTACCGAGCATCTTGACATAAAGATCGACTACGATAACCTTATCGCTATCGGCTCGATGATGGGTTCGGGCGGACTTATCGTAATGGACGAGGATAACTGTATGGTGGACATCGCCAAGTTCTTCCTCGAGTTTACCGTTGATGAATCCTGCGGTAAATGTACTCCCTGCCGTATCGGCACAAAGCGTCTTTACGAAATGCTCCACAAGATCACCAGCGGCAACGGAACGCTTGAAGACCTGGACAAGATGGAAAAGCTCTGCTACTATATAAAGAACAATTCCCTCTGCGGCTTGGGACAGACCGCTCCCAACCCCGTTCTTTCAACGCTCCGTTACTTCAAGGACGAATACTTGGCTCACGTTGTGGACAAGAAATGTCCCGCGGGCGTATGTACACATCTTCTCCGGTACAAGATCGTTGAAGATAAATGTAAGGGCTGTACCGCGTGCGCAAGAGTTTGTCCCGCAGGCGCGATCAGCGGCAGCGTAAAGGAACCTCACTCCATTGATCCCGCAAAGTGCATCAAGTGCGGTGCTTGTATGAGCAAGTGCAAATTCGGTGCCATTGTCAAGGAATAATAGAAAGGAATTATTACTATTATGGTTAATATTAAAATTAACGGTATCGAATGTTCCGTTGAAGAGGGTACAACCATACTTGAAGCCGCACGCAAGAACGGTATTCGTATTCCCACTCTCTGCTGGCTCAAGGACATCAACGAAATAGGCGCGTGCCGTATCTGCGTTGTGGAAATGACAGGCGCAAGAAGCTTGGTAGCTTCCTGTATGTACCCCATTTCCAAATTCGACGAAGGCAAAAATATACTCACCAATTCCCCCGCCGTTTTGGAAAGCAGAAAAATGACATTGGAGCTGCTGTTAAGCAACCACAAGAAGGAATGTCTCTACTGCTCCAGAGGCGGAAACTGCGAATTGCAGACGCTTTGTCAGGAGCTGGGCGTAAAGCATGAGCCCGCTTACGACGGCGTAAGAAACGAATATGAAATAGACGACAGCGCGGCTCATATGACCCGCGACAACGAAAAGTGCATCAACTGCCGCCGCTGCATTGCCGCTTGTACAAATGTACAGGGTATCGGCGTTATCGGCGCAAACTACCGCGGCTTCAAAACCTCTATCGGCAGTCCCTTTGATATGGACCTCGCGGACACCGCCTGCGTTTCCTGCGGTCAGTGTATCGCGGTATGCCCCACAGGCGCGCTGAACGAAAAGGACGACACCGCAAAGGTTTGGGAAGCTATCAACGATCCCGACAAGGTAGTCGTTGTACAGACCGCTCCCGCCGTTCGCGCTTCCATTGGCGAAGCTTTCGGCTATCCCATGGGCACAAACGTAGAGGGCAAAATGGCTGCGGCTCTCAGAAGACTTGGCTTTAACGCCGTATTCGACACCGATTTCGGCGCAGACCTTACAATTATGGAGGAAGCTACCGAGCTGCTTGACAGAGTACAGAACGGCGGCGTGCTTCCCATGATCACCTCCTGCTCTCCCGGCTGGATCAGATACTGCGAAGCTTACTACCCCGAAATGATCCCCAATCTTTCCTCCTGCAAATCTCCTCAGCAGATGAACGGCGCGATCACAAAGACCTACTGGGCACAGAAAATGGGAATCGACCCCAAGAATATCGTAAGCGTTTCCGTTATGCCCTGCACCGCAAAGAAATTTGAGATAGGCAGAGAAGATCAGAGCGCGTCGGGCTATCCCGATCTTGATATATCCATAACCACACGCGAATTGGTAAAGATGATAAATCAGGCAGGTCTCTGCTTCAAGGAGCTTCCCGACGAAGGCTTTGACAGTCCTCTCGGAATCGGCACTGGCGCGGCGGTTATCTTCGGCGCGACAGGCGGCGTTATGGAAGCTGCTCTGCGTACAGCGGTATGGAAGCTCACGGGCGAGGACATAAACAGCCCTGTTGAGTTCAAGGAAGTACGCGGCGTTGAGGGCGTTAAGACTGCTACCTATAACGTGGGCGGCAAGGACATCACCGTAGCGGTGGCTTCCGGTCTTAAAAACGCAAGCAATCTGCTTGAAAAGGTTAAGAGCGGCGAGCTGAACGTTACCTTTATTGAGATAATGGCGTGTCCCGGCGGCTGTGTAAACGGCGGCGGACAGGTTATCGTTCCCGCGGACGTTCGCAACTTCACCGACATTCGCGCGGAAAGAGCAAAGGCTCTTTACAACGCCGATGAGAGCAGACCTCTCAGAAAATCTCATGAAAGCCCCGATGTTAAGGAGGTTTACGAGAAATTCCTCGGCGAACCCGGCAGTCATAAGGCGCATGAGGTTCTGCATACCTCTTATAAGGCTTCTGATCTGATCAAGTAAGCTTAAGAATAACGAAAATAATAAAAACCGCTTTTTAAAATTGGGGCGGTTTTTATTATTTTCTTTATTTTATGCTAATAATGATGTGTCAATTGTTAATTATACTAATTTCCAATCAAAGTACAGACTGCTTACTCATCTTGCATAACGCGTAATTTCTCCCGTATCCTCGTACCCTATTATAACGCCCGATTTATCAAACGAATACCGATGAACAAGGCAATTGCCGCCTATGGTAAACGAATTTGTAGCGGGTGAAAAGAATGTCGAAGCAATGCTTTCCACGTTCCATTTGAGCTGATCATTTTCAACGGCAAGCGTTCCGCCAAGCGAACCCTTTACGGAATAGAAATTCTTAGGTTCTCCTCCTGTAGGGTCGCACAAAAGCAGTACCGCCGTGTAATTATCCCGCACTATTGGAGTCAGCTCCTCGCTTGATATTTCCCGATCTTCTTTGTTGAACACATAGTTCAGAATGTCGGCGATCTCATATCTTCCGCCTTCATCGGTCTGCTTCGGAACGGCATATGCGGAAAGATACACGTTTCCCTCAAATTCCTCCATATCCGTGATATAATAATCGCAGTCATCGCTCTCATATATGAAATTGTCGGTGACGTTTCCGTCCATATCAAGCTTTGCAAGGTGAGCATGCACCCCGTCAATATAGTCCCCGAGCTGTACCAGATAGCCGTCTCCCAACCGAGCGGCGTTCCATATGCCCTTGATCCCNACCTGCGTTTTCTTGAAGCTCAGCTCGCTGCCGNTCATGTCGTATTGACTGAGACACAGATACTCAAGATCTCCGCGGCTGATNATCGCCCAAGTACCATCGCCGTTGTCAAGCACCGCGCCGATATATTCATCTTCGAACCCGTGATCGAGACGGCACTCCCATATCTTATTGCCGTCGTCGTCAAGCCGTGCTATCCAACAGTAGGTCGTCATTTCGCTTGACCAGGCAGGTGTAAATCCCCACACGGCAATTCCTTCGGACATCGGAACGCAGCCCTCAACATAGAATGATGAAAACTCGGTTTTCCAAATCGAACTTCCGTCACGATAACATTCCACGATACTCTTGTCNAAAACATCAAATCCCAGAGTTTCGTCCAATTTATATTCACANTCCGTCCGATATTCAATACCTTTCCCGCTGTTTGCGCGGTTTGCGCNGTTTGCGATATTGCCGTTCCAGAAAGCCGCCAGCTCCTCGGGAGTAGGCTCCTGCTGAGGTATCTCCGCTCCCTGCAAGGAACGTCTGATGACCTCGACGGTTTTGTCATTTGTAAAGCGGTTTGTTGAAATATCACGATAGACTTCCTTTAGCTCCTCACGGTCAAGCCCCTCAAAACAGAACAGGNTCTACTGTCAANACAGAGTTACACCCTAAGNACTAATATCNGTTTAAAAAGCCATTTTATCCACTTTTTAAACAGATATTAGTATTAGTCATCAAGCTTGATTCATCTATCTATGCNCGGAAAAAATGCAAATCTTACAGTTTTNATAAAATTTTGGAGTTTGNGGAACCTTGCGGTATGGCACACTTTAACAGATNTATATTATAACANAAAAAAACGGAAATTGCCTATACCCTAAAAATAAGCTCCTTTAAAACAAATAAAGCCGCCATAAATGACGGTACACAAAAAAGTAAATTTCNCTTACTTTTTTTCATTTTACTATTGCTTTNNCAAAAGNAATGTGATATAATCAGTAAATAAAAATTAACATTGGAGAGGAAATAAAATGAAATACGTTCTTTACGTCATCACAGCCTTATACGCGCTTTTATCCGCATTTGCCTCTGTTGTCCAGATGAAAACCGCAAAGCAAAAAAGCACTTCCCTTATGATGNTTGGCGGCGGGCTTATTCTGATAATTACTGTCATTCTGCATATTCTGAATTTGCCNTACAATTGGNTCGCCGCTGTTGTCGGAGGTCTTCTTATATGCGCGGCGGCTTTCATCAACGGCAAAAAAAGCGGTAATTTTCATATCACACATCATATAATCCGATTTATNATTACACTGCTGCTTATAATCGGTTATATTATGTTATAAAANNACNNATANTAANACACTTTAATAATAAGGAGCATATAAAAATGAATCAAAAGCTTACGGAAATTTTAAACGATTTTACGGATATAATGAAAAGCACNGACGGCATNTTAGGNGCATGGAATTTCGGCTCGGCTTCCCGCGGAATGNCNGACGAATACTCGGACGCAGACATTGTTTTCTTGGTCGAGGGAGATAAATTCANAGAAACCGAANACANCTTGGAAGCACTTTTATCAAGGGCTTGCGATAAGGTAATNCTGTGCTGGGAGGAGGGCTTTAACGGAGAAGCTATCGTAAATAACGGCTATCTGCTTCGCAAGGACGATGAAGTTTTTCAGTTTGACGTGTTTTTGTTAAACAAGGAGNGCATTGACGATTTTATGTGCAGGCTTCACTACACCGACCTGTCNGAAAANGATATTGTATTTGATGTCAACGATAATGTNAAGTCGCTTTGCGAAAGCTGCCCNAANGGAANCANGTGGAACGACGATATAAAGTATNNGGAAAAAACATACCTGTACCACTTTTATATGACAGCAAAATACTTGATGCGCAAGGATTATTTTAAGCTGAATCATGTTATGAGAATATTGTTTGACACNCACGCTTCCCTTTTGCTTACGGGATATGANGCGATAAATTGGGGCGGNGCGGAAAANAAGCTGAATTTTATCCCCNNNGANAANCANGNNCACTTGAAAAANTANTACTGCACCGAGGATTTTCGCGTAAANAAGGAAAACCTGCTTAAATCCGCNGAATGGTTTAAGCAGGATATTTCCGATATACTTTTAAAGGAAGGTGTTTGTTTTAACGCCGATAATTGGAATTTGGTAAAGGGGCATTGGGGTAAAGTCGTAAAGTGATTTATTCATCTTTGTATACNATCAGCTTTTCCACACGCGCAAGACAGCTTTTAAATCTTTCGTCCTCTCTTATGGGATTGAACCACGCCCAGCCCTGCTCATCTTTCATGGCGTTTAAAATGTTTGATGGAACAACACAGTACAAGCTGTAGTCGTTGTGAATATCAATAATTCTCTCCTGCTTTCCTTCACCGAAGAAATTGCCGTCGGAAAACATCCACTCCTCCTTTGCGGTATAGACAATATCTTTAAGAAAAGGAGAGGCGCAGCGCAGCTCCGTGGGCTCGGTTATNGCCATAACCTTTTCCAACAGTGAAACGGAATCCTCCAGTACCAGAAAAGCTTCCTCNGTTCTGCCTGCGGCGGCAAGCCTACAGGACAGCTTAATGCCTATCCATATACGCTCCCGAACCCAAAAATCAAGTTCNCCGTCCNCCGACACGGGGTGCGTTTTGTCAGGCGTTTGTCCGCACAGCTTGTGCAGAAATTCTATCTGTAATTCGCTCATAAGCACATGACTGTTTAAGTCGCGGGGTCTGCCCAGATTTACCCAAAGCATATCACTGCCGATTATCGAATCTATACGGTTAATTAAAGCGAGTTGTCTTATCGGTTCGTCCTTTTCCCACTCTCCGCGACGTCTGTACCGCTCATTTAAAAGAGTTATTTTGCTGAGATCATCCCCCGAAGCGTAACGATCAAGGAATTTTTCAATATGCTCGTCGTCCTCGATTAACGTCATAAGACGAATCATCGTATTTCTGTCCGCCATATCAAAGTCACGGCTCTCCAGTGCCTGCTCCATCGTCAGCCTTATCTCGGGCAGTATCTCGGGGCGGCGGTAAACATCGATATTTACGCTGTAACGCAGATGACAGATCGTAAACCCGTTCAGATAATCGCGGCGTATCGCCCGAATAAGCTCGTTTATTCTTTCCGCGGAGGCGTCCTTTTGCATGGAAAGCTTTACCAGCTCACCCATTATTTCTTCTGTTTCCTGCTCCTTTTTGGCTTCGGAAATTCCAAGCAGCTCGTCTGCCGTTATCCCGAATATTCCCATAAGAGCGGGCAAAAGCTCCATGTCGGGATAGGTCATGTCGTTCTCCCAGCGGCTCACCGACTGAAAGGACACGCCTAACTTTTCCGCAAGCTGTTCCTGTGTTAAATTCATTTTCCTGCGGCAGCTTCTTATATTTTCGCCTATGTTCAATTTCATAATAATCCTCCGTTAATAATTTACAGCTTACGCGAAAGCACTTTTCTGTCGACATTCAGAGTATAACACAATTTCGGAGGCTTTTCAATAACACGTTACATGAGAAAAATTCACTTAAAAAGTGAAAATTCCGTGCTCTTGCTTTCAACTATCAGACTTATCTGAGCTTTTTATGCCAAGTCTTTTTTCGAGTACCTCCTCCAGCTTTTTAAAGCTGCAGCAACGTTTTTTTAAGCTTTGACTGCCTGTCCCGCTGACAATTATTTCGTATGTTTTTTGAGCATTCTTTAAAATAGCTTCCGAATGCGAACGACACCATTTCAATTGGTTGCCCACAAGTATTTTGTACTTTTGTGTTTGATGATCATCACCGGGAAATACTTTAAGCTCAATTGGATAAATAACCGATTTATGTACAGGAATCATATTATTAAAGTTTATAACCCCAATTATATCTTCTTTATCACCTACCCTGCCTATTATTTTTAAATAATCAAAGTTTTTTGGCATTGTCTTGTGTTTAGGTTTCGGAGATGTGATAGGAGCGCAATACTGTTTTCCGTTAATCATAACCAATATTCCGATAAAGGGTCTGTTTTGTTTTCCGGCCTGAGGTGAAACAGACAGAACATTATCGTCTATTTTTGATAAATCCCTGACATACTTCATATTAACATTATAGAAGAAAAGCTTGTCTTTCATAATAATACCTTTCTTAACTCTCAACAAAAAAAGCCCGTTTTAACAGGCTTTTTGTTCCTTTATTTCGGTAGGGTACACACGCTTTTATGATTCCCATTTAACGGCAGGGTACGCACGCTTTTATGATTCCCACTTAACGGCAGGGTACGCACGCTTTTATGATTCCCACTTTGCGATAAGGAAAACCGCTGCAAGTTCAAAACTACTTGCCTTAATATTATTATACACAAACGTCACCGTTATGTCAAGTAAAATGCTAAATTTCCCGACATAAAAAATCCGTGCTTTTATTAAAAATTTATTTTTACCCATTGACAAATCCATTGAAGTATGTTATACTGACAATAACAAGTCAATATCTTTAAATCCGATGAACAAAAGTAAGTAACCGAAATGAGGTTGTCACAGAGAGTCCCTGTCGGTGGAAATGGGATACAAACAATTGCGGCGAATGGATTTGTGAGGAGCCGAGACAACGGGCATTGCCTAAGTATCTTGCGCCGCGCTTCCTGCGTTAGTGTGAAAAAGTATTCAGGCGTATGCCGCGTACTTCGATTTGCAGTTTAACTGTACCGTTTACCGCTCGTCTCGTACTTTATGAGGCGATTTTTTATCGCAAAATTCGGGTGGCACCGTGGAATTTCCGCCCCGACAAGGTCAATACAGACTTTGTCGGGGCGTTTTGTATATTCCGAACAAAAACCGACAGAAAGGAAAAAGAAAATGATAAACTTAACCTTTGAACAAGCTAAAGAATACGCCGAAAGCGGAAAATACCGCAGTATACCTTTAAGCACCGAAATTTTTTCGGATATGAGAACTCCCGTGGCAGTGCTGGGAATTTTGCAGAACGTAAGCTCCCACTGCTATATGTTAGAGAGCATTGAGGATAAGCAGAATTGGGGAAGATATACATTTTTAGGCTACGACCCCGTAAGCGAAATAACCTGCGCCAACGGCTTTATTAAAATCACCAAGGAGGGACACTCCCAAAGCTTTAACGACGAACACCCCGACGAAATAATAAAGCGTGTCATACAGGATCACTTAAGCCCCTCTATCCCCAACCTCCCCCCATTTACAGGCGGCTTGGTAGGCTATTTCTCCTACGATTACATCAAATACAGCGAGCCAACGCTGAACCTTGACGCGGAGGATCAGGAAAATTTCAACGATGTTGACCTTATGCTGTTTGATAAGGTAATAGCCTTTGATAATTTCAAGCAGAAGATAGTGCTTATCTGCAACATTTCCGCAGAGGATATAGAAAACTCATACTACAACGGCATTGAGACCTTGGCGGTAATGAAAAATCTTATACTCCACGGAAAACCAAAAAAACATGTTGGCGGTAAGTTAAAATCGGATTTTCGCAGGCTTTTCAGCAAAGAAGAATACTGCCAAATGGTAGAAAAAGCCAAGAACCACATTAAAGAGGGCGATATTTTCCAAGTGGTACTCAGCAACCGGCTTGAAGCGGATTACGAGGGCAGCCTTTTGGACGCTTACCGCATTTTGCGCACCTCCAACCCCTCCCCCTATATGTTTTATTTTTCAAGCGACGATATAGAAATAGCGGGAGCCTCTCCCGAGACTCTTGTTAAGCTCCAGAACGGCGTTTTGCACACATTTCCTTTGGCGGGTACAAGACCCAGAGGAAAAACAGAGGCCGAGGACAGGGCTTTGGAAGAGGGTCTGCTTTCCGACGAAAAAGAAAAAGCCGAGCATAATATGTTGGTTGATTTAGGCAGAAACGATCTCGGAAAAATCAGCAAATTCGGTAGCGTTGAGGTTGAAAAATACATGTCCGTGGAGCGGTTTTCACATGTAATGCACATCGGCTCAACGGTAAAGGGCGAAATTCGTGATGATAAAACCGCGGTGGACGCGGTAAACGCGGTGCTTCCCGCGGGAACACTGTCGGGCGCGCCGAAAATACGCGCCTGCGAAATAATAAACAAGCTTGAAAACAACAAGCGCGGTATTTACGGCGGAGCGATAGGCTATCTTGACTTTACGGGCAATCTGGACACCTGTATTTCCATACGCATTGCCTTTAAGAAAAACGGAAAGGTATTTGTAAGATCGGGCGCGGGAATAGTGGCGGACAGTGTCCCCGAAAACGAATATAACGAGTGCATAAACAAAGCTATGGCGGTGGTCAAGGCACTTGAAGCCGCCGACGAGGGAATAGAATAAAAGTCGTGTTGACGCTTGCGACAACAGTCCTCAAAGAAGAAAAGGATATAAAAATGAAAAAAAGCATTATTCTTACAGGCGACCGCCCTACGGGGTCGCTGCATATAGGGCATTACGCCGGTACGTTGGACAACAGGGTAAAGCTCCAAAAAACGGATAAATATCAAATGTACGTTATGATAGCCGATTTACAGGCACTTACCGACAATTCCGACAACCCCGAAAAAATAAGGCAAAGCATATTGGAGCTTACACTTGATTATTTGGCGGTAGGTCTTGATCCCGAAAAAACAAGCCTGTGCGTTCAATCCAATATACCTGCCCTGACCGAGCTGCCTATGTATTATTCCAATTTGGTCACAATGTCGCGGCTTGAACGCAATCCCACCGTAAAGCAGGAAATAAGGGCGCACGGCTTCGGTCACAGTCTTCCCGTAGGCTTTATGACTTATCCGATAAGCCAGGCCGCCGATATAACGGCGTTTAAAGCCGAATACGTTCCCTGCGGCGACGATCAGTTGCCAATGGTGGAGCAGGCACGTGAGATAGTTTCCTCCTTTAACCGAATCTATAAGCGCGAGGTTCTTGTTGAACCTCAGGCTATACTGCCCGAGCGTACGGCCTGCTTCCGATTGGTAGGCACGGACGGAGCGGCAAAAATGTCAAAATCCATGAACAACTGCATTTATATAAAAGACGACGAAAAAACCACCCGCGAAAAGGTAATGTCAATGTACACCGACCCGCTGCACATAAACGTTTCCGACCCGGGACACACGGAAAACAACCCCGTTTTCATTTATCTTGAAGCATTCTCCAAAAAAGAACATTTTGACGAGTATTTACCCGAATACAGCGATCTTGATGAAATGAAGCGGCATTATGAAAAGGGCGGCTTGGGAGACATGAAGTGCAAAAAGTTTCTGAACAGCGTTTTACAGGAAACGTTTTCCGCTGTAAGAAAGCGTCGGGAGGAATTTTCAATGGACAAGGGCGAGCTTTTGAACATATTGAAAAAAGGCACCGAACAGGCGGTTGAAGTAACAAACAAAACCTTGACCGAAGTAAGAAACGCTATCGGAATAAATTATTTCGAGGACGCGGTATTTATAAACAATTTTGTAAGGAGTACGGCAAAATGATTTTACTGATAGATAACTACGACAGCTTTTCCTATAATCTTTATCAGCTTATAGGAGAAATAAATCCCGATATAAAGGTTATCCGCAACAATGAGATGACCGCGAATGATATTGAAAAGCTTGACCCCGAAAAGATCGTTATCTCACCGGGACCCGGCAGACCCGAGGACGCGGGAATTTG
The DNA here is from genome assembly GCA_014799365.1 of Oscillospiraceae bacterium. Lineage (GTDB taxonomy): Bacteria > Bacillota > Clostridia > Oscillospirales > Ruminococcaceae > Ruminiclostridium_E. Next base: position 17,169 of record JAAVIF010000007.1, read on the forward strand.
TATCGAAACGGTAAAAACCTGCGGCACTCATATACCGATTTTAGGCGTTTGTCTCGGACATCAGTCGATCTGCAAGGCATTCGGCGGAACAGTAGGCTACGCAAAACAGCTTATGCACGGAAAGATGTCAAGGGTAAAGGTAGATAACGGGACATTGCTGTTTAAGGGCTTGCCCGAATATATTGAAGCCGCGAGATACCATTCTTTGGCAGCGGACGAAAACACGCTGCCCGATGAACTGAACGTTACCGCGAAAACAGAGGACGGAGAGATAATGGCGGTACAGCACAATAAATACCCCATTTACGGAGTGCAGTTTCACCCCGAATCCATTCTTACCCCGCAGGGTAAAACGATTATAGAAAACTTTTTAAAGAACCGATAGTGTATACAAAAGAAAGGAAAACAGCTTATGATAAAAGAAGCAATAGGACAGTTGGTATATAAAGAAGATCTGTCTAAGGAAACCGTTGAACAGGTAATGGACGAAATAATGACGGGACAGGCAAGCCAAATGCTGATGGCTTCTTACCTGACCGCGCTTGCCGAAAAGGGAGAAACGGTAAGCGAGATCACCGCTTCCGCAATAGGCATGAGAAAGGCGGGAACGCCTTTGAAGCACTCGGGAAGCGTGTTTGAAATAGTGGGTACGGGCGGCGACAGGTCAAATTCCTTCAACATATCCACCACCGCCTCTATCATTATCGCTTCGGCAGGAGTAAAAGTAGCAAAGCACGGCAACAGAGCCGCTTCAAGCAAATCCGGCGCGGCGGACTGCCTTGAAGCAATGGGAGTAAAGATAGACCTTGAAGCGGAGCAAATGGAGCGGGTTTTGGAGGAATGCGGAATGTGCTTTATGTTCGCGCAGAAGTACCATTCGGCAATGCGTTTCGTAGGCCCTGTGAGAAAAGAATTGGGCATACGCACCGTTTTCAATATCTTAGGTCCTCTTACCAACCCCGCCGCGGCGGATATGCAGGTAATGGGGGTATTCAGCGAGGAATACTTGGAGATACTTGCCCATGTTCTTTACAATCTCGGAGTAAAAAGAGGAATGACCGTTTACGGAACGGATAAGCTTGACGAAGTCTCAATAAGCGCGCCCACGAAAATATGCGAATTTTCCGATAAAAACGGCACACCCGAATTTAAGACCTATACCGTTTCTCCCGAGGATTTCGGGCTTAAAACCGCTCCAAAGGAAGAAATAACAGGCGGTACAGGCGAGGAAAACGCAAAGATCACTTTTGGCATCTTAAAGGGCGAAATAACGGGGGCGAAAAGGGACGTTGCGGTGCTTAATTCCGCCTGCGGACTGTATATTTCGGGAAAAGCGGACAGCATAAAGGACGGAGTAAGACTTGCACAGGAGCTTATAGACAGCGGCGCGGCACTCAAAAAAGCCGAGGAGTTCATTCAAGCCACCAATAAGTTTTGACGGAGGAAACAACCCTTGATACTTGACGATATAAAAATCAAACGAATCGAACAGCTTGACCGGGATAAAGAAAAAACACCCTTTTCTGAAATAAAAAAAGCGGCGGAAGCTGTATCAACGCCCTGCAAGGATTTCAAAAGCGCAATAACCCCTCAGAACGAAAAGGAAATAGCGGTAATAGCCGAGGTGAAAAAGGCGTCCCCCTCAAAAGGCATTATACAGCCGAATTTTAAGCCCGCCGAAACAGCGGTATTGTTCGAAAAGGCAGGAGCAAGGGCTATATCCTGTCTTACCGAGGAATATTATTTCAAAGGGAGCGCGGAGTACCTTAAGGAGATAAAACAAAGGGTAACTATCCCCGTTTTACGCAAGGATTTTATCTTTGACCCATATCAGATATACGAGGCAAGGGCAATAGGATCGGACGCGATCTTGCTTATAGCCGCAATGCTCGATATAAACGAGCTTAGGGAGTACAGAAAGATCGCGGAGGATCTGAGCTTGTCGGTATTGGCGGAAAGCCATAACGAGGAGGAGCTTTACAAGGTGCTTGAAGCGGGCTGTACAATAACGGGAATAAACAACCGAAATCTGAAAACCTTTGAGGTAAGCCTTGAAACCACAAAAAAATTAGCGAAGCTTATACCCGACAATTGTACCATAGTGACCGAAAGCGGCATAGCGAGCAATTCCGATATACGCACTTTAAAGGTTTCGGGAGCGAAAGCGGCACTTATAGGTGAAACGCTCATGAAAAGCGGAGATATTGCGAAAACCTTGTGTGAGCTTACCGATTTGACTTAGTTTTGGGGATAATATAACAATGGATATAAAAATAAAACTCTGCGGAATACGGCGGGAAGAGGACGCGGAGTATATTAACGAATTTCCTCCCGACTACGCGGGCTTCGTGTTCGCGGAAAGCAAAAGAAAAGTAACCTTAAAGCAAGCGGAAAAGCTGTCCGCACTGCTTTTGCCGAGCATTATAAAAGTGGGCGTGTTTGTAAATCAGCCCCTTGAAGAAATGCCCGATTTTGCCGATGCGATCAGCGTTTACCAGCTTCACGGCGACGAGGACGGGGAGTATATAGACCGTCTGCGGCAAATCCTTCCCCAAGACTGCGAAATATGGAAGGCCGTCAGAGTAAGCACAAAAGAGGATATTGTAAAAGCCGACGGCTTAAACGCGGACAAGCTTCTGCTGGACGCTTTTTCAAAAAACGCCTACGGCGGCACGGGCAGGGCTTTCGACTGGGAGCTGATCTCAAAAGCAAGGATAAGCAAGCCGTTTTTCACGGCGGGAGGAATTACCGCGGAAAACATTGAAAAAGCGGCAGTAACGCTAAAGCCATACGGAATAGACTTAAGCGGAGGAATTGAGACAAACGGCTTTAAGAACAGAGAAAAAATAAAACAAATAATTGAAATCGTTGACAGATTAAGAAAACTGTAATACTAATATCCATTTAAAAAGTAGACAAGCTACTTTTTAAATGCGCTGCCGCAATAGCGGCAGCGTGAGGGAGCGAAGCTCCCTCAGATATTGTATTGAACGTACATATCCGCCG
>JAAVIF010000008.1 GCA_014799365.1 Oscillospiraceae bacterium
TTAGTCGGTGTTTATTGTGACGAGGTCCCACCTGTTCCCATTCCGAACACAGTAGTTAAGCTCGTTTGCGTCGAAAATACTTGGCTGGTGACGGCCCGGGAAAATAGATAATGCCGACACTTAACAAAAACCACCTCGTGTGGTTTTTGTATTATGCACCTTTAGCTCAGTTGGTAGAGCANCTGACTCTTAATCAGNGNGTCCAGGGTTCGAGTCCCTGAAGGTGTACCACACCGCCGTATGGCGTTTATTTGAGGATAGACGCNTGTCTATCCTCAATGTNTATGGCCCGTTGGTCAAGCGGTTAAGACGGCGGCCTCTCACGCCGCAAACATGGGTTCGATTCCCGTACGGGTCACCAAGNANCNNGACGTNGCATTTAATACGCTCCTANTNNNTAGGNGCGTTTTTTATGTTTTTACTCAAAAATNTATTTTNTNAACNAAACNCACATNACTTGAAAAGGAGAGGACAATGAAAAAAGATTTTCAAAAGTACATAGACTTCCTTCTTGATAATGCGCCGCCGAATATAAAGTATCGTGTTAAAAAAGAAATACTAAATGAGCCGATAAACTCTGCCGATATGCTTGATTTGCAGGAGAAGCTTCTGTCCTTGCCAAAGGTTAAAAAATGCTTTGCCTGTCAAAATGAAAAAGGGTTTATAGGTTCTGTTATTCATGGGGTATATTTCTATGGTTTCGATTCAACTGTAGATTTATTGAAAAGAAACGGAGTCGAAATTACTGATCCACGTATGATAAGAGCAAAAGAATCTATTATTAACTGGCAGGATTACGAAAAAGATAGTTTTTACAAATCAGGAAACGCTATGGACGAACACGGNCGTGGAGGTTTTCGCGCNATTTGGGCAGAACAGCTTGTTGAACTCGGTGCGGATGAGAGCNTGCCGCAAATACAAGAGCAAATCTCAAATGCGTTAANNGCTTTCCGAGGAGCNTTGGAGCATNCATCTCCNGACGATTTTTCAAAGAAATCCACATTCCGTGGACAGCCTTGTCGTTACTATATAAAAGGTGCTGCTTTTCCTGCGGCNAATCATATAACTATATTGGAAAAAACACTTTCATGGAGAAGCGATGAAAACCTTGCAATGGTAAAAAGATCATACAAACACTGCAAAGAAATTATGAAGGATTACAATGACGGGTTCATCTATGTAAACTGCGGTTATTTGGTAGGCCCGTTTAACTATAACTGGAATGCTTCAAAAGAAAAGATCAGCATTCGTAATTTTGATGCTAATCCCATAGATTTCGCCTGGTTTATGAAAGGGCTCGGCACCGNATCAACATATTATCCTGTTTTCGATGACGGAAATCCCTATTTTATCGAGTCGCTGACCGAAATGATTACGGACGAAAATCTTATCGATAATATCAATGATGAGCAGCTGCGCTTGTTTAAAAAATATTCCTCCCTTGCCCCGTCTTGGCGAAAGAAGGAAAGCCTTGCTTGTGATATTTACTTTCCGTTGTTGTTAGCATTGTGCAATACTGATTTTTAATCAATATTACAATATGTTTAATTAAATACCCGCATCTCCTGTTTCATACGATATTGATGCTAATTTCAATTAAAGATAAACAATTTAGTTGTCGACCGAAAATTAGTGCTTAGTTTGTAATTTACAAGAACCTTGCAGACCTGAAAATTTTGTCTGCAAGGTTCTTGTAAATTAGAATGATTTTTTCCGNCAGAGTNGNTTTTTTAAAGCTCCGCCAGNCTCTTTATCTCCTCTTTGCTGAAATAATACTTATTNCCGCAGAACTGACAGCAGATCTCGGTNTGCTCCTCACCGTCGTTAGCCANNTCGNNAAGCTCTTTCCTGCCAAGACTTATCAGCATCCTNTCCGTTCTTTCNCGGCTGCACNTACACTTATATCCGCACNCCCAACTGTCTAAAATTTCACCGTCAAGACCTTCGAGACCCATCAGAGCAATTTCCTCGGGGGTCTTTCCTTTTGTTAAAAGCTCGGTAACGCTTTGCATATCCTTGATATTTTTTTCGATAAAATCAATAGCGGCTTCNTTTATAGGCGGTACAAGCTGTATAATATAACCGCCCGCCGCTTTGACGCTGTGATCTCTGTCCACCAAAACACCCANGGCGCAAACGGTGGGTATCTGTTCGCTTATAGCGTAATATGCTGTAATATCCTCGGCGATCTCNCCGCTTACGATAGGTGATTGGGTAACATGCGGTTCCTTTAGGCCCAGATCTCTTATTACCGCCAAAAAACCGTCCTTNCCCACAAAGCCGCCTACGTCAAGCTTTCCGTTTTCCTTTAAAGGCAGATCGGCGGACGGATTATCACAGCAGCAGCGTACGTTTCCCATATAGTCGGAAACGCACACTATCGTACCTCCAACACCGCCGCCGTTTATTCTGAGCGTCAAGGCGTCCTTTTCAGCTTTCATAAGCGCGCCTATCAACGCTCCCGCCGACGCAAGTCTTCCCATTGCGGCTGTGGCAACGGGCGAGGGGCGGTGTATTCTAACTATTTCGTTGCATATGTCCGTGGCGTCAACCGAGCTGCAAAGTACGCTTCCGTCCGCGGATAACGCTCTTACTAATTTTCCCATAGCTTCTCCTTTTAAAACATGTTTCTACATTATATACGGCTTTCTTGCCGCAAAGGTAAATTTCTCGGCGTTTTCGTTCTGAGACAAGCTTTTTCCCGTTTGATACTCGCTTATCTCGCACACCTCAAAACCGCATTTTTCAAGCATTTCTTCAATCTCATCAACGGGCAGCGCGATTTCGCTCAAGGAGTCCTCGTAACGGGTATAGGAGCCGTCCTCGTTTTCCGAAAAGAAATCAAGAAACATATCCACCCTGTGCAAAGGGTCGGCGTCGTCAAGCTCGTTCTGCCAGCCGCAGTATAAGCCGTCGTAATCAAAGGTAAAGGCATTATTGCCCAAAACGTTCACATTTTTGTAAACCGTATTCATATCCGCCGCGAATACTCCGCCGGTTCTTAAAGCGTTGCAGACCCCTTTAAAGGCAGCTTCTATCTGCTCTCTGCTTTGAAGATGATTAAGGCTGTCCAGTCCGCATATAACAAAGTCGAATCGATTTTCAAAGGACAAATTCGTCATATCGAGACTAAGCCACCGTATTTCGGTTGATTTTCCCGCCGCGGCCGTCAGCATTTCGGGAGAAAGATCACCGCCTGTCACCTTATAGCCTAAGCNTTTTAACGGCAGGGAAAGNTTACCGCTTCCGCAGGCTAAATCCAGCAGCTCTCCGCCGTCCTTTTTTCCGCCGTACTTTTTAAGTATGCCGCTGTAATATTTCGCCAAATAATTATAATCAATATTTTCGGTAAGCAGATCGTAAAAGTACGCAAAATCGCAGTAGCTCATTATTCCGATTTTTCCTCATCATCCGTATTATCCATACGGTCAAAAGCAAGCATATATCCGCCGTTGCCGTAATTTAAGGTGCGGTTGACCCGGCTGATAGTGGCGGTTGANGCTCCGGTGTCCTTTACTATATCATTGTAAATCTTCTTTTCGGTCAAAAGCTTTGCCACTCTTAATCGCTGNGCAATGGAGATCAGCTCCTGCATTGTGCATAAATCTTCAAAAAAGCTGTAACACTCTTCAACCGATTCAAGCTTTAAAACAGCGTTAAACAAAAATTCAAAATCCTTTGATTTCTTTTTATCGTTTATATTCATGTTTTCTTCCTTTCCTGTGAGCAATTTGCGCATAACATCGCCGATCACGGTTGTTTGATTTATACCAATCCCTTTTTATACTATGGATAAAAAGGGATTGCACCCGAAACACTAATCCCACAGTTCTGAAAGGGATTAGTATTACCAACCGAAATCGAAAAAGCCTGTCGCTCACCGTGAAAAATTTACTGCTTTCATTTTATCAAAATAAAGTGTAAAANTCAAGAAAAATACGGAATTTGTTTGTATTTTTCAAAAAGNTGTCAACCTTTTAAAAAAATAAGTTGACAACTTTTTGAAAATGTGCTACAATATGTAATATTATTAACCGATTAAAAANTGAAAANTGTTTTTTAATGGGTTAATAGTGATTTGGGTATAATAACCATTTTGACTTTGTTTATGCTNATTCTGTGAAAGGAATGTTACTGTTATGACGGTAAAAGAAAAGCTGCTTCGGATATTGGATGAAAGCGTNGGATGTGAGCTTTCGGGGCAGGAGCTGGCAGATAAATTGGGGGTAAGCCGCACCGCCGTCTGGAAAGCGATCAACGCTTTGGGAGAGGACGGTTATCGGATAGAAGCGGGCAAAGGAAGGGGCTACAAGCTTATTAAAGCAGGGGACTTTCTTTCNGCGGAAGGCGTTCGTTCACATCTTCCCGAGGAAATGCGGGGAAACGATATTATTGTCTTAAAAACAGTGGACAGCACCAACACTTACGCAAAAAAGACAGCGGCGGACGGGGGAAAAAACGGCACGATAATAATTGCCGAAACTCAGACGGCGGGCAGGGGCAGGCGTGGAAACGGCTTNTATTCTCCCATGGGCACCGGGCTTTACATGACGGTGATACTTCGCCCCGAATTTTTCACATCCGACACCGATCTGGTCACCATATGCGCGGGCTGTGCCGTTTGCATGGCCATTGAAAGCCTTNCNGACAAAAAGCCGCTTATAAAATGGGTCAACGATGTGTATCTTGACGGAAAAAAGATCTGCGGCATACTGTCCGAGGCCACCACCGACTTTGAAGCGAAAAGNATAGACAGCATTGTGGTGGGTATGGGAATAAATATCACCACCGAAGATTTTCCCGACGGATTGGAAAAAAAGGCGGGTATGGTAGGAGAAGCCATTAACAGGGCANCGTTGGCGGCAAAGGTGGCGGAGTGCCTTTTTAAGTGCCTTAACAGAACGAGAGAAGANAATATAGAGGATTATAAGTCACATTCTCTGGTTCTCGGCAAGGAGGTCAATTTTACAAANAGCGGAACCGATTATAGGGCGAAGGCCGTTGATATAGATATGAGCGGACAGCTTATAGTCGAAACNGCCGAGGGTTCTATGACATTAAATTCGGGGGAGATTTCGGTCAAGCTTTGATATAGACAAAAGCAGCGGCTCAAAAGGAAAGGATTTTTTATTATGAAAGAAAATGTGAACGAAAACGCAAAAGCAAGACTAAAAACATCTGACTTAGTGATGATTGCTCTTTTTGCCGCAATTGTTGCGGTTTTTTCTCAAATTGCCATACCTATGCCCACACAGGTTTCGGTAACACTGCAAACCTTTGCGGTAGCTCTATGCGGTTACTCGTTGGGTGCGAAAAAGGGAACTGCCGCAATATTGGTTTATATACTTTTAGGTGCGATCGGTATACCCGTATTTACGGGATTCAAAGGCGGTATAGCCTGTATTGCTTCGTTTACGGGCGGTTTTATTTACGGATTTCTGCCTTTCGTTTTTCTTTGCGGCGTGTCAATAAAAAGTAAGCCTTTAAGAATAGTTCTTGGCTTTTTCGGTCTTTTGGTTTGTCACCTCCTCGGCACACTTCATTATTCACTGCTCACCTCAAACGGCTTTATAGCTTCATTTTTGCTGGTTTCCGCCCCTTATCTTATTAAGGACTTTATAAGCGTTACGCTTGCCTTTTTTGCTTCAATCGCAATTACAAAGGCAACAGGCAGGCTTACAGCTTCAAGATAATTTGGTATTACCGTTTTTGTCCGAGAATTTTATGACTACCTACGTAAAATCACATTCCTATTATTTAACAGCATGAACACTAAATAAGGTCATATAAAAGAGAAATGTAAGCTGTTGTTTTCTGGACGATATTAAAATACTTGTACACGATAATATATTATGAAGTTAAGCTTCTATCCCATAAACACCCCGCCGAAAAATCCTTCGCACCCGTTCAGCAGCACCACCGCATGCGCTCCCGCGGCGTTTTCTCCAAGCCCCGCGCCCTCTTCGGTGGTAGCCTTGATGTTAAGCTGATTTTCGGCTATATTCAAGCACCTGCATATATTTACTTTCATTTCATCGGTATACTTACCTATTTTGGGCCTCAGCATAATAACGGTACAGTCAATATTTCCCACACTGTACCCCAGGGAATAAATTTTATCCCTTACCTCCTCCAACAGCTTTAAGCTTGATATGCCCTCATACTTCACATCGGTATCGGGAAACAGCTTTCCTATATCGGGAAGTCCCGCGGCACCCAAAAGGGCGTCCATTATCGCGTGAACCAGCACATCGGCGTCGGAGTGTCCGTCAAGCCCTTTTTCACATGGTATATCCACGCCGCCCAATATCAGCTTTCTTCCCTCTTTAAACAAATGCACGTCATATCCGTGTCCGATTCTCATATTATTATTTCCTTTTAGTATATTTTAATTTGTATTAGTCTGTATGTATAATAACATTATGTATAAAAAGCTTGTTTCCACTGTTAATTGACCTAAGTATAAACAAGCTTTTTACGATTTAGTTTTTCTTATCCATATCGCGGTAGTTGCCCAAAAATCTGTAATAAACACATTCTTTTTCAAGACTTTTCAAAAGCTTGGACACCGACGGATTTAACAGGCTTCCCTCAAAATCCAGATAAAATATCACCTCGAAATTTTCCTTATCCTCCATTGCGGCTTCGGAAAGCTTTTTTATATGGGCGGGCATGGGGCGGCTTTCGATTTTGGTTAAGTTTAAGCCGCAGTAGTTGAATTTTGTAAGCAGTCTGTAAAGAGAACCCGTCACATGAGGGAGAGAAAGACAAACGCTGATTATATCCGCGTTTTCTTCGATCTGCAAATCCTTTGATATAACTATAAAGCGGGTGAAATTTTCGCTGTTGTCCGCGATACCGCTTTTAAGCACCTCCAAACCGTACAGCTTGGCGCAATGCTGTGAACAAATGCAGGCAATGTCCTTATCCCCGCTTTGCGCCACGTCTCTTGCCGCAATAGAGGTGTTGGGTGCCGTAACGGTTTTACAGCCTAATTCCCTTAAAAAGCTTTGACATTGATGCAACGCCTGTTCGTGAGAGATTACCTTATTTACCGCGCAGTCATTTGACCTTGCCGCCAAAACATGATTTACGGGAATGGAAAGCCGCTTGCAAATGTGCATATCATGCAGGCCAAGCAGCTCATACGTGCCGTCTACGCCTCCCGCGGTGGAATTTTCAATAGGTACTATCCCGTATTCGGCTTCGTTTGTTCCTACCGCGTTAAAAACCTGTTCAAATGTATCAAAATAATCTATACGGGCGTCTTTTCCGAACACGCGAAAGCAGGCTTCCTCGGTGTAGCTCCCTCTTATTCCCGGACAGGCGATTTTCGGATCGTCTTTGGGGGCAGAATTACTCACCTGTTCGTACTCGGTGAGACGTTCGGTTTGAAGACACTTGGAAATCTCCATTATCTGCGAAAAGAGAAGTCTTGACGCCGATTTAAGGTGCTGTTCGGTTTTTGCTTCGATACCGTCCAATACCTGCTTTTCACGACCTCCCTGAAAAACGGGCATACCGTTTTTTGCCTTATAGTCCGCCACCTGCTCGCAAAGCTCCATTCTTGCGGAAAACAGCCTCAATATTTCGTCGTCCGTTTCGTCGATCTTTTTTCTTATTTCGTCAAGGTTCATGCTGTTATTTTCGTTTTCCTTTCAAGGCCGAAAGAAAAGCTTTCTCCTATTGTATTTTACCAGATTAAGGGTTCGTCGGCATAATCGTCCGTATTTTCGGGGTCGGTGGTTACGTCGGTGTAATCGGTAATATCGCCGTTATCGGTGTTTTCCACGGCGTCTGTTTCCCATTCAAGCGCGTTAAATGCAGTGGTTGTTTCTTCCGGCTTAACCGCGCTGTATACCACTACCTCCTCGCTGTCCGCGACAAAAATATCCTCGCCGATCTCCTTGCTGCACCGAGCGACCATGCCTTCCTCGACCTCGTCGGTGATCTCTTCCTCTATACGGTATTTAATGCCAAGCTCGGACAATTCCTTTACATAGTCCTCCACGGTTTTTTCCGTATAATCGGGAAGCGGAAGCTTTTCAGGGCCCTTGCTGACAACAACGTTGATTTCGGTACCCGACTGTACCACTGTTTCCTTGGGAATGCTCTGGCTGATGATCTGTCCGGCCTTGAACTCGTCGCTGAAATCATAGGTGGCGTTAAAAATAAGATATGAATACTGGTTGTTGGTGCTTACGGTAGTGAAGAAAGTACCCTCAAAGTCGGGCAGAACGTAGCCCCCGCCTTGTGAAGCGGTAACGGGTTCGTTAGCGGAGGTTTCGGCGGGCACTGTGTTCAATGCAGGCGTTGAAGCTGTCGTACGTGCCGTGGTGTTTTCGGGAATGTCTTCGTCAGGTCCCGCGGAAGCCGTAACTATCATTGCAATAATGAAGGCAAGTATAATTATGCCTAAAATTGAAGATATTACAATAAATTTTATTTTATCCCTGTCCGTTTTTCTTTTTCCTCTCTTCTTTTTCTTCGGCGGCTGTGACGGTCTGCTGCCGCTGTGAGACGTCGGTTTGCTTTCACTGCTTTTTTTGACGGAGGGCTTTGGCGTGGGTATGGATATTTCCGAGGAATATTCCTCCGCGGGTACAGGCTGCTCGAAAAGCCTGTCTACAAATTCTGTGACGGTCGATGTCCTTTCCTCCGCTTCAAGTCTCATTCCTCTCATGATAACGTCCGAAACGTTTTTGGGAATGTTGCGGTTGATAAGCATCGGATCGGTCAAGCTGTCCTCGATAAGTCTGTCGGTGGCCGAAGGAGGTGTGATGCCCGTTAAACAGCGGTAAAGCACGGCGGAAATTCCGTAAACGTCCGTCCAGCTTCCGTTTCTTCTCGCGCTTGAATACTGCTCGGGGGCAGCGTAGCCGCCGAAAACCTCATAGCCTATATCGCTGTCCGCCGTGTGGGCGGCACTGATCGAAAAGCCGATAAGTCTGAGCTCGTTTCTTTCGCTTACAAATATTGTAGAGGTGCTTATTCCGCGGTGGACTATACCCAAGCCGTGGAGCATGCTTAAGGCGGTGAGCACGGGTGGAAACAGCTCCTTTATCTGCTCCCATGTCATCACCTCGCCGCAGTTGGTAAGGTAAGCCTTAAGGCTTATACCTCCTATATATTCCATAACCGCATAGGCGGTATTATTCTGTGTGAATACGTCCAAAACGGGCTGTATGCAGCGAATGTTGGAGGAACGCATAAGGGTGGAATGAAGCTCGATAAATTCCGCTAAGTAGGTTTTATACAGCGGCAGCTTATCGCTTCTTACCGAAATTATTTCATCGTCTCTTTCTCTTACGCAAAGGGTATCCGGCATATACTCGCGGATAGTCACCTTGCGCCCTTCTTCGGTATCGAAGCCGATATATAAAGCCGATTCGCCGCAATAGCCTATAAGCTTGCCCACGATATAACGATCCGCCAAAAAGGTTTTGGGGGCAAGGTAGGAGGATATGTATGATTCGGTATCAAAATATCCGCAGAGGGGACAGGTGCCGTGATCATTAAGTCTGCCCATGCAGCTCATACACAGATTTGTTTCTTTTTTCATATGATTCTCTTTCTTATTTATTGACGGCTTTCCGATTAAGCCTTGTTCTAATGTTCCGCACTTGATATACTTATACCAATCCCTTTTTAAACTATGGAGAAATCCATAGTTTAAAAAGGGTTGCACCCTAAACACTAATCCAACAGTTTTAAAAGGGATTAGTATTACATACTTTTGTTCTTTATACAATTACTTTAATTGTACCTCAAAAATTCGGTCGTGTCAAGTGAACAAAACGGGAAAATTCCGATTTTTATTGACAAACAGGGGATTTGGTGATATATTTAAGTTGTGTACAAATTTTGGTGTTATTCATTTTTTTGCAAAATTATCAAAGTGGTTACAAAAAAGTTACAAATTTTTGTCTTGAATACATTGTTAAAATAAAATAATTTTTTTAACAAACAATTTTATACTGATCTTTAATCATAAATATTATTCTTAAATCTTCCGTTTAATTTGTCCGTAATTTGATTTGAGAATAGTATCGACAGGAGGATAAGAAAATGTTTTTTAAAAAGAAGGATAAAAACTGTATGTCCGTGGAACAGCTCAAGGGACTGGATAAAAGGCAGCTTAAGTATGTAACCCGGAGGGATTACGAAAAGGGCGGGGAAAAGAAGATAGGGGATAACGGGGCGGTCAATATTACGGGGAATGATTTTACGATAGTGTGCTTTGGGAAAACCGTTTTCTGTGCGCCGTTAAACGAGGTCAAGGCGGGAGAGCTTATGGACCTTTCTGGGTTCACGGCGGCTTATACCGATAAGAACGGGGAAAAAATAAGTATTGTTGCAAGATACAGCGACGGGCAGGTGTCGTTGTCCAAATCCTGATAGGGAGTGTCGGATTATAACTTTTTATCGCGCATGTCATAACGCTTGGGACGGAAAAAAGCAAGCCGAAACAGCTATTTTTTGTGTACTTTTATGATTTCCCCCATTTTAACGGTAACGATATAAGATCTGTTTTTCCTCAATCGCTCATAGATGCCCCATTCACAGCCCAATGTGTGGATTCTTGCGGAGTTGTCATATGTACAGTCAATGGTGTAATGAGTTGTGATTGCGTTGGAATATGTGATTTGATTTAATGTGCTGTAAAAGGTTTTTCTTTTTTTTATAACAGTGATTTTTATTTTTTTACCTTTGCCTTTATAACAATATATTATGAAAGCGATACAAAGCGCAATTACGACAATAATAATCAATCCTGCGGGCATGGTTTTCTCCTTTTTTATAGTGAACGATGCTTTGTATGGGTAAGCGGTGCGGCGGAGCCGCCGAATTTTTGAAAAAAATTCGGCAGCGTCGGCGACAGCCGACGCGCATATTTCCGTTAGGAAATATGCGGCTCCGCCCCCTGCGGTTGGGCAGCTTTAACGTAGGAAAGAAAGGCGGCGGATAAAGGCGGTAGGGCAGCTTTGAGATAGGCGAAGATTTTTAGGATGATGCGCGTAACAACCCGTTTATGTTATCAAAGCGGACAGCAATAAAACAGTTAAGGGCTGCCGCCTTACAGTAAAACAGCAACCCTTTGATTTTTTATTTCTGTTGAGCCGCTTCGTTTTCACGGTCAAATCTGAGCTTTTCCAATTCCGCCAAGTCCTTGTCCTTGCCCTCAAGCCTTTCGACCTTGCGAACGATCGCAAGAGGTGTCTGNCAAAAGCCCTGATCGTGGGGATTGTCGCGGTATAACTGTTCNCAGAACTTGTCCGGAATATCCTTGCTGCTCTTGCCCAGTACGTTGCAGCCCAGATCGTTGGCGTCAACGATGACCACCTCAACTCCCGCATGCGCTTTCATATCGGCTGCCGCGCCGTCGGGATTTTCGGGAGCCATTTTAGCGTACTCATTATAGGGCGGAACATTGTACTCGCTGGGTCCGTCGATAGCTCTCGCTTTCATTCCGAGAATGTTATAGAAAACGCCGCGCTTTCCGAAAAGCTTGCAGACGCCCGCTATGGCGGCGGCAAAAAGCACCTTTATTCTTCCGCACTCTCTGAGACAAAGCTCCATTGTGGAGGGCGCGCCTATACCGATACCGGCGTCGGATTTGTACACAAACTTTACAAGGAATTTTGCAAGTCGGCTTATCTTGATTTCGCTTACCTTAAGTGCTCTGCCCTGCGTTATCGCTACTATCTTTTCGGAAATAAAGATCATGTCGCCCTCTTCAAGATATTCCGTTACGTATTGATCGAGGAGATCGTTCATAACGTCCTCTTTCATAACAACATGAGTTCTGATCGGGAAACGGGCGTAAGTACCCCAATCGGTATTGATAGTTAAATTTTTGCCCTCGTTGGGCTTGAAAGGCATTTCCATTTTTTTCTTATCGCCGCAGGAGCGGTTTTCTCCTTATTCTTATATTTCCACCTTATATATTGTCCATATACAGGCTGTTTTTTTCTTATCCCGTGATAACCGTATTTTTATATTATATCACCACAGGAAAAAATAGTCAACTGCTTTAAAAGGAATTTATGCTTCTAATTTAACGGAGTCTTATCTGTTTNTTTAAAATAAATAATAACTCCTTTAAGAAAGGAACGGTCATAAAAATGAACACGCCCATACATGATTTTTTACAGTCCTATGCGGAAGAAAATACGGTTCGCTGCCATATGCCGGGAGGCAAAGCGAATCCCTTTGATATAACNGAAATAGAGGGCGCGGACAGCCTTTTTGAAAGCGGCGGTATAATAANGGNAAGCGAAGCCAATNCCGCAAAGCTCTACGGAGCGGCAGAGACCTTGTTCTCATGCGGCGGCAGTACTCTTTCGATACAAACTATGTTAGCACTCGCAAAGGAATANGATCCGAGCAAAAACCGTGTTATTGCTTCAAGATTTTGCCACAAAAGTCTGCTTACCTCCTGTATATTATTGGGGCTTGAAATNGANTGGATATTTCCCAACGAGTATTTATCCTGCAAAATAAGNCCTCAGTCCGTAAAGGATAAAATAAACGTTAACACTCTTTGCGTTTTTGCGCAAAGCATTGATTATTACGGCGGCGAAAGTGATATTAAAGGCATNGCCGAGGTNTGCAGGGAAAAAAATGTACCTTTGCTTATTGACAACGCTCACGGAGCGTATAAGGTTTTTACCGATAATCACCCTTTATCGNTCGGNGCGGATATGACCGCCGACAGCGCGCATAAAACTCTGCCCTGTCTTACGGGCGGCGGTTATCTGCATATAAGCAAAAACGCCCCTTCCCTTTTCTCGGAAAGAGCAAAGGAGACCATGTCCCTTTTCGGAAGCTCCAGTCCCTCTTACCTGATTTTGGACAGCCTTGATTTATGCAATCTCCATATTTCCGACGAAAAGNAAAGGGCAAAACGGGTATTTGATGAAATAAAAAGCTTAAAATCCGCTTTNACGGAAATNGGNTATGCTCTTAAAGAAAGCGACGCCATGAGGATAACAATAGACGCGAATGCNTACGGTTACAGCGGCTTTGCTTTATCCGATAAATTCAGAAAGCAAGGGATAGCCGCCGAGTTTTCCGACCTAAGATACACGGTGCTGCTGTTTTCNACTNCNCAGCCNCTTTNCGATTTTACGCGAATAATTAAAGCCGCGGAAAATATCGCGCCTTTAACGCCTATTTCTCCGACCGTTGTTTCCTTACCCGAATCCGCTTTTGCAATGCCGCCGAGGGAAGCGTTTTTCTCTTTAACGGAGCAGATTCCTGTGGAAAAATCGGTAAACAGAATATGCGCCGATATAAACACGCCCTGTCCGCCCTGTGTTCCGTTAGCGGCNGCAGGAGAACTGATTACGGCGCAGACAGCGGATTTGTTAAAGNTNTACGGTGTTAAAAAAATAAAGGTAGTAAAAGAATAAATGTTTTATCNGATNACNGNNNNATNTNAAAANAAATNNNATTTATGTNTCCCCANAATTCAATTNGNNAANTAGAAANAGNGGCATGANNTNAAGAAAAAAAGNACNTNANAAAATGAAAAACAAANAAAGCNCANCANAATTGCAAATTACCGGNATNTGNCANTTNACAAACTTANNTAAGTGACATTTCACGCACATANTNTNTGAGGNAAANAACTAAAAAATCAGCACTACGCATAGAGGGGGGTAAGGAAAGGATTCTTAAGGTGAAACCTAAGGGGGGAGAGTGTCGGAACAAGCTCCGCAAACACTTAAACTTTCTATATTTCAAAATTAAA